>JAFGLH010000195.1 GCA_016928165.1 Pirellulales bacterium | reverse complement strand
GGGGACTGTCCCGATTTTCGCGGTTCACCGCGAAAATGGGACTGTCCCCCTCGGCGGTGAAGGGGACAGGCACATTTTTTCGCCCTTGAAAGGGCGAAAAAATGAGCCAGTCCCCGGTCCGTGAACGGTTACGATAATTTTCTGTGGGAATGTATTGAACCGATATGACTTCTTTTGATTCGCAAAAATGGGCGAAGCCGCAAGCGGCGGATTCGGAATATTTACCCGAAATCCGAAACCCGAAACCCGAAACCCCAATCCCCAATCCCTCCGCTTTCCGCCTTCTCGTCGATCTTCCCTCCAACGGCGCATGGAACATGGCGGTCGACGAAGCGCTGTTGGAGTCCGCCGCCACGGAAAGCAGAACGACGCTGCGGTTCTATCAGTGGCGGGAGCCTACCTTGTCGCTGGGATATTTTCAGAGCTATGTCGATCGACTGTCGCATCAACCCAGCGCCGGCTGCCCGACGGTCCGGCGGCTCAGCGGCGGCGGGGCCATCATGCACGATCGGGAACTGACCTACAGCCTCGCCGTGCCGGAGGGACATCCGCTGGTCGTCGATCGCCTGCGGACATATCGGGTAATCCACGAAAGCCTAATCGCAACGTTAAGGCAATGGAACATTCAAGCGGCGCTATATACCTGCGCGATGGCGGATTCGGCCCGCCGGTCGGGCAACGCCGTCAACAAGGAGCCGTTTCTTTGCTTTCAGCGCCGTGCGTTGGGAGACGTGCTCGCGGGGGGTGTTAAGATAGCCGGCAGCGCGCAGCGCCGTCGTCGCGGGGCCGTCCTCCAACACGGCAGCGTGCTTTTGGCCCGCTCCACCGCCGCCCCGGAACTTGACGGCCTGAAAGAGCGTTCAGGCAGGTCGATCAATGCCGATATACTGATGGCGGCATGGCTGGAGGAAATCGAGGAGGTCCTGGCCGTCGAGTGGCACGGTTCGACCCTTTCGGGGGAAGAACGTCGCCGTGCCGCCGAGCTGGCTTGCGAAAAGTATGCCTCAACCGATTGGACGAAAAACCGAGGTCGAAGCTAGATTATGTTTTGACTACCGACCGCGAACTTGATAACATCAATACTATAAGCGCGTCGCCTCATACCGTTCCTTCATCTCTTTTTCCGATATTTCCGCCTTTTCGGTAGGCCGCGGGGGTGTCCCGGCGGCAAGCGGGAATGTTCGTCCTTTGCGGGGACGCAACCATGGAAGTCAAGCTCGTCGTACTCAACGGCAAACTGGCGGGCACGGAGATCCCCATAGCCCGCGATAGCTTTCTTATCGGGCGAGGCGAGGAATGTCATCTGCGGCCGCAGAGCGGCATGGTCAGCCGCAAACACTGCATGATCCGGGTTGCCGATGGCGCGGCCACCATCGAGGACTGCGGCAGCACCAACGGCACTTTCCTCAACGATCAGCGGATTGCTCGGCGATGCGAACTGCACAACGGCGACCGCGTCCGGGTGGGAATGTTGGGGTTCGAGGTGCAGATGGCCGTCAGCGTGGGCGGAAAGAAGAAGCCCAAGGTCCACAGCATCCACGAAGCCGCCGCCCGCACCGCCGATTCCTCCCCCTCGCTTACCGAAGATATGGACATCAGCGGCTGGCTAGAAGAGGACGGCGGCGTCTCGGACTCGACGCCCACGCGCCAAGAGCCGGTCTCCTTGGGCGACACAATGGCGGGCAAAAGCCTCACCGACACGTCATCCTTGCCGACGCAAACGCCGATAGAAGAAAAAGAAGCGACCGATGAAAATGAGAATGAACGGCCGCCGCAAAAAAAGGGCACGGGCAAGCTGAAGTTCAAACCCAAACCGACCACCGACAGCAGCGGCGCAGCCGCCGCCGACGCCTTACGGCAATTCTTCCACAGAAAAAAAACCTAGCTTCCTCGAACGACTGCCGTGAAAGCCGCCAACGAAGCCCGCAAATCAGCAGCCCTCCTCGGGCTTGGACTGGACGCCGACGACGGGCAAACCCGCATCACCAGGGGAAAGAACTTTTTCTTGCTGGGCGGGAGCCGCGAAACGCACGGCTTCATGCAGGAAACCGCCGTCAAGTTGAACGAGCGGCTCGAACGTCGCGGAAAACAACTGCACGACGTCTCCATCAGCGAACTCCGCGACATTTGCCGCGACGTGAGCGAGTCGATCCGCCGCTAGCCGATTTCACGGCTGGGGCGGCAGTTTAACCGCCGCCCCAACACGCCGGTTTCTGATTTCCTGCCCCTGCAAATTCGCTACAACCGTCCCTTTTGGCGCGATCGGCGTCCCCCTCTCCTTTCGGCGGCGCGGAAAAACCGGCGGTCTTTTCCTCGCCCGACTCCTTTTCCCAACTCGTTTTTTGGTGACTTTTGTCAACCATGATGTATCCTATCTACATTGACGCGGAATATCCCGTGGTTTTTGATAGTGGAGGCTCGATTCGTGGCTGCCAGAAAGAAATCGACGACGAAAAAGGGCAAACAGAAACCATCGACGACCAAAAGTGCGACTGCGGCCAAGTCGAAAGCCGCAGCCAAGGCGAAAGCGACGATTACGGTCGACCGCCGCAACAAAGCCGACCGCCGCGCCGGCGCTGACCGCCGCACGCGAAGCGAAGCGGTGAGCGTGGAACGCCGGGTGGCCCAACGCCGCGTGAAGGTGAACCGTCGCCGCCAGATCGATCCGACAACCTGCGAACGCGACTATACGCTCGACGAAATCGAGTTTATGAGCGCGATGGACAACTACAAGCGCACCAGCGGACGGATGTTTCCCACATGCAGCGAGGTGCTGGAGGTGATCAAGTCTCTCGGCTACGTGAAATCGAATCGGCCAGAGACGAAGTCCGAACCGGCCCCCCAAGCAGATCAGCCCCACGCGCCCGGTGCAATGCCGAGCGTCGAAATATCGACCGCGGCGCCAGCGATTCCGACTATGGTCGGATAAGCCGCCGGTCGGCGCCGCAACTTTCCCAGGTCGCCTAATTTTACATCCCGCGTGAAAAATTGCTCTTGAACCGGGCGGCGAGGGCCGCTATCCTCTCGCCCCGTTATGGATACTTGCCCTAACTGCCGACGTGCGGACCGCGGCCTTTCCGCGATCGATCTCTTGCGGCTGACCGGAATGGGTTTGCTCATCAGCCTGGTCGGCTGCGGCAGCTTCGCCGCGCAAGGCCGCAACTCCGAGGGTGTGCGGCTCTTCGAACAGTCGCAATATCAGCAGGCATTGCAGCAGTTCCAAGAGGCCACCTACGCCGACCCGACCAATCCAAACGGCTACTACAACCTTGCCGCCACGTATCACCGCCTGGGACGGCTGGAGCGGCGCCAGTCCGATCTCGATCAGGCGGAAAACTACTACAACCTCTGCCTGGACCGAAACCCCAACCACGTTGAATGTTACCGTGGGCTGGCCGTCTTGCTGGCCGAGCAGGGACGCAAGGACGAGGCCTTCCGATTGCTGGAGGGTTGGACGCAGCGGCAACCGGGGTTGGCCGACGCGCGGGTCGAGCTGGCCCGGCTGAACGAGGAATACGGCAACCGCCAGGCGGCCAAGGAAATACTGATCGAAGCGCTGGCCGTCGATCCCAACAATACCCGAGCGCTCAGCGCGCTGGGTAAAATCCGCGAGGACGCCGGCGACGCCGCCCAAGCGCTGGCCAACTATCAACGCTCTTTTAACCTCGACAACCGCCAACCGCAGTTAGCCGCGCGACTGGCCGCGCTGCAAGGCGGACCCGGCGGCGCCGATCCCTCGGGTCCGGTCGTCGAGTTGGGCACCCGCGTCGCGGAGCGGTCCACGGAAGCGACTCGCTAATCTTACTGGGGTGACTTGCTGGGATGGCAGTTGAACTGCCACCCCAACCGATTTGTCAGTACTCGTTGCCCGGGATTATCTCGCCCCCGTCTCGCGTGCAAAGGGCCTTGTAAACTCCGGCGTCGATGCTTTCCGGCATCAGCCGCACCGATCCGTCTCCGGAAAGGAAATGCGTTCCGGCCGGATGATAGCTGCTGAAGTTGTGGAAATAGTGCTCGGCTTCCTCCTCCGAGTTCGGCGGATAGGCGGCCACTCCGACGACCCGCGCCACGCCGTGCTGGCCGCCGGTCACCACTCCCACCCAAGTCGAGGGCGCCAGTTTCGACGACCGCTCGCCGACGATCAGCGTCTGGCTCAGTCCGTCGCGAATGTCGCCGAAACGGACCTGTTCGTTGAGATAGAAAACGCCGTCGCCGCGACAGCCGTTGAAGTCCGCGGCGTCGGTATCGCAAACGTTGTGGAAATCCACCGTGCCGAACACGCCGATGTAGTTGCCCGTGGCAAGCACGACAGGAAAATCGACCGGGCCGACCGACGGCTCTCCGCCGGTCAACTCGAAGGCGTCGTTGTCGTTTTCGTCCGAGGGGCAGCGGAAAATGCCGATCCTCGCCACGCGGACCAGATCGTTTTCGGGGTCGGTGATCGGCAGGTCGAAGCGGATTTGCGATTTGTATAGCGACGTCTGCTCCATGTAGGGCAAGATGCTGGCGCTCCATGCCCAGCCGGGATAGCCGAACCAGAACGGCTCGCCGCCGGTGTCGTATCCCCGCCAGCCGGCCGGCAGCATGTCGAACGTGTCGTGATACATGTGCAGCCCCAGGCCGATCTGCTTGATGTTGTTGCCGCAAGACATGCGCCGCGCCGCCTCGCGGGCCGCTTGCACCGCCGGCAGCAACAACGCGATCAAGATGCCGATGATCGTTATCACGACCAAAAGCTCGACTAATGTGAAGCCATATAGGGGCAGGGATTGGGGGATGCGGGGATGCGGGGATGCGGGAAACGCCCCGCGGCCTCGATCGCGAGGGTGTTTCTTGACAGCCGATATATTGTTATTGTTCCGTCGCGCAAACATTATCGCCTCCAATTAAAGTGCGAGTTCCACCGGCGCGGAACAGAAACCGTCGTACGCGGATTCCGCGCGCCAGGAAAATAGAGAAAAAACACACGGAGATGTTTACGCGCGCGACGGCGGGCCGCGGCTCCACCACGCCGTCGTCGCCCCGAGAAAAGCGGCAACCGGCGCCGACTCAACGATCTCATCGACCGCCGCCTCGATTTCCGGCGGAGGCAGTTCCGCCGGCGGGGCCGGCTGTTGGGCCAGAAATTGGCAGACCGGGCAATGCTCGCAATCGCCCGGTGATTTCGGCCGGGGCCGTTCCTCGCCGGGAACGCCGCAATCGGTCGAGTGCGACGCGGCGCAGGACTCGCCGCGGCAAGCGCGGGCGTTTCCCCCGTCGCCGTGGGTGTGGAACAGCGCCGAAACGGTGATCGTCAGCAAGTAGCCGAACGAAACCAGCGCGATAAAAATGCGGTTTTTCGCCAACATGTGCGTTTAGACCGGGAAAAAATCGAGCATTTCCATGTTACTCGGCAGGGGCGTTTGAGTCAAACTAATTTTCCGTTAGCAATCCATATCGCCGCGACATGTGTGCCACGGCTACAATAACGGATTCACGCAAAGCACTTTGTGCAGATATTTAGGGGACCGCGGCTCGTTCGCCGGACGCTCGCGGTGCCAATGGCGATGAGTGGGAATCAGCGCGTCGCAGTAGGGCCAAGGTGTGAACGGATCGTATCCCAGCGCGGCGATCAGCTTGCCGCTGTTCATGGTGACGTTGCCTGCGCGGGGGGGAACCGGCCCGGCCTCGATCCGCGGGATGCCCATCAGATATTTCGGATCGTATCCACCCACGCGGTTGATGATCTGGGCGATCTGATAGAGGCTCAGCCGCCGGGGGCCTCCGGCATGAAAGATGCCGCTGAGCCGGTTGGAAAGCATCAGTTCGCAGAGCCGGTTCAGACAGTCGGTGTAGGTCGGCGTGCGGACTTCGTCGAAATACAGGGTGGCGGGCCGGTTTTTTTTGAACCGCGAGGCGATCCAGTCGATGGCCCCCGCGTGGCCGTTGAAGCTGACGCCCATCGGCAGCGACATCCGCAGGATGCAGGCGGTCGGGTCGGCCGCCAGAATCGCTTCCTCGCCGGCGACCATCGTCTTGCCGTAGACGGTCACCGGGTCGGGCGGATCGGTCTCCACGTAGCCGCCCCGCCCGTCGGCGCCGGAAAACACCAAATCGCAAGAGAGATGCACCAACCGGACGCCGCGCGGCGCGGTCTGCGCGAGCAGGTTTCGCACTCCCTCGACGTTCACCCGCCAGGCCAACGCCGGGTCCAACTCGCACGGCTTCAGCGCGCAGTTGCCGGCGCAATCCAGCACGGCGGCGAAGCGGTGTTCGTCGAAGAGGCGGGCCAAGCCTTCGCGGTCCTCGGCGTTGCAGGCGACCACGCCGGGGCCGGTCAGCCGATAGTTGTCCACCTGGCGGATGCCGACGACGCGGCCCGGATATTTCGCGGCGAAATAGTGCATGGCGTTGTAGCCGGCCACGCCCGCCACGCCGGTTATCAGCAGCGGCAAAGGAGGTTCGACGTGCGGCCGGCGGCGGTTCGTCATGGCGCCTTTGCCTGCGGGGCGGATATGCGGAGAATGAGCCGTTCGAGGATCAGCCGTGGGGGCATCGCGCTTTCGCCCTTCAGGTCTAGATCGGCCTTCAACAGCCAGCGGTGGAGTTTGGCGCCGCGGCGCCGGCCCAGCAGGCGCAGTTGCCGTTCGGCCTTCTGCAAGACAAACGGACGGACGCCCGCCTGCTCCAGCGCGGCGCGGAGGTTGGCGCGTTTTCGGCCCGCTTCGGCCTGAAGGACCAGCCGCGTGGCGGCGGCGAAGCGACGCAGGGAAGCGGAGATTTGCGCCAGTATCCCGATCGGCTGCTCGCCCGAGCAGAGCAAGCGGTCGAGTTGCAGCATTGCCTCGGCGACTTTTCCGTCCAAGGCGGCGTCGAGCATCTCCCAGGTGGTTCTTGCCCGCCATCCGCCCACGTTGCGTTCAATCGTCTCGGGCGCGATCTTGCGGTCCTCGCCGACCAGCAAGGCGAGCTTGGCCAATTCCTGGTCCAGCAGCCCCAATTCCGGGCCGACAATTTCGGTCAGGGCGTCGGCGGCCGCCGGAGAAAGTTGAAAGTCGTGCCGCCGGCTGGCCCGATCAATCAGCCATTTTGTCAACCGTGCCGGAGCGGGCGGACGGCAGTCGATCAACAGTCCCTC
The DNA here is from genome assembly GCA_016928165.1 of Pirellulales bacterium. Lineage (GTDB taxonomy): Bacteria > Planctomycetota > Planctomycetia > Pirellulales > Thermoguttaceae > JAHIKV01. The sequence goes on along the minus strand of JAFGLH010000195.1, from coordinate 20,372 downwards.
GGCGGCGATCATCTTGTAGAGTCGCGTGTTGGCCGCCATCGTTTTAAGATCGAGGACCAGCACTCCGTTGCGGCCGGGCCTGGAGACGTAATCTTCCAACTCCGCCCGCCAGCGGGAGACAAAATCGTCGGCCCCTTCGACCACCACCAATCGCCGTCGGCCGCCGAACATCGCCACGGTCGAAAGCTCGTCGAGCACGTCGCGGAGTTGAGTGCCGCGGCCCTCGAACGTGGTCAGCGAAAAATCTCCGTCGCCGCCGCCGAGCACCGCGCCGCGGAGGGCGAGAATCGCCTGACGCCGCAGGAACGTCTCGTCGCCGAACAGCGCGCAGACGGCCGGCGGCGGATATTTCTCCGCTTTGGCAAGGTAGTCGATCGCCGCGATGGGTTTGTCGGCCATGCCCGTAGTATATAGGGGCTTGGATCGTGGGGCGAGGGGCGGGGGAACGTTTAGCAGCCGCCGGCACGGCGGCTAGTGGAGCAGGCCGGGCCGTCGCGCCGACGGCCGCTATTCATTCTAATGTCCGCCCAGCGGCCGAACGCCGCGGATGCGGACCTTCGGCAGCGAGCGGTCGATCTCCACCGGCTCGCTCATTTCGTGCGTGCAGACGTTGCCCGCCACGTCGCGGACTTCCATCCGCAGATAGAAACTGGCCGGCGTTTGCTCGTCGATCCGCCAAGCGTGGCGTCCGCTGTTTTCCAGACCTTCGGCCAACGGCCGCCACGGACCGGCAACGCCCTCGCTATAGAAGAGCGAAACGGGCCGGTCGGCCAGCATCCGGTCGTCCGCCTGCCAGGAGATGATCAGATGGCCCGTCTCGCCGTCGACGCCTTGTTTGGCCGAAACGATCCGCGCGACGGGCTTGGTCAGATCGACGCCGATCAGCAGCTCGGGCCGATCGCCCGGCGCGGGCGGTTTGCCGCCCAGCCCCGCGCCGTTGCTCACAGTCACGCAAAAGCCGTAAATCCCCTCTCCGGGCACGCTGACCAGCATGGGGCTTCGGTTGTCGTCGTCCAGCGCGAAGCTGCGCCAGGTTCGGCCTCCGTCGCGGGTGCCCCAAAGCTCGACCCGGCCGATGCCCGAGGGACCGATCTGGTCGATTTCGTATTCCAACTCGAAGAGCCGCGAGTTTACCATCCGAGGGCGCTCGGCGTTTGCGTCGGCGTCGGCGTCGGCGTCGTGCCGGTTGCCGATCGGCGGATTGACGGCGACGGCCACTGAACCTTTCGGCGTTTGCTCGGCCTTCTTGGTCGTGCGGCGTTGGGCCTCGGTTTTCGGCTGCGTCTTGCCCGAGGCGTCGACCACGACCTTCAGACCCGGACCGGAGATCGACGCCGGCCGCACCCGGCCCGAGCGGTCGATCATGCGAATGGCGAACCAATACTCGCCGTCGCCGCCGGCGCGGAACATGAAGTGCTTCTGCGAGACCGGACCCTTGGCGTAGAACCGCCAGTTTGCCCCGCGATCGGTGGAGACGAACAGTTGCACCTCGACCGGCTGGGCGGCCTCGTCCTTCGCCTCATGCAACTGATAGGGAATGGCAAACGTGCGGTGCCGGATGACGGTGGTCGCCGCCGCGGCGTCGGTCCCCGCTTGGGCCGCGATCGCCGCCGCGACGAGCAATTGTGAGAGCCACATGGCAAATACTCGCTTGTATGGAACCGAAACAACATGTTAATGAGCGCAACTGCCGGCCTGTCCAGCAGTGGCGCCGATCGAAAACACGTTAAGCGCGCAACCTCAGCCGATAGTCGCGCATAAATCGTATCGGTTATGTCGATTGCCGCACTTGAGGACGAGTGTCCAGCGGCCGCTAAAGCGAGGCGGCAAAACGCATTAGGGCCGATTCCGCGCCAGTTCCCGCAGTGCTTCAACGCCCCGTTCGATCACCCGATCGTCGGCTGCGTAGGAGATGCGGAAATGGGTGTCGGCGCGGCTAAAGACGTTGCCGGGTATGACCAGAAGCTGGTGTTTCTCGATCGCCGCGGTGACGAACTCCAGCCCGGAGCCCCAGGGCAATTTGGGGAAGGCGTAGAAGGCGCCCTCCGGTTTCACGATTTCGTAATCGTCGGCCAATCCGGCCAGCAGCATGTCGCGCTTGCGGCGATAGTCGTTCACATAAGCGCTCATGTCCAGGTCCATGGCCGCCGCGCCGGCCCACTGGAACGGGTGCGGGGCGCAGACGAACGTGTACTGCTGGAACTTGATCATCTCGCGGACGATCTCCGCCGGGCCGTGGACAAACCCCAACCGCCAGCCGGTCATCCCGTAGGTCTTGCTGAACCCGTCGACGACCAGCGTGCGCGGATTGTACTTGGCCGGCGAAACCGGCGGCCGGTCGTAGGCGAAGGTGCGATATATCTCGTCGCTGATCAACACCACGTTCCGTTCGGCGGCCAATTCGGCCAGCCCGCGGACCGTCTCGTCGTCGGCCGTCACGCCCGTCGGGTTGGCGGGACTGTTGAAAAATATCGCCTTCGTCCGCGGCGTGATCGCGTCGGCCACGCGATTCAGGTCGATGCGAAAATCGGGATACGTGTCGACGTGTATCGTCTTGCCGCCGACCAACGCCGGCAGCGAGTCGTACATCACGAAATAGGGATCGAAGACGATTACCTCGTCGCCGGGGTTGACCAGCACCATCAGCGCCAACAGCAAACCGCCGCTGGTGCCGGAGCTGACGAACAACTCGCGATCGTCGTGGTTGTACTGCCGCTTGACTTGGGCGGCGAGCTTTTCTCGCAACACCGGCGCCCCCTGCGTCAGGGCATAGCTGTTTTTGCGGCTCTCGATGGCCTCGATCGCCGCGCGGCGGGCCGCCTCGGGCACGTCGAAATCGGGTTGACCTATGGATAGATTGATCGGGTCTTTCAGCTTCGCGCCAAGGTCGAACACCTTGCGAATTCCGGAAGTGTCGAACAAACTGGTGCGGTCGGCAAGCAATTGGTCGGACATGGGACTAGTGGGCGGTGGCTAGTGGGCGGTGGATAGTAAAAACGTCCCCCGACTGCGATCGCGGAGGTAAGCCGTTGGCGGCCTCGCAACGAAAACCGCAATTTTACACCGCTAAAACCTCTCGGTCGAGGACCGCCGACAGCGGCGCGTCGTCGCGGCTGAGGATTTTCAGCAGCCAGGTGACGGTCATCAAGGCGTCGGGCGCCGGCACGCCCGACAATACATGCCAGTATCGAGCGCCGGGACCGAAGCCCAATACGGCCTTCCGTTCCCACATGTCGGCCGAGACATCGGCGCGGGTTTTCATAAGAGGAGCTAATGCCGCTTCCGGGCAAATAAACCGGGACAGCAATTGCAGTATTTTTTCCGGCGGCGCCGCGCGCCCCCGCTCGTCGAATACTCGGCAGGTCTCGCCGTCGCCGTCGATTCGCACTCCGAAGTGGGCGTCGTCCGCGCGTATTTGATCGGACGGATCGCCGCCCCGGCCCTGCGGCGGAACGAACCGGCAGGCCACCGGCGCGGCGAGTTTTTTCAGATAGCCGACCAGTGGCCGGGAGGCCGAATCGACCGCCACCCGCAACGGCCGCAATGCGTGGTAATGTTCCGCGATTGTCGCCAGGTACGGCACTTCGGCCTGAAAACGGCCCATTCCCCCGGCGCGTCTTGCGGGTCGCTCCGTGTCGGCGTCGGTCAATCGCGCCAGCGATTCCAACCCGGCTCCGATCGAGAGCGGCCCCGGTCGGGACGTCCAAAACTGCATGCCGACCTCGCGCGGCGCCGCGCCCGGATTGCCGATCAGGACGCCCCCCGACGCTTGCAAATGTTTTATTGCATAGGCCAGACAGGCGGCGGTCGCGGGTCCGACGTCGATCAGATCGCAGCCGCTGAAACGAATCCCCTCGGCGGCGGCGGCCGTCAGTTCGGCGCACAGCGGCCGGCCGTCGCCGGCGAGGACGACGCGGGGGCTGGCGGTGTCGGGATATACCATCGCCCCGAAGGCGGCGGCGATGCGCCGCGCGTCTTTCGGCGTGAAATCGTGGAGAAACATCCCGCCGGCCCCTTCGTCGTGAAACAACGGCCGGGGGCGACCGGGGGCGGCGGTTTCCCGCAACTGCTTCACCTGCCGCGGCGAGAGCGAACCAGTGTCCTCCCTATGCGGACACTCGCGGCAGGCCGGATAGAAGGCGGCCAGCCGCCCCAGATGGACCGCGCGGGATATGGGCAGACTTTCACCCGGGCAGCGATACTCGGGCTCCGGCGGTTTTGGGGGCTTTTCCGTCATCGGGAATCGGTTTCCGCTTTGCGACGCGCCTTCTCCAACAGGTCGGCGACCAAATCCACGCCGGCCGTGGATCGGGCAATTCCGTAGAACGTGCCGGCGAGCGAGCCGCAAAGATAGTATTTAACGCCGAGCCGCCGCAGCGCCGCGACGACGAGCAGCACCGCTTCGAGGGCGTCGTTTTTTGCATGACTATTCATTCCGCTCGCAACGGCGAACCAACTCCTCGAACTCCCGGCCGCAATCCAAGCAGGCTCATTCGCGGATCGGCATTTGCGGCGTTCCTGTTTCCGGTTTCCGACCCCATTATATAGTCGGCATGGAAATGCTAAAATAGCGGCTGTCTGCTCGCGCCCAGCGTTCCTTTGTCGCGGAGATGCCGCCATGTCGCGAAGAAACCGGTTCCTGCCGTATGTTTCGGTTGCAGTTGGTCTGTTGGCGATTGTCTCCTTGACGCGCGCCCAGCATGCGGGGGCCAATCGCGGCCGGGCCAAGACCAAGGCGCCTTCGCCCTCCAAACCGGTAATGTTCAACACGCCGCAGGCGGACCGGATTCTGGCCGACTTGCAGGTCTTCCCGCCCGACAATCCCTGGAACCAGGACGTGTCGAAGTGGCCGGTGCATCCGAACTCGCGCAAAATCATCGCTTCGATCGGGGCCGATAAGCCGCTGCGGCAAAATCGAGACTTGAATTTCATTATCGTCCCCTCGGACCAGGAGCGCGTGCCGGTAAAAATCGCCGCCTATCCGGACGAGTCGGACAAGGGACCGTTTCCCATCCCCGACAACTTGCCCATCGAGGGCTGGCCGGTCAACTACCGGGGCAAGAAAGTCACCCTCGAGGACGTGCAGCGCGACAGACTCGGAGAGCGCGGCGACCGGCACGCCATCGTCGTCGATCCGGCGGGCGGCATGCTTTACGAGTTCTTCCAGGCGCTGCGGACGGACGAGGGGTGGCAGGTAGCGCAGGCCTCGGTGTTCGATCTGAGATCGAACAAACTGCGGCCCGACGGCTGGACCTCGGCCGACGCCGCCGGGCTGCCGATCTTTCCCGCCGTGGTCCGCCACGACGAGTTGAAACGCGGCGCGGTGAAGCACGCCATGCGGGCAACGGTGCGGCGCACGCGCAAAGCGTACGTCGCGCCGGCCACACACTACGCCAGCACCCTGACCGACCCCAACCTGCCGCGAATGGGCGAGCGAATCCGGCTCAAGGCCGATTATCCACTCAAAGGCTTCTCGCCAAACGTCAAAACAATCCTCAGGGGATTGAAAAAGTACGGCATGTTCGTGGCCGACAACGGGCTGGAATGGTGTATCTCGGTCGCGCCCGATCCGCGAATCCCGGCGATGCATGAAGAACTGCGGCGGATCAATGGTTCGGCCTTCGAGGTAGTCGAGAAACCCCGCTAAGCGGTTGTCCAAGAATAACTATGGAGTTTTTTTGCGGCTGCCCTCACCACCTGCCCCTCTCCCGCAAGCGGGCGAGGGGAGTAATACTTGGACAACCGCTAATGGAGGATTTCGTCCGTGCAACAGCCGATCCTGTCCCGCCAACAGTGCCGACTCGCCGATCGGATGGCAGTCGAGGAATATGGTTTTTCGGGCCTGGTGTTGATGGAGAACGCCGGGCGGGGCGCGGCCGACGTGCTCTGCCGGCTGGGCATCGACGGGACCGTGGTCGTCTGCTGCGGCAAGGGGAACAACGCCGGCGACGGGTTCGTCATCGCCCGACACCTCGATCTGCGCGGACATGCGGTCCGCGTGCTGCTGTGGACCGAGCCGGAGGAATTATCGGGCGACGCCGCGGCCAATTTCAACATCCTCGCGAAAACCGACGTGCCGATCGAGATCTTCGGCAACTCGCACGACGCCCGGCGGCTCGGGCAATCGCTCGACGGGGCGGCGTGGATCGTCGACGCCCTGTTGGGCACCGGGGCGCGAGGCGAGCCGCGACCGCCTTTCGACGCGGTTATCGAGCAGCTCAACGCCGCTCCCACTCCGAAACTGGCCGTGGACTTGCCGAGCGGCTTGGACTGCGACACCGGCGCCGCGGCAAGGCACGCGATCCGCGCCGCCGAAACCTGCACGTTCCTGGCGGCCAAGCGGGGCTTCTTCCAGCCCGAGGCCGCTCCCTACGTCGGACGCCTTCACGTCTGCGACATCGGCGTGCCGAAAAAACTTATCGAACGGATGGCTGGGGTCAAATGAATTACAGGGCGGCGCCGGCGTCTCGGCGGCGCCGCCATCGCCGCAAAACGGAATACCATCCGCGCCCCGCCGCGCGTCCGTCCCATAAAAAAAGCCCGCCATCGACCTGTCAGACGTCGGTCGTAGACGGGCTTCCACCGCGGGAATCTGTCTGACGCCTCGTGCGGTGTCCCCGCCAGGGCGCCGGCGACGAGGCAGTCGCACCACCACACGCCCTGGCATAATAAATAATAGGTCATATTCCCGATCAGTCAAATTGCATCACTCGGCGCTTTCCGTCCACGGGTTCGGCCAGTCGCCCCAGTGTGCGAGATAGCCGCGATAGGCCGCCGAACTCTCGGCCCGTTGCTCCAGCCATTGCTTCGTCCGCTCGATCAGTTTTTGTTCCGCGTCCAACGGAAGCTGGCCCATCATCACGCGGGTGCGGAGGAAGACGAAGTACGTGTCCAACACGTCGCAGCGGCAATAGTCGTTAATCTCGACGATCCGACCGGCGTCGTACATGTCCTGGACCATGTCGCCTTCGACGTCCATCTTGCCCGGCTTGCCGAGGAGGTTCGCCGCCAAGTTCAATCCGCCGGTGAAGCGGGTCGCGCCGAAGTTGGTCAATAGGTCGCAGAGATCGACGTGGGCCGCGGTGTTGTAGCGATAGCGGGGCTGGTCGAACGAACGGCTCGTTTCCTGGAACCAACCGGGCGCGCTGAGACCGTAGCGAAAGGCCGCCAACTCCAACAGCGGCAGGTCGAATCCCCGCCCGTTGAAACTGACCAGCGTCGGCCGGCGATATTTCTCCCAGCCGCGCCAAAAGTTTTCGGTAATCACGTGCGGGCGGAACTCCGGCTCGTCCAACACGACTACGTCTTCCAGGCTGAAATCGCCCGCCACCTTGCCGACCGCCACCGAGATCGGCAACTGAAAAGTGTATGGAACGAAATCGCTCTGATGTTTCTCCATCAACTCATCGCGATATTTTCGCAGCGCGTCGGCCGGTTCGAGCGACTCGCCGGGGTAGCGAAGCTTGGCAACCAGCGGGGCATCGGCAACGCTTTCGACGTCGAAAACCAGGTATTTTATGGACATGGCGGGGGCGAGGGGTTAGGGACCAGAGGTCGGGGACCAGAGATTAGATGTCAGGATTCTGGGGTCAGGGTTGGGGTGGCGGTTGAACTGCCGCCCCAACAACGCGATTGCCACTTCAACAATGCCGTCCACGGTTTAGGGCCTTGAAAAATTTTTCCTCCGCATAGCCTACCAAAAATGGCACGCATCTGGGAAGATATAGGGAAAATCGAACCCTTATTTCTCAACGTGGAGCCTGTTAACATGGATAAAGATCAAATTTTGCAGCGTTTCTTGCGATACGTCCGGATCGACACAACCGCCAACCCGGACACGGACGACTATCCCAGTTCGCCCGGCCAGTTGGAACTTGGCAAGTTGTTGGTCGAGGAATTGAATGAGATGGGCATCGAGAACGCCGCGCAGAACGAGCACGGCATCATCATGGCGACGATCCCGGCCACGGACGACGGCGTGAAGGACACCATCTGCTGGTGCGCCCACCTGGACACCTCGCCGGAGACGAGCGGCGCGAACGTCAAGCCGCAGATCATCGAGAACTATCCCGGCGGCGACATCGTCCTGCCCGGCGATAAGAGCAAGGTCATCAAGACCGACGTCAATCCCGAGTTGAACGAGTTGATCGGGCGGACGATCATCACCTCCGACGGCACGACGCTGCTGGGCGGCGACGACAAGGCGGGAGTGGCCATCATCTTCGAGGCCGCCAAGCGGCTCGTGGATCATCCGGAAATCAAGCACGGCCCGATCCGCATCTGCTTGACCTGCGACGAAGAGATCGCCCGGGGCGTCATCAAGCTCGACCTGAATGAGATCGCCTCGACCGTCTGCTACACGCTCGACGGACACGGCGGCAACGAGATCGACGTGGAGACGTTCTCGGCCGATCAGGCGGTCGTCACGGTCACCGGCATCAACATCCATCCGTCGATCGCCAAGGGCCGGATGACCAATGCCATCCGGGCGGCGTCCGATTTCATCGCCCGCCTGCCGCGCGACCGGCAGTCGCCCGAGACGGCCGAGGGCCGCGAGGGCTTCCTCCATCCCTACGAGATGGAAGGCGGCGTGGGCGAGATGAAGATGAAAATCCTGCTCCGCGAGTTCGACGCCTCGAAGCTCGACGCCCTGGCCGCCCAGTTGCGCGAGTACGCCGCGGCCACGCTGAAGGAGTTCCCCGAGGCGAAGATCGACGTGAAGATCGAGCGCCAATATCGCAACATGGACGAGGGCTTGAAGAAGGAGCCTCGCGCGGTCGAATATGCCGAGGAGGCGCTGAAGCGTCTCGGCCGGACGGCCAAGAAGACGATCGTCCGCGGCGGCACCGACGGCTCGCGTTTGACCGAGATGGGCCTGCCCACGCCGAACCTCTCCAGCGGCGATCACACGCCCCATTCGGCTCTCGAATGGGTCTGCCTGGAAGAGATGGTCGAGTCGTCCGAGTGGCTTGTCGCCCTGGCCGAGGTCTGGGCGAAGGAAAATAATGGTTGAATTAGAAGGGACCGTCCCGATTTTCGCGGTCCGCCGCGAAAATGGGACCGTCCCCCTCAGCGTCCACAATCGGCGGTTAACCGATATGAAACATCGTCGAACGATTTTGTTTGCGGCGGTTGCCGCGGCCGGATTGGCGGCAATCGCCTGGGCGGTATTTGCCAAGCCGGGCGGAAACGGCGCAGCCGCGGCGGCAGGACCGAAACTGACCCTCGAAAACATCCCCTTCAACGGCCAACGGGCCTACGGCTATCTCAAACAACTGTGCGAGATCGGCCCTCGCCCCAGCGGATCGCCCGGAATGGCCAAACAGCAAAAGCTGTTGACCGAGCACTTCAAGCAGCACGGCGGACAAGTCGAGTTGCAACGCTTCAGGGTCCGCGATCCCCGCGACGGTCAATGGGTGCCGATGGCGAACGTCATCGTCCGCTGGCGTCCGGAGGCCAAGGACCGCATCCTGCTTTGCGCCCATTACGACACGCTCCCCTTCCCAATGCTCGATCCGGAAGATCCGCTCGGCCGCTTCGTCGGCGCCAACGACAACGCCAGCGGCGTGGCGCTGCTGATGGAGTTGGCCCACGACTTCAATAAGCTCGACTTGAAATACGGGGTTGATTTCGTCATGCTCGACGGCGAGGAATACATTTTCCGCCGCGGCGACCGGATGTTTATCGGCTCGGAATGGTTCGCCCGCCAGTACGCCAAGCAGCAGTTGAAATACCGCTACCGCTGGGGCGTGCTGCTGGACATGATCGGCGCGACGGACCTGCGGCTTCCGCAGGAACGAAACAGCATTTGGTGGCGCGACACGCGGCCGCTGGTCGCGCAAATTTGGGCCACCGCCGCGCGGCTCGGCGTGCGGGAGTTCCTTCACAAGAAGGGCGATGAAATCGACGACGACCACGTCATTCTGCACGCCGTCGGCCGCATTCCCTGCATCGACGTGATTCAGCCGATGTCCGAATACCCGCCCTGGCACACGCGGGGCGACACGCCCGACAAATGCTCGCCGCTGAGTTTGGCCAAGGTCGGCTGGGTGATCCGGGAATGGCTGAAAACCGTCAAGTGATGCGACGACATGGATTATTACACCACGCTCGCTGTTTCCATCGTGCTGCTGCTGACAGCGGCGGCGATGATGCTCTCTCACGTCCGCGTCTGGAAATCGTTGCGTGAAGCGAAGCTCGACGCCGACGAGCTCGACTACCGCCGCCGGCAGTTTCGCCGCCGGATGCAGACCAGCGCCATGCTCGGCGTGCTGGCCGCGGCGCTGGCCGTCGGCGACCCGATCACCATTTGTTGGACCCGCTCGGGTATGTTCGCCGCCTGTTATTGGCTGACGGTGATGCTCTTGGCCTGCTGGATCGGGCTGCTGGCGTTGGTGGACATCTGGGCCACCAAGCATTATTACGGGCGGCTCCGCGACAAGTGCTTAGTGGAGCGCGCCAAGCTCGAAGCGGAACTGCGGAGAATGGAGGGATCGGAGACCGGGGACCGGAAACCGGAGGTTGGAGACCGGGAATCGGAAAGCGAAAAATGAAATAAAAGCCCACTTGGGGCGGCAGTTCTACTGCCGCCCAGTTTCTGCGGCACGGCAGTACAACCGCCGCCGCGCCAACGCAGCCTCCGGCCTCTAAAACCTCGGGCCGATTTCACGCAAGCGCCGCTCCGTCTCCGCCATCAATTCGTCCTCCGCCGGCTCGTCGGCGGCCTCGTAAGTTGCGGAGAATCGCAGAAAGGCCCCGGCGTCGTCCCAGGGCACCGTGCAAATCGAGTGCTCGGCGATCAGATATTGCGCGAACTCCTCGGCCGTGGCGAAGGTACTCCCGTCGGCGATTGCCCGGGGGCTGCGGGTATAGAGAAAATACGTCCCGCCCGGCATCCGGCAGTCGAAGCCGCACCGGCCCAGGGCGGCGACGAGCTTTTCCAGCCGGCGGCAATATTTGGCCCGCGTGCGGCGGGGGATGTCCGCGTCGTCCAGCGCCGCGGCCGCCGCCTTCTGAATGGCGATGAACTGGCCTGAATCGCTGTTGTCTTTCACGTCGGCCAGCGCGCGGACCAACAGCGGGTGGCCGCAAACCCAACCCATCCGCCAGCCGATCATGTTCCAGCCCTTCGAGAGCGAATGGACCTCGACGCCCACCTCGCGGGCGCCGGGCGTTTGCAGAAAGCTGATCGGCTCGCGGTCGTAGCTGAGCATCGCGTGGGCGGCGTCCTGGACCACCACCACGCGGTTGGTCTTGGCGAACTCGACGACGCGCGCGTAAAACTTACCCGTGGCCGTCTTGCCGGTCGGACTGTTTGGATAATTGATTACCAACATCTTCGCACGGCGAAGCACGTCGGCGGGGATCGAGTCCAGATTGGGTAAAAAATCGTTCTCGGCCGACAGCGGCAGCCGATGCACCTCGCCGCCGTAGTATTTCGCGTGCGTGCCGGCGACCGGATAACCGGGCACGGTCATCAGGGCCACGTCGCCCGGGTTGATTAAAACGGCCGGCAGCATCGCCAACGCCGTCTTCGTGCCAATGCAATGGTTGATCTCCGTGGCCGGATCGAGACGGACGCCGAACTCGCGCAGCATCAGCCGCGCGGCCGCCGCCTTGAATTCCGCGACGCCGTTGTCGGCGTAGCCGCGATTCTCGGGCTTTTCGATCTCCTCGGCCAGCACGCGGCGGACCGCCGGGTCGGCTGGCTCATCGTTTTCGCCGATGCCGAAATCGAGCAGCCTCCGTTCCGGGTGTTCGGCCAGCGCCCGGCGTTTGGCCCGTTTGATCTTCTCGAACTTATAAATCTCGCCCCCTTTGCCGTAATCGGGGCCGCCGATTCGCCGGGCGAACAACGTTTGGAAATAGGGATCGGACATTTTGAGGGGTCAGGGGCCAGGGGTCAGGGGGTAGGGATCAGATAGATTGTTGGGGTTGCAGTTGTGCTGCCACCCCAGGATTCACTTTTTCAACGGGGCACCAATATACTACTTTCATACCAAAAGAACCACTATTAGTATGTCTTGACGATCCGAGAGGCGCATTATATACTAAATGTGTAGTTGTTAGTAGATATTTGGTAGTTGTATAAACCATTGTCTTTCAATGTGATGCGATGAAAATACCGGGCAAACCACCGTCTGTTAAATCATTGCTGAAAGGCCAAAAAGACCTCCTCAAATTGCTGTCGGCAACGGCAGGCATCTCAACCGGCGGCACATATCCGCATTGGGATCAACTGCGATTACATACCCCCCCTTCCGGTCTATCGCATGAAGACTGGTGGTTGAGCCTGAAGCTGAACCGCATAAGCCAGTATCAGGATGTACCGTTAATGGATGAATCGGGGACGCCGTTCCGCTACTTATTGGCGGATCCCATTCCTCAACGTCTTCAAGAGTTGGACCTTGGTTCCGGCGGTCTGATCCAGATGCCCGATCAAATCACCAATCCCGAAACCAAGGATCGCTATTATGTGAGTTCGCTTATCGAGGAAGCCATCACGTCGAGTCAGCTTGAAGGCGCAGCCACCACGCGAAAGGTGGCGAAGGAGTTGATTCGCGCCGGTCGAAAGCCCCGCGACGGCAACGAACAGATGATTCTCAACAATTATCGAACCATGAAGCGAGTCGGGGAGTTGAAGAATCGGAAGTTGACGAAGGAAATGGTCTTCGAGCTTCATCACCTTATAACGGCCGACACACTGGAGGATCCCACGGCGGCGGGCCGGTTTCGCACGGCCGATGAGAAGGTGGTCGTCGACGACATATACGGAACAGTGTATCACACTCCGCCGCCGGCTTCTCAACTTGAAGAGCGGATGGCCGCCATGTGCGACTTTGCCAACGGCAAAAGCCCTAAAGGATTCATTCATCCGGTAATCCGCTCAATTATTTTGCATTTTTGGCTGGCTTACGATCACCCGTTCGGGGACGGCAACGGCCGGACAGCGAGAGCGCTGTTCTATTGGTCCATGCTGCATCATAACTATTGGTTGTACGAGTTCGTGTCGATATCACACATTATCCTCAAGGGGCCGATGAAATATCAGCGCGCCTTTCTCTACGCCGAAACCGACGACAACGACCTGACGTACTTCATTTTGTATCATCTCCAAGTGATGCGGCGCGCCGTCAAACAACTGCATGAATACATAAAACGCAAAACGGACGAGTTGCGCAAACTAGAAGGTGAACTTCGGGGGCTGATGGTGTTGAATCATCGGCAACGGGCCTTGATTCATCACGCCTTGCGGCATCCCAGCCAAATCTACACGTTCCAATCGCACCGGTTGAGTCATAACGTCGTCTACGAAACGGCCCGCCGAGATTTGAACGACTTGGTCGATCGGCATTTGCTCGATGCCGCGAAAACGGGCAAGGCGTGGCACTTCACGCCGGCCGCCGACTTGGAAAAACAACTGCAAAAATTGTCTTAGCCCGAACGATTGCTCTTCACGACGGTGTTCGCGTTGTGGTATGCTGGCGAAAACAAGAAATAGAATACTGATGTCGAACGAAACAACCGAGATCGACCCGTCCGAGCCAAAACACCGCGGATTTTTGCCGCTGGCCCTGCTGCTGGCCACCGCGGGGTCGACGTTTTGGGTCGGAGCCGTCGATTGGGAGCCGATAATCCACTTCTCCGTCCTCCTCCGCGGGGCCTGGGAGGCGCTCGATTGGCGGCAAGGCCTTGTATATATGTGCGTCGTGATGGCGGTCCTGCTGACCCACGAGATGGGCCACTTCCTGATGGCGCGGCGCAATCGAATCCCCGCCAGTCTCCCCTTCTTCATCCCGCTTCCGATCGTACCCTTCGGCACGCTCGGCGCGGTGATCGGCATGGAAGGCTCGCGGGCGAGCCGGCGCCAGTTGTTCGACATGGGCGTGGCCGGGCCGCTGGCCGGACTGGCCGTCGCGCTGCCGATCGCCTGGATCGGCATCAGAATGCTCAAAGACTCAACGCCCATGCCCGGCGAAATGTGTTTCCACAACCCGCTGCTGCTGCAATACATGATCGCCTGGTTTCAGCCGGAGTACGCCGATCCAAGCCGGTTTTATCTCAGCCAGTTCAATCCCTACTTGATGGCCGGCTGGGTGGGGTTGTTCGTCACCGGGCTGAACATGCTGCCGGTCAGCCAGTTCGACGGCGGGCACGTGGCCTACGCGGTTCTCGGCCGCCGCAACGCCCACCGCCTGGCCCGCGGGCTGGTGATCGCCGCCATTCTCTTCATTATCTATAACGAAGCTTATCCTTGGGTGCTGCTGCTGGTGTTGGTGTTGCTGTTGGGCGTCGACCATCCGAACACGTCCGACGACCGCGCCCGGCTCGGCTGGCTCCGGCTTATCATCGGCTGGCTGGCGCTGTTGATCCCCATCTTCTGTTTTCCCGCGCTGGGCATCACGCCGCAATAGGATATTGTAGGACAGGTTGCCAACCGTCCTACGGATGCGCCGCCAGGTGCCGCTGAAGAAATCCGCGCAGGTCGCCGCGAGAGAGGTCTTCCAACGTGCGAAACTTCAGCCGCGCCACGTCGGCGTCCGGCCGCCGGCCGTCGACCGCCGGATCATAGCCGAGATTGCCCAGACTGCCCAGCGGGAACCGACCCTTGGGGCCGGTCAGGTGAAGATATACCGCGTCGAGTTTCTTGGTCTGCACGGCCGCCCAGGCCTCGCCGCGGCCGGGAACACTGAGCGGGACGACCTGCTTGTTGCCCCAGTTGAATTCGCCGCCGGGCGCGACCACGGCCAGCAGGTCAAGCAGCTTTTCCAACACCTCCGGCTCCCAGCGGACTTTCTTGCCGAGCGGGAACCCGCGCCGGGCCAGATGCCAGGTGCGGCCGAGCTGCTTCCACGGTTGGAGGATGTTTGTCCGCGTTTGCGCCTTCTCGGCGTACGAACCGAAACCGGCCACGGCCCGATCGACGAACTCCCAAAACTCGGGCCGGTCGATCTCCGCGTATCCGTGAACGCGCAGCTCGATTTCCTGCCAGGGGCCGCGGAGGTTGCGGCATTTCACCCGCGGCTCGGTTCCGTAAAGCGGCAACTCGGGCATGTCGTTCAACGGCTTCAGGTCGAGCCGCTCGATCAGTTCTTCCCGTCGGAACGTGTTCCTTGAGGTGCGGAACCTCATCTTCAACAGCCACTCCTCGCCGGTGATGGCGTGGAAGAACCAACCGTCCGATTTTTTCGCCGCGCGGATTTCGACCACCGTCCGCTCGCCCCAATCGGTCGGCGAAAACAGATCGGATTGCTCGATCCGATCGACGACCTCGGCCAGGATGCGTCCGTCCCAGCGGCAGGAATTGCCGGTCCGGCCGACGCGGTCGACGGTGTGCCAGCGGGGGCCGTCGGCCTGCCAGGGCATCTTTGCCGCCCGGCCGATCTCGGTGATGTCGCGGTCGGTTTCGCGCTTGGCCGCCTCGGCGGCGAAGTCGAAGGGCTTTCGTTCGACGTACGGCCCGGCCTTTAGGACCGGGGCCAGGGCCTTCGCCGTATGAGATACGAATTTATCTTTTTCGTTGGGCGATTGGCCGATGAGACGGTCAACTCTTCCACCGGCCACTGGCCGCCGGCCACCGGCCACTAGTTCCGGCGTTCCGGCGGCGACGATGTATCCGCCCTCCTCGCCCGCCTCGGGGCCGAGGTCGATGATCCAGTCGGCCGTTTTGACAACGTCCAGGTTGTGTTCGATCACCACCACGGTGTTGCCCAGATCGACCAGCCGGTTCAACACTTCGAGCAGCTTGGCCAGGTCGTCGAAGTGCAGGCCGGTGGTCGGCTCGTCGAGCAGGTACAGCGTGCTTCCGGTGTCGGGTCGGGCCAGCTCGGCGGCCAGCTTCACCCGCTGCGCCTCGCCGCCGGAGAGGGTCGGCGCCGGCTGGCCGAGCGTCAGGTAATCGAGTCCCACGTCGCAGAGCGTCTGCAAGGGGCGGCGTATTTTGGGTACGTTCTCGAACAGCTTGACCGCCTCGCCGCAGGAGAGGTCCAACACGTCGGCGATCGAGCGGCCGTGGAAGCGGACGGCCAGCGTCTCGGGATTGTAGCGGCGGCCGCGGCAGGTGTCGCACTCGACCCACACGTCGGGCAGAAAGTGCATTTCGACGCGCAGTTGCCCGTTCCCCTCGCAGCGTTCGCACCGCCCCCCGGGGACGTTGAAGCTGAACCGCCGCGCCGTGTAGCCGCGCATCCGCGCCTCGGGCAGTTGGGCAAACAGGGCGCGGATCAGATCGAATACGCCGGTGAAAGTGGCCGGGTTCGAGGTCGGCGTCTGGCCCAACGGCTGTTGGTCGACGCGGATCACCTTGTTGATCCGCTCGGCGCCGCGAATGGCGTCGTGGGCGCCGGGACAGGTGCTCGCGCGGTGCAACGTCCGCGCCAAGGAGGCGTGCAGCACGTCCTCGACCAGCGAGCTTTTCCCGCTGCCGCTGACGCCCGTGACCACCGTAAAAGTCCCCAGCGGGATTTGCACGTCGATGTTTTTCAGGTTGTTGTGGCGCGCGCCGATGATTTCGAGACATTCTGCTTGGGCCAACTGGTCTCTGAAGCGACCGACCCTTTGTATGCGGTTTCTAATGGTCTGAATTCGTCGATTTTTGGGAATGGGGATCGCCTTTTTCCCCGACAAATACGGTCCGGTCACAGAGCCGCGTCGTCGGGCGACTTGATCGGGCGTTCCGGCGGCGACGATCCGCCCTCCGCCGGCGCCGGCCGCCGGGCCGAAGTCCAACAGTCGATCGGCCCCGGCGACGACTTCCCGATCGTGCTCAACCACCAGCAGCGTGTTTCCCAGATCGCGGAGTTTAGCCAATGCGTCAAGCAGCCGGCGGTTGTCGCGGGGATGCAGTCCGATGGTCGGTTCGTCGAGCACGTAGAGCACGCCGCACAATCCGCTCCCCAGTTGGGCCGCCAGCCGAATGCGCTGCATCTCGCCGCCGGAAAGCGACGGGGCGGGCCGGGCGAGAGTCAAATACGCCAAGCCCACGTCCACCAAAAATTGCGCTCGCTTGATGATCTCGTGGAGCACTTCGCCGGCGATTTCCCGCTGCCGATCGTCGAGCGTCCAATCGCGCAATTCTTCCAGCAACCGTCCCAGCGGCATGCGGCAGAACTCGTCGATCATCCGGCCGTTAAGTCGCACGGCAGCGGCGTCGTCGCGGAGCCGGCTGCCGCAGCAGACCGAACATTCCACCTCGTCGACCAGGTGTTCCAGCCGCGCGCGCATCGCCGGCGAGCGGCGGCCCCCCTCGGCCAAGGCCGGATAAAGCCCTTTATATTGAAAGCGAAATGCGAAACCGCCAGCGGAGTTCGCCGCGTCGAACCACTGCGCGCCCGCGCCGTGAAAGATCAAGCGGCGATGCCGGCCGCCGAGCTGCTCGAAGGGGACGTCGAGGGGCACGCCGGCGGCTTGCGAAAATGCGCTCAGCATGGCGGCGAACATCCGCTTGTCGGCCGCCGGCCAGAGCGCGACCGCTCCTTGGGCGAGCGTGAGCTTCGGATCGCGCAACAAAGCGGCGGGGTTGGCGCCGGTTTGAGTGCCCAATCCCTCGCAGGCCGCGCACCATCCCAACGCGCTGTTGAAAGAAAAATTGTGCGGCGAGAGCGGCTCGAAGCTCCGCCCGCAACGGTCGCAAACAAAATGCTGGCTGTGGGTCTCGACGGTCCATTGCGGCTCGGGCCGTTGTTGATCCGCCACGACCGCGCGCAATACGCCGCGGCCGAGCGAGAGGGCGTTTTCCACGCTGTCGGCGACGCGCGAGCGGGCCTGCGGCCGGACAGTCAGGCGATCGACCACCACCTCGACCTCGTGTCGGTCCCGTCGGTCGATCCGCGGCGGACTGTCGATCGAATAAGTTTGGCCGTCGACGCGGACGCGCGCGTAGCCCGAGGCGCGGGTCTCCTCCCACAACGTCTCGTAATTTTCACCCGGGCGGAGTTTGAGCGGGGCCGTCAGATGGAGTTTCGCGCCGGCGTGGCGGTCCATCAGCTTGGCGATTATCTCATCGGCCGATTGGCTGCCGATCGGCAGGTTGCAGTCGGGACAGAAGGGCGTGCCCAGCCGCGACATCAGTATGCGCAGGTAGTCGTAGATTTCCGTGACGGTGCCCACGGTGCTGCGCGGCGAGTGTCCGGACCGCCGCTGCTCGATCGACACGGCCGGCGAAAGCCCCTCCACGTGGTCCACCTTCGGCTTTTGCATCTGGGCGACGAATTGGCGGGCGTACGAGCCGAGGCTCTCGACGTATCGCCGTTGGCCCTCGGCGTAGACGGTGTCGACGGCCAGCGAGGTTTTCCCCGATCCGCTCGGGCCGCAACAGACGGTGATTTGGTCGCGGGGAATATCGACGTCGATGTTTTTCAGGTTGTGCTCGGCCGCGCCGCGGACGCGGATGGCGTCGATCGGGGTTGAATGGCTTTTAACGGCCGAGACGGCGGCGCGTTTTGCGGCCGCGCCGGGTTTGGAATGTAATACGCGATGAAGAATTTCCCCCGTGTATGACGCGAAACCGCAAGCGGGCGACCGTCCGCTGGAGCGGACGGCCCTCTCGGCGACCTCCTCCGGCGTTCCGGCGGCGACGAGGTATCCGCCCTCGGCGCCCCCCTCGGGTCCGAGGTCGATGATCCAGTCGGCCGTTTTGATGACTTCGGTGTTGTGCTCGACGACCAACACCGTGTTGCCGGCGTCGACGAAGCCGTGCAACACCTTCAGCAGCAAATCGACATCGGCGAAATGCAGGCCGGTGGTCGGCTCGTCGAGCATGTAGAGGGTGCGGCCAGTCGATCTTTTCGCCAGCTCTCGGGCGAGCTTTACCCGCTGCGCCTCGCCGCCGGAGAGGGTGGGCGACGGCTGGCCGAGCTTCATGTAATCCAGGCCCACGTCGTGCAGGGCTTGCAATTTGCGGGCGATTGCCGGCACGTTCTCGAAATGCCGCAGCGCCTCCTGCGCGTCCATCTCCAAGACTTGCGAGATCGACTTGCCCTTGTAGCGGACTTGCATCGTCTCGCGGTTGAAGCGGTGACCCTCGCAGACGGGGCAAGTAACCCAAACGTCGGCCAGAAAGTCCATTTCCAGCTTCGTCGAGCCGTTCCCCTCGCAGGCCTCGCACCGCCCGCCGCGAACGTTGAAACTGAAACGGCCCGATTTGTAGCCGCGGGCCTTCGCCTCGGGCAACAGGGCGTAGAGCCGGCGTATCTCGTCGAAAACTTTGATGTACGTGGCCGGATTGGACCGCGGTGTCCGCCCGATCGGCGACTGGTTGATGGCGATCATCCGGTCGAGGTGTTCCAGGCCGTCGATCCGTTGGTGCGCGCCGGGGTTGCCGAGTCCGCCGTTCAGGTCGCGGCGCAGCGCCTCGACAAGAATGTCGGAAACCAGCGAGCTTTTGCCAGAGCCGGACACGCCGGTCACGCAAACGAAGACCCCCAGCGGAATTTCGACGTCCATTCCTTTGAGGTTGTTGTGGGTAGGCCGACGGACGACGAGTTTCGCTTTCCCGACGGGGCGACGTCGCTCGGGAACCTCGATTCGCCGTCGGCCGGAAAGATATTGGCCGGTGATGCTGTTTTTCGCCTGGGCAAGCTGCTCGACCGATCCGGCGGCGACGATCCGCCCGCCGCGGACGCCGGGACCGGGTCCGAAATCGACCACGTGGTCGGCCGCCCTGATCGTGTCTTCGTCGTGCTCGACGACGACCACGGTGTTTCCCTGATCGCGGAGCCGGGCCAACGAGCGGAGCAACCGATCATTGTCGCGCGGGTGCAGGCCGATCGACGGCTCGTCGAGGATGTACAATACGCCGACCAGCCCGCAACCGATCTGTCCGGCCAGTCGGATGCGCTGCATCTCGCCGCCGGAGAGGGTCGGCGCGGCGCGGTCCAAAGTTAAATACTCCAGACCCACGTTGGCGAGGAATTGCAGTCGCCCGCGTATTTCCTTCAGCGCCTCGGCGGCAATCTTCTCGCCGGTGGCGTCCAACTCGACGTCCGCGAAAAACTCCCGCACGTCGGAGACGGGCAGCGCGCAGACTTCGGGCAGGCTGAGCGCGGGACGATCGCGGAACCGCGCGCTGCGCGTGGTCAAGGCGACCGCGCGGGCCTGCGGATTGAGCCGCGAGCCGCCGCAATGGCCGCAGCCGACCACCCGCATGTACTTTTCCAGTTGGCGTCGTTGCGGTCGGCTTCGGGTGGTGCAGTATTTTTCCAGCAAGTTGGGCACGATCCCCTCGAACTTGCCGCCCCATTTGTAGCCCGACGGCCCGCTCCGCCACGTGAACGTGATGTGTTCCTCGCCGGTGCCCCAGAGCAAGGCGTTTTGCAGCTTGGGATCGAGTTCCGCCCACGCCGTTTCCAGGACGGTTCCTTGCGGCAGGCCCT
>JAFGLH010000194.1 GCA_016928165.1 Pirellulales bacterium | reverse complement strand
ATGTACCGTCGCGGGGACTCCGTTCAAAAGGGGCAAGACCCGAAAACCACCCATTTGAACCTCCCCGGGATGTTTTCACCGAGACCATTTTTCCGCCTTTTTGCGTTTCAATTTTGACACTACCGCATTTGTGCAGAGTTATGAGAAGGTGGTCGATTCTTCCTTCCTGCAAGTCCTTGGTTCCGTTGGTTTTATGGAAGTGGGCGGCACTGGACTCGAACCAGCGACTTCCACCGTGTGAGGATGGCGCTCTAACCAACTGAGCTAGCCGCCCGAAGCTTGTAAGTTATTGATATTTCTTGACTATCATTATCGGTCAACGAAAGCGATTTTAGCATAGGAAGCGTATCCGATTCTCCTCGCCCGGTCAAGAACCGGCGGAAGAAACCGCCAAAAACCTGTCCTGATTCCCCTCTTTTTCCTAACGTCACGGGGCGGTGGTCAAAAAAGGCGCGCGGAAATACTCGTTTCTTTCGGCTCCGGCGCAACCCGCACGCCGTTTTGTCCCGTGGACTGCGAATTTATCGATCAACGGAATACCTGATTCTCAAGCATTCAGGTATTCATCCGGGAACGTCCAGGGGGCGCGATATTCCGGTTTGCTCAGCCGGGCGGCCTCAGGGTCGCCGATAATCATTTCGGCGGCCCCGTCGAAGCGGATCGAACGGCCCAGGGCCAGCGAGAGGTTCGCCAACACGATCGGCACGTCTATCTTGGCGTGATACTCCGGGTTGCAACTCGGCTGTCGGCGGTTCTTGATGCAATCGAGCCATTCCCGTTCGTGGCCGGGCGAGGGCGGAATGTTTTTCTCCGGCGGATTTGCGTCCGCCAACAGCTTGCCTTCCGGCACGACTTGGTGTTTGCCGTAGTCGCAGAACAGCGTGCCCCGCAGCCCGTGGAAATATATCCCCAGCCGCCGCGCGGGCGCGCCGCGGCCGAAATCGAAACAAAAACTGTTCGTCAGCGACATCGACCAGTTCATGGTGAAGTTCGGATATTGCCAGACGATTTCCTGCGCGTCGGGGGCGTCGCCCGCGTCCTCGATCGTATATCTCCCGCCGGAGCTGTAGGTGACGGTCGGATAGCCGAGTTCCAATGCCCAGACGGGCAGGTCGATGATGTGCGGGGCCATGCCAGGCGTCCAGCCGCCGCTGTACGCCATGAACGAACCGTTCTGGTATGAGTTCTGGACGATCAGCGGATTGAACGGCCGCATCGAACAGGGGCCGAGCCAGAAGTCCCAATCGATTTCCCTCGGCGGATCGCCGTTCTCCGCCATGCCGATTCCCTCGGGGCCTTGGTTCATCACCATGAACGTTCGAGCAACGCTGATCTTTCCCAGCTTGCCCGAGCGAATCCACTCGACGACGCGGCGATAATTTTCGCCGGCGTGGATTTGCGTGCCCACCTGACAGACGCGGCCGTGCTTGCGGACGGCGTTCTTAACGGCCAGGCTCTCGGCCAGATGGAGAGTCATCGGCTTTTGCAGATAGATATCCTTGCCAGCTTCTGCGGCGTCGACCGCGATGCGGCAGTGCCAATGCGGCGGCGTGGCGACGATTACCCCGTCGATGTCTTTTTGCGCGAGTAGTTCGCGGTAGTCGCGGTACGGTTTGGCCGTCTCTTTATACACGGCCATCGTATCGTCGAGGCGGGTTTTCCAAACGTCGCAGGCGGCGGCCGCCACGACGTCTTTATACTGGGCGCAATTGTGGAGGTTGGAGCGCCCCATGCCGCCGCAGCCGATAAGCCCCACGGCTATTCGTTCGCTGGGCGGGACAGCGCCGTCTTTGCCCAACGCGGCGGCGGGGACGACTTGGGCGGCGGCGACTCCGGCCGCGCCGGCGGCGGCGGACTTCACAAAATCGCGGCGGGATACAAGAGAGGAAGTCAACATGAAGATGCTCCTTGGATAGGCGGGAAACGCGCCGCGAGGGACAGGCCGTCGCCGAGCGGCGGTGGGAACGACCGTCAACGTCAAGATGTGATTATACGGCGTCTACGAATGAAGGGCAACCCTGAGGAAAAAACGGCCTAGCCGCTTAGGACGTGTTTTGAAAAGCTCCCTTCTCCCAAGGGGAGAGGGGACTAATTTTTCAATTTCAAAACACGTTCTTAGAGGCCGACTTGCTTCGCAGGGGGGAAATCGTCCGCCTCCACCGCCTGGCGGAGTTGCTCTTCTTTGGCGCCTTGCCCGAATGGGCCGGGCAGAATGCCCGTCAGCTTCGACGCGGTCGAACAGCCGAGCGAAAGCCACATCGCGCCGACGATCAAGACCGCCGTTAATCTTCCCGCTCGATTTTCCTGTATCAAACTCACGCGATGGTTCTCCTCTTTATGCGCCGCCCAACGCCGAAACGCCTCCTAAACACCGATGGGCTTGCTTTTTTTCATCCAACCGGGGACCGACTTTGGTTGCTCCGACTCTTCGTCGCCAAGCAAGGAATCCACCCACGACTTCGATTCTTGGGGGCGACTATCAAATCCCCGAAACCTTGGATGGGCATACTGCGGCGCGGGCGATTTCCGCGACTCGGTTCTCGTCGTCCATGCGGAGCAACCGAATGAAAACACCAGAGATAGGACCAATATGCCGGACGTCAGTCCGATCGGCAGCGTTCCGTGAACGGCTCTCATGTAAACCTCACCCTCTTCCGATTCAATCGCGCCGCGGCAATCGCTTGGGGGACTGAAAGGCCTCATGTTGAATTTTTGCGGGGCGGGGATTCCCGCGACCGTGGAATAGGGGCGGGAGTGTCGCAAAAAAACGAGCGGATGTCCAGGTCAGTTTTCCAGCGGAATATCCGAACAGGAATCTCTTTGCCTAATTATTACCATGCCACCCTATAGCAGGGGGCATCCGGTGCGGCCACGATTTGCCCCTGGGGGGAGCATAACCTAGGCTTTCTACGAAAGTTATTTCTTGACCCCCGGAGGATATGCGCCCATGACCGTCGAGACGAGCAACCCATCCATGGACGCCGGCGTCGCGGATGCGCTGGCCGAAATCCACGCTTCGGCGACCGAGGCGAGTACGTTCCTCGAAGGCCTGATAGAGCGGCTGGACGGCTTGGCCGATAGTCTGCCGGCGCGGGAAGAAACCAACCGTCGTGCCCTGCGAGGAGCGGATCGGGCTGCGCTGGACGAACAAATCGAGAGGCTGGCCGCTCTGGCCGACGAGCTGGCCGAATCGATCTCACGGCAGAAGAAGTTCTCGGCATCGGTGGAGGACGGGCAAGGGAACGGGCATGGATAAGCAACCGATTGAACAAGCCGTCTTCACCTCGACAAGCGGCGCGGGCGGATATCGGATAGTGGCCAGCAGCTTCGGCGTGGGCGACGCGGACGCCAAAGAGTTGGCCGCCTGGGGGCCTTCGCAAGATTCGGTAATCGACCCGGACCCGACGGCCGAGAGCCTCAACTTCCATCCGCTGCCCAGCGGGGCATATTGCGTCTCTCGCTCCGCGACCTTGGAGGGGACGCGCCGCGGGGCCGGCCGGCGGGTCCATACGCATTGCCTGATCGTGCCGCCGGAGACGATGGCCCGCTTCGCAAACAATCCGTTCGCCTTGGTTCGCGCGGCGTCGGTCGATGGCATCTGGCGGATCGACGATCCGTCCGAGCCGATTATGGACCCGCTTTGTTTGCCCGGCGGCGCGGCGGCGGTCGACGAGGCGCTGTTGGGTCTTCTGGCGGCCAATCCCGGCGGGGAACATGTGGCGGCACTGGTGCAGGAAGCGCGCGGCGCCGTTTGTCTGGCGGTCGGAGGCGCGCCTTCGCCGGCGGCCTTGATCGCCGGCTTGTTTAGTTGTCTGCCGCAGGAGTGTCGGCTGGAATTTTCGTTTTCCACGGGTTTGAAGTTTTCGCCGCGTCGCCCCTTTCGCGTGGTGGCCCTCTCCGGCGACCCGGCCCAGCGGCGATGGGTGGCCGGCTACGCCAACGTAGCGGTGTTGAATCTGCACGGCGGAGAACGGCCCCCATCGGTACCGCTCGATGGCTGGGGACAACTAATTCGACGATCGCTGATCACGGGGCAAATACCCTTCCTCGCCGCGCAACTCTCGAAACGAAGATTCAAGCTTTCCTTGGAAGACCTTCCCGTATTGGGATTGCAATTGCAGGAAGAATTGGACGCCGTGGAATTGGGCGGTCGGCGACCGATCGAGGCATCGACGGTCCTCGCCCCGCGTTCGCTTCGCAACGCCCACGCCGCCCACGGGCGATTTTCCCCAAAAAACGCAGACGCCTCCAACGCGTCGACGGCGAACCGTCCACTCGAACCGGCAATCGACTCGCCGGAAGTGCTCGACAAACTGGAACGCCTCGACGACCTGGTCTACGAATCAATCAACGGACAACCCGACGCCTTCGCACAACTTCAGGCAGCCTGGCCGGTGCTGCTGGACGAATTGGGCGAAGAAATGGCGTCCGAATCGCGGGAGAAGTATTTGCGATACGCCTTGTCAATCTGGGACGAATGCGCTGATTCCGAGGGGATTCGTCAATCCGATCGGGCCGTGCAAGCCTTGGACGTTCTCTGTTTGTTGTTCGGAGAAACATAGTACCATGAATTGCCGACCGTTGCGATCGAAGGCGGGGCTGGTGGAATTACTACTCGGATGGTATACATATAGATGATTAATTTCCTTGTTGGAGAGACAGTTAAACTGCCGCCCAAACCGTGAACATGCAAGGTCAATCGCAGCTGCCTAAACCATCCGCGATCATGTCGCCCAAGACCGAACGCCGCTCCGTCGGCAGGCATCGCAAGACCGACGCCGCCCAGCGGCGCAAGCCGGTGCTGAACCGGCTGGTCGAGCATCGACTTCCCGGGCGGGTCAGCCTCGACGAATACCGCGATAAGGTCCGCGACGTATACGACGGTCCCCAGGGGGCGATGCTGGCCGCTTGCAGTCTGCTCTCGCTGCACACGCCGTTGGGCGCCAATCTGTTTCGCAAACGGAAGTTCGACCTCCGCGGCGCGCGGCGGATACTCGACGTGGGCAGCGGCGCGGGGCAGATCGCCCGACATCTGCTCAAGTATGCCGACAAGGAGGCCGAGTTGATTTGCTTCGATCTCTCCTGCGAGATGCTTCGCCGCGCCCGCAACCGGCTCCGCAGCGAGCGGCCCCGGTTCGTGGCGGCCGACCTTTCGCGAATGCCCTTTGCCGACGCCTCGTTCGACCGCGTCACCTGCGGATACGTGTTGGAACACCTGCCCGATCCTCGCCCCGGACTGGCGGAACTGAGCCGGATCATGGAACCGGGCGCGAGGATGCTGCTGCTGACGACCGAGGACACGTTCTCCGGCGCCTGGACGAGCCGGATGTGGTGTTGCCGCACCTACAATCGCCGCGAGCTGGCCCGGATTTGCGGCGAGGTCGGCTTGCGCTGGGAACGCGAAATATGGTATACCCCCATGCATAAAGCGCTCCGCGCCGGGGGTATCTGCGTCGAGTTGGTCAAAATATAGCACGGTCGCCCCGGCTGCGCCGCGTCATCCGTAACGACCGACGCTCATCTGGCCTCGCTTCCGCGCGCCGGAGGCGGCCCAGGATTCGGCCTCCGATGTCAAACGATTCAAGAGCCGTTCAATTCTTTGCCGGTAATGCTCCAATCCGTCGCGGTCGAGGTCGGGCGGAACGAATATCTCGCCGCTGGGGATCGCCCGGGCGCGGGAGCCGGGACGGGGAATGGCGAATTGGTCCCACGCGCCGCGGACCCGCCACGGCCGATCGTAGCCCCAGCCCATCACAATCAGCGGCATCCCCAGCTTCGAGGCCAGATAAACGCATCCCGGGGCCAACCGCCGTCGCGGACCGCGCGGGCCGTCGGGGGTGATCGTCAGGTGCATCCGCCGGCTGCGGGCCAACAACTGCCTAAGCGCTGAGACGCCGCCCCGCCGGGTCGAGCCGCGCACGAAATCGAAGCCGAAATGGCGCGCTACGTGCGAGAGTATCTCCGCGTCGCGGTGCCGGCTCAGCAACATCGCCAGATTGCAGTGACCCCGCAAGTAGAGCGGAAAAAGAATGTATTCGTGCCAGAATATGTATATCTTCTGTCCCCGGCAATCGGAAAAAAAGGGGTCGATGCGTCGGTCGTAGTAGGCAACCTTGTAGTCCAGCGTGTTCATCCACCAGCGCACCGCAGAGGCGGCCAACAGGCCGCCGAACTTGTTCAGCAGTGGGCTGTCGATTTTCATAGGGGACAGGGACCAGAGGTCAATGGGTAGTGCGTAGTGGGTAATGGGTAGTGGATGGTGGGTAGTGAAGTATATGTTGGGGTAGCAGTTGCATTGCCGCCTTACTGGCCACTGACCACTGGCCACTGACCACTAAAAACCTCCACCGCATCGCCGGTCATGTATACGTGGTTGTCGTCGGCCCAGTGCAATTCCAGGTCGCCGCCGGGCAGGTGGGCTAGCAAGCTGCGTTCCGTCCGCCCGGTCAACACCCCTGCCACGCACACGGCGCATGCCCCCGTGCCGCAGGCCAGCGTCGCCCCGCTCCCCCGTTCCCAGGTCCGCATCGTCGCTTCGGTTGGAGAGTTAACCTGCACGAAATGGACGTTTATCCGCCGGGGAAAAATCGGCTGCCGCTCGACGTGCGGTCCGATCCGCTCCAACGGAACCGAGGAAACGTCTCGACAATAGAACACCGCGTGGGGATTGCCCATCGAGACGCAAGTCACCCGCGGGTCCACGTAGGACAGGTTGTCAACCTGTCCCACCATACCGGACAGGTTGACAACCTGTCCTACAGAATCGGGCAAAACAACCGGGATTCGGGCCGCTTCGAGGATCGGCTCGCCCATGTCTACCCGCACGCGGCGCACTTTGTCGTCAGCCACTTTCAGTTCCAGATCGAGAACTCCCCGGCCGGTCTCGACGCGCAACTTTTCCTTGCGGCGGATGCCGTGCTCGTAGATATATTTTGCCACGCAGCGGACGCCGTTGCCGCACATTTCGGCTTCCGAGCCGTCGGCGTTGAAAATTCTCATTCGCGCGTCGGCCGAATCGCTGGGGCAGATCAGTATCAGTCCGTCGCCGCCGACGCCGTAATGCCGGTCGGAGATGAGGCGGGCCAGTTCTTCCGGCCGCTCGGGCGGAGGTTGCTCGAAGCAATCGACGTATACGTAGTCGTTGCCCGCCCCCTGCATCTTGGTAAACCGCATCGTTCCCCCCTATAGACGTTTCATCCGGTCTCGTCGAGCAGGTTTCCGCTTTGATTTCGATGGTCCTTGGTTTTGCGCGGCTGGGTCGCGCCGGGCGATGATTTCCGCCGCGTCGGAACGTCGTACAAAAGTCGGCCGTCGGCGTCGCGCTGGTCCGATTCGTGGTCTTCGCCGTCCGGCGGGCTGACGCCCGAGGCGGCCTCGGCCTTTCGATTATGATAGACCTGCCGGAGCTGTATGTCGACGGCGCGTACTACCGTGGGATCGATACACATGAATTAGCGGTCGGTGGATGGGCCAGGGCGTGACCCGGCACTTGATAAACTTGATTACCGCCGGGTGTTCAACCCGGCCTACGGGCCAATGGCCACTACTTCCTCTGCAATTCCTTGCTAATTTGTTCTAGCGCCTGTGTGACGATCGGCAGGGCCTCCTTGCGCGTTTGAGGCTCCTGCAGGGTGCCGTCGACGTGTATCAGCATAAGCTGTTGGCTGGCCCCGCGAAAGACGTGCTTGACCAGCGGCAACTCCAGCTCTCCGCGTCCGACGAGCGTATAGAAGCTGAGCTTGATCGCCGATTGAAAATCCATTTCCCCCTTGCCGCGGAGGCTGATCGCGTCGCCGCGGAAGTCGATCTGGTCGAAGTAGATGTGCTCTCCCTCGATGCGATAGCTGACGCTGCCGTCGCTGAAGGCGTTTTGGTCGGGGGGTCGGATGCTGAGGATTTTCAACAGCGAGATCATCACCGGCAATTCGTAGACGTCGCCTTGCGAGAGGCGGATAGTGCCGCGCCCGGTCAACGAGTTCCGCGACCAGCCCCGGCCGCTGACGTCGGCCGTGGCGGTGATCTTTCCCCGCAGCCGCTGGCGGCCGGCCATGACTTCGCTGGCGCAGCGGGCCAAGTCGGCGTCGATCAACGTGGCGTTGACCGCGTAGTGCGGCTCGGCCGACGACATGATCCAGCCGTCGACGACGCAAGCGCCGCCGAACAACTCCGCGGTCAGCGGCCGCGGCTTTCGGCCCAGGCCGGCCCCCTCGCGGCGATCAACCCACGAGCCGAGAAGGATGCGGTCGTCGCCGATCCAGATCGGTCCCCGCAGGTCGGTGGCTTGAAAATTTTTGTAGCCGACCGAGTCGAGGGCCAACTCGCCGACGCAGCGCACGCGTTCGGCGTCCGTCGCGCCGCGGAGGGTAATCTCTCCGCAAACGTTCTTCAGCGCCAGGCCGCCGCATTGCAACCCGTTCCGTTGCAGTCCTACGGTCGCGTCCCACTGCAATTCGGGCGGTTCCCCGGGCCGGCCGGAACGTCGCACGTCGAGACTGCCGCCGAGGTTTATCGGACCGGTCGGGTTCAGCGCCGCGGCGGCCTTTTTCAATTTCGGCGGCAGGGCTTGGACCAATTCCCGGTCGACGCGGAGCCGATCGACCGAAAAACGATCGAAGCGGGCTTGCCACCGTCCCTCGGGTTGAAAATCGCAGTGCCCCTTCGCGGCGATCTTCACCGCTCCGTGCTCGGCCTTGCAGCGCTCGAAGTCGACGTGTCCGTCGCGATAGACGAACACCCCTTCGAGCCGTTCGAGCCGATAGGGGAGCCGCATTGGCTCGATCGAAGTCGATTGCGGCTGCGGCTCGGCGCGGACGCCGACGCTGAACTGTTGCCGCTCGGCCAGGTAGCGGACCTCGGCGGTCAGATCCACGGTGCCGCGCGGCTGCATGTCGAGCCATATCTGCTTTAAGTGCGGGCTGAGCGCGTCGCGAAGCTCTTCTTCCAGCGGCACGTCCCGGCCCGTGAAGTTTAACACCAGCTCTTTACCTTGCAGTCCCGAGGTCAGTCGTCCCTGGCACGTTATCCGCGCCGTGTCGTTGGTCCCCTCGAAGTGTTGGAACGTCCAGTTGCCGTCGATCATCTCGATCCTTCCGCGGACGTTCGCCAACGGATATGGGAACTTGGCGAACCGCACCGTGCAGCGGTTCGGGCCGACCAGCAGATGTTGATGCAGCGGTTCGTCGGCCCGCTCTTTCCACATTCGCAGATAGAAGTTTACCGAGCCGCGGGGATCGAGCGAGCGGACCACCGCGCGCGATTTCTCGGGCAAGGCTGAGATCAACGCCTCGTCGAGTTGGATGTTGTCCCCCTTGGCCTCGAACCAACCGACCGGATCGTTAAACGGGTGGGCCATTTCGGCCGTCAGGCGAACCGGCTGGCTGCCGCTGTAGGCGACTAGATTCGCCCGCAGCGAGTTTTCCTTCAACTCCAGCGTTCCTTTGCCGTGTTCCAGCCGATAGGGAAACTTGTGGTGCGTCAGCGAGGCGTTCAGATAGCGCGCGGAGATTTCCGGCCGCCAGCGGCGGCCGTCGAAATCCAATCGCACGTCGGCGTCCACGCGGCCCGCGGGTAGGAGCTTGTACCATTGATCCTGCAACGACAAGGGGAGGATTTTCAACAGCGCGCGGTCCAATTCCAACTTGCGGACCTCGGCCGTCAAACGGAGCGGAGCGTCGGCGGCGTAGCCGAAGCGGCGGCAGTCCATCCGCAGCGTGGCCTGTCCGATCTTGGCCGTGAGGTTTTCGATCGTCGTTCCGCCGTTGTCGGCGCGGATCGAGACGGCGATTTCGGTCATCGCGTGCGGCAGCCTGGAGTCGTCTATTCTACCCCTTGCAAGACGGCCCGCCACATTGAAGTTATACGGCCGGTCCGCCTTTGGATCGTAGCCGACGGTGAAATGCATATCGCCCTCGCCGCGCAAGCTCTCGAAGACTTCGGCCCCTTTCGGCGGACGCCAGGGCAGTCGGCGGCGCAACTCCGGCGAGACCGCCAGTCCCTCGACCCGACCGCTAATGGAATAGGCGGGGGCGTGGAAATTGCTCCACCCCTCGAAACTCAACGACCGGAATCCGTCCCCGGCCAGCGTTCCCCGCAACCGTCGCCCGCCGGGCGGCGCGCCGGCTGCATCCGCCGATGGGGCGTCGAGCGTGAAGTTCAAGTCTCGCAAAGTGAACGAGGCCGCCGGCTCCTTCTGCGGATCGAACATCTCGATCGCGCCCTCTTGCACCGCCACCGGCGGCGGCCGATCGCTGAACCGCGGCGGAGGAAACAAACCGCGAGTGCCCCACTCGCCGTCCGGCCGCCGGGTAGCGCGGAGCGTCGGCCGGCGGATCGTAATACGGCTGACGGGAACGTCGCCGTCTAGCAGCTCCCGCCAATCGGTCGAACACTCCAGCCGCATCTCCTCGACGTGGAGCAGTTCCGCCCGCGGTCCCTCGGCCGCGGGATCGACGATCGTCAGATCGTAGACCCTGATGCCCTCGCCTTGGACCAAGCGGGCAGAGCGGACGCCGACCTTCAGGCCGCTATAGTGTTCGGCGATCAGCCGTTCGACCCGGCAGCGGACCTCATCGTCGACGCGGCGGAGCAAGAACGGGACGGCCACCGCGCCGATGACAACCGCCGGCACGACGATCCACTTGAAACAAGCCCAACAGAGGTTTACGGCTCGGTCGAGAATGGATCAGGCCCTCCGTGGCTGATTTTTGGGCGTTCGGGGTTCGGGTGTCGAACAATCTTAATTTTCACACACAGGCCGGGGACTGGCACATTTTTTCGCCCTTTCAAGGGCGAAAAAATGTGTCTGTCCCCTTCACCGCTCATTTTCGCGGTGAACCGCAAAAATCGGGACAGTCCCCTGTTAACGCCGACTCCCTAATCCCGATACCCAATAGCCGATCTCTCCGGCCGCCAGCGCCAGCAGTGCCAGCATCGCCGGCTCGCGGTAGCGGATCGAACTGACGAACACGACGTGCAACGCCGTCAGGTATACGGCCGGGAGCCAGCACAATATATACGGCCATCCTCGGCGAAACGTTCTACATGCCCCTATTATGGCAAAAAACAGCAGCGGGGTATACGTGAAAAAGACCGCCAGGCGGGCGGGCCAGGCGGAAAAACTCCTCTCGTTTGGCCAGATATTCCACATTCGCAAAAACTTCTTGCCCGCCAAACGCGCCGCCCGGCCGGAATTCGCCTTGGTCCAGGCCAACGCCTCGTCGCGCATACGGATGTCGAGCCTCCGCTCGAACTCCACCGAGGGGGCCTCGCCCGGATCGTCCTTCAGACGCTGCTCGGCGATGAACCGCTCGACGAACGCCATATTGCTCGAACCGTCGGCCGACGGATTTAGTCCGTCGTAGAGGCTTGCGCCGACCTGGATGGTGGTTGGCACGAAGCGGCCGGTCAGCTTCGCATTCCTGATCCACCACGGCGCCATTGCCACGGCCAAACCGAGGATCATGTTGAATGCAATAAGAATTCGCTGTGGAAAATGGGGCCAAGCGTTTTCGCGAGAGCCGGAGGCTGTTAGCCGCCAGCTATTATTGCACCTCTGCAACAACAGCAAAATTCCCGCTGCCAACGGCGTGAACAACAACCAGGATGGTCGCATCAGCGTGGCCGCGCCGCCCGCCAAACCGGCGGCGAATCCCCATCCGGCTCGGCGACGCACTGTCTCGGCATTCCAGGCGAGGATGCACAGCCCCAGTTGCAAGAGCATCAATGGACAGAAGGGGGCTTCGCTGAGAACCAATACGCTCAACACGATCGCGCCGGGGTAGAAGGCCGTTGAAAGCGCGGCGATCCAGGCCGCTCGCCGATCGAACAGCAGCAACGCGATCCACCAGACGGCAAGCACCGCCAGCGCGCCAAACAGGGCGGCTTCGGCCCGGGCAAGATAAACGGCCGTCGGTCCGTCGTCGGCGACGAGAAATATCGGCGCCAGCAGCAGCGGATAGCCGGGTGTGCGAAAGACCCGCGCGCGTTGTTCGCCGTAGACGTACGTTCGCCCTTCGACAATGGTTTGGGCAAGCTGCCAATAGCTTTCGCTGTCGCCCATGGCGAACCGTCCATCGAGCCGCGACTGCCAGACCGCGCCGGCCGCCAATCGCAGCAGGAATGCGACGAAGAACAAGAGGACAAGTTGTCGCCAAGTCGAGTGTTTCATGCCGAACGTGGCGTGGCACAGCCGCCCTCGGCTGCGCACATGAATTCCCGGTTAATTTCACAGCCGAGGGCGGCTGTGCCACATCGCGATACTCAGACCGAGATAGAACAAGTTGACCTTGAGAAAATAGGCGAGATATGGTACCCTGAGAATCCTTTGAGGGTCAAGGCTTTCTTTCCCGCTTTTTCGCAAAAAAGACTCGGTTTCGACTCCGGTCGGTCGGCGGGGCGGGTATGATTTACTTCCTTGGGCCAAATTGTATACTTTTACCTTGTACTCTTAATCCATAATCCTCGGAGGGATCATCCATGTCCAATCTACCCTCATATTTGGCGGCGGCGAAACCGGTTCCGTCTGCCAATCGAGCGCCGTGGTACAAAACAATCATGCCGGCCTACCTGGGCGTCATGCTCTGGTTCGTGTTTTGGCAAGACATCGTTACCGGGGGCATGAAGCCTTGTCCGCCGATGGGCACGCTTTCGCTCGGTTTTTTCTGGGCGTTCGTTGGTTTGATTCTCGCCGCGGTGATTTGCCATTTCCTCTTTTACATGGCGCCGGGGATGCTGGGAATGAGCACCGGCCTGCCGTTGTACGTGGTGGGCACTTCCACCTACGGAGCGGCGGGTGGATTGTTTATGCCCGGATTCCTGATGGGGCTGCTGCAATTCGGCTGGCTGGCGGTAAACGCCTTTTTCGTCTCTGAAATGTTATGCAAATGTTTTGGATGGAACGCCGTTGCCCCCGGTTGGCCGCACGGGCTGGTCGCCGCGGCATTCGCCCTCCTGGCGGCCTTTGTGGGCCTGAAAGGGATTAAACACGTCGGTCGCGTGGGCACGTACCTGCCCCTGATACCGATCGTTGTATTGCTGGTCCTGCTGGCATGCACCGGAAGCGGCCTGCGCGGGGAAAAGGACCCCAACTTCCTCTACCCCATCATGCAGCGCGATCCCATGGACGACATTCAAGCGGAAAAAGATCTTTACATCCATCAGCACAAGGATTTGGCTTCCCGGCCGCCGGAGTTTCAGACCCCCTGGCAGGTCATCGGGATAATGTGCATTTACGTGGTGGGGTTCTTCGCCACGGCCGGCGCGGCGGGCGCCGACATCGCCATGAACAGCCGCAGCAAGGAGGATGTGCATATCGGAGGCATAACGGGGATTCTGTTGCCCACGGTGCTGGCCGGCGGGGCCGCCATGTTTATCGTCGTCGGCGCGTACGGCGCCGGAATGGTCCCGGGCATGAATATCGGCGAGTACAATCCGGTCGAGCTGATGCGGTTTATCATCGGCGACAAGTGGACCAATGCCTTCAGGATCGCGTTGGCTATCTCGGCGTTCCCCGGGGCGTGCTTCGCTTCCTTCATCGCCGCCAACAGCTTCAAGACCACCATGCCCAAGGTCAACCCGTTTGTCTCCGTGGGCGTCGGCGCGGCGGCGGCGATCGCCCTGGCCGTCACCGGAGTCGCCGGCGAGATCAAAAGCGTCTTCGAGGTGATCGGGGCCTCCTTCGGACCGGTCTGCGGCGCGATGCTGGCCGATTACCTGATGGCCGGCCGAAAGTGGTCGGGCCCCAGGGCGGGATTCAATCCGGCCGGATGGATCTCCTGGGTCGTGGGCTTCGTCGTCGGAGCGTTCAACCTCGTGGTGGCGCTGTTGTTGAAGTGGCCCTGGGCCGTCGATCATCTGCCGAACCTGGCCGCCTACAAAGACTACGTGCCCGTCCCGCCGATTACCGCCTTCGTGGTCGGCTTCGCCCTGTACGTGCTCCTCTCGGTGGTCGGCCTGCGAACGAAAAAGCTGGAAATGCCCGAAACGGCTGAATGACAAATTCCGCCGATTCCCACGCCCCGCTTGGGGCGGGTTAAAAACAAGTCCCCTCTTCCAAAGGGCGAGGGGGGATTTTGGCTTTGATCACAACCGAAAAATGCCGCGCCGCCGGTAAAATCAGATTGCCCGGCACGATCGTCGTTCGACGGTCCGCGTTATCTTCGCCAGAGTTGGTAAATGCCGACCGCCTTGTCCTTAACTCCGCGCGGTTGCGGCCGGTTGGTTGCAAACCGCGGTTTGCGGGTCCGATATATCTTGATGATGATGGACCCCGCCGTGAAGACCGCGATGGCGTTTTGCGTGCTGCTGGGGGGCGTATGCGCGGCGTTGCTGGTCGGCCGGGACCACGGTCGTCCGACGCCGCCAAACCCCGCCGGCGCACAAAAGCTGCTGATCCCCGGCAACAGCAAAAATGGGTCGGGAGTCTTTTTCCGCGCCCCGCGGCGGGCGGACCGGCGCGCGCGCCGCGGACGTTTCGATGGAGAGTATTCACCATATCCGCGTCAAACTCAAACTGAGGGTGACGACAGGTCGCTTACCATGCTGTCGCCGGCCGAGGGGCGCCCTTCGCCGCCGCCCTTGTCAGAGGAGTATCCGCGATCGTCGCGGGCGGCCGACTCGCGGTGGGGCCGTTCGATGGACACGATGCTGCCGTTGCCCCCGCCGGCCGAGCAGCGGCCGCGAACCCACAAAATCGTCGACGGAGACACGTTGGCGTCCTTGGCGGAGCGCTATCTCGGCTCCGCCTCCCGCGCCGGCGAGATTTTTCAGGCCAATCGCGACGTGCTGATGGACCCCCAGTTGCTGCCGATCGGCGCGGAACTGAAAATCCCGTCGAAGTAGAAATGCAGCACGGCCACCCTCGGCCGTGTGATTTACCAGGAATTTCCGGTCGCAGCCGAGGGCGGCCGTGCCACATACATATTCTTATTCTCGATCACTTTGGTATCATAACTACCATGTGGTGGCACGAGTCGGCCAACGGCGAACGGTTGATGTGCGATCTCTGCCCGAGACATTGCGCTTTGCGGCCGGGCGAGCGGGGGTTCTGCTTTGTCCGCGAGAACCGCGACGGGCGAATCGTCTCGACCACCTACGGACGCAGCACCGGCTTCTGCGTCGATCCGATCGAGAAAAAACCGCTCCACCAGTTTCATCCCGGCACGCCGGTCCTCTCGTTCGGCACCGCCGGCTGCAACCTCGGCTGCGTCTTCTGCCAAAACTGGACCAGTTCGCGGTCGCGGGACGTTGACGTTGCCTGCGAAAGCGCCTCGCCCGAGGCAATCGCCGCGGCGGCCCGGCAGACCGGCTGCCGCAGCGTGGCCTTCACCTACAACGACCCGATCATTTGGGCGGAATACGCCATCGACACCGCCCGGGCGTGCCATGCCGTCGGAGTAAAAACCGTCGCCGTCACCAACGGCTACATCACCGCCGAGGCCCGGGCCGACTTCTTCGCCGAGATCGACGCGGCCAACGTCGATCTGAAAGGTTTCACCGACCAATTTTATCGAGACTATTGCGGAGGGCGATTGCAGCCGGTCCTCGATACGCTACGCTGGTTGATCCGCGAGACGCAGACCTGGGTGGAAATCACCAATCTGATAATTCCCGGCGCCAACGACTCGCCCGAAGAAATCAAGGACATGTGCCGCTGGATCGCCGCCGAGCTTCGACCCGACGTGCCGATCCACTTTTCGGCGTTTCATCCGACGTTCGAGCTGACCGACCGGCCGCCGACCCCGCCGGATACTCTGCGGATGGCATACGAAACGGCTCGGGCAGCGGGCCTGCATTACGTCTACGTCGGCAACGTACACGACCCGGAATATCAGCATACCTATTGTCCCGGCTGCGGCCGGGCGGTGATCCGCCGCATGGGCTACGAGATCGCGGGCTACGAGATCGGCGACGGGCGATGCACAAATTGCGGTGCGGAAATCGCCGGACGCTTCGACAACGCGCCAGGAACCTGGGGCAATCGGCGAATGCCGATTAGAATTGAGAATTAAAAAAGTAGGACGGGTTGGCAACCTGCCACGGTATACTATTGACTAGCCATTCTCACGTGTCATAATGGATTTAAGGGGAGTCAAGGAGCCGCTTGTCATGCCCGCCATGCCTATTGACGAAGTTCAATCGAAACTGCCTGAGTTGATTCACTCCCTTGCGCCGGACGCACAGTTAATCATCACCGAGGGCGATTTGCCCGTGGCCCGTTTGACTCCGGCGGTTTCCCCGCTGCCGCGAAAACTGGGCACCATGCGGGGTACGGTGGCCTTTATGGCCGATGATTTCGATGCGCCGCTCGACGTTTTTCGGGAGTATTCCGAGTGAATCTGTTGCTCGACGCGCATACGCTGATCTGGGCCGTGGATAATCCGTCAAAGCGTGGTTCCCAGGCGTTGCATGCCCTTGAATCTTCAGAGAACAGTTTGCTATTGAGCACGGGTGCTATCTGGGAAATCGCAATCAAGGTCGGTCTGAGGAAATTGCCACTTTCGCAACCCTTCCGGCAATGGATGGCACAACCCATTGCCGATTTGGGATTGAGCGTGTTGCCGATAACCGTGGAAAACGCCGATGCTGTTTTTGATCTCTATGGCATCCATCACATATGGTGAATGAATCAAAACGGGAATGGTATTTATGGACCGTTCTTCCCCGCGGGCTTCAATATCTCCTGAACCAACCGAGCGGCCGGAATTGACCGGCGAACAGGAGGCGGCCGTCTTCATCGCGGCTTGCCGGCGAGTGACGGCCGCCGTGCGACGCGAACGGACCGCATCGAGCCGCGAGAGTTTGGGCGACGCGGCCGACGCGCCCGTCTATGGGGCGTTCGTCACACTCCGCCGCGAAGGGCGGCTGCGGTCCTGTTGCGGTTGCGTCGGCAAGACGATGCCGCTGGCCGAGGCGGTGGACCACGCGGCCGATCGGGCGGCCACCGACGACCCCCG
Organism: Pirellulales bacterium; assembly: GCA_016928165.1. Lineage (GTDB taxonomy): Bacteria > Planctomycetota > Planctomycetia > Pirellulales > Thermoguttaceae > JAHIKV01. Next base: position 36,811 of record JAFGLH010000194.1, on the reverse strand, counting down.
CTTCCCGCCAATCACGCCGGGAGAAATCAGACATCTGCATGTCGATGTGTGGATTCTTTGGGGACCGGAGCCGATCGCCGAGCGGGGCGAAAAGCGGGTCGAGGCGATCACGATCGGCCGGCACGGCTTGCAGATCGGCCGCGGCCATGCCCGAGGACTGCTGCTGCCCGGCGTGGCGGTGGACCACGGCTTCGACGCCCGGACTTTTCTCGAACAAGTCTGTATCAAGGCCGGCCTGCCCACCGATGCCTGGATGGACGACGACGTGGAGTTGATGCGGTTCGAGGGCCGGGCGATCGAGGGCAATATGGAAACGCGGCCGATCGGCGACCGCCCGCCGGCCGTGGCCGGAATGTTCTATCCGGCCGATCCAGACGAAATGAATCGGCAACTCGATGATCTGTTCGCGGGCGCCGCTGCCGGCTTGTCCAGCAGTGCGGTGAGTGATGAAGGGGAAAACAGTGCTGGACAAGCCGGCAGCGACACACAAACTCGGCCGTACTCCGGCGCGTTGGTTCCGCACGCAGGTTGGATTTATTCGGGCCGATTGGCGGCGGCCGTCTTAAGTCGCGTGGAATTGCCCGAGCAGGCGATCGTTCTCTGTCCCAAACACCGGCCCGGCGGGGCGCGTTGGGCGGTGGCGCCGCACCGGCGATGGCTGTTCCCAGGCGGCGGATTGGACTCCGATCCGGTACTGGCCGAACGGCTGGCCGAAGGGGTCCCGGGCTTGGAGTTGGACGCGGCGGCCCATCGAGACGAGCACGCCGTCGAGGTGCAGTTGCCGCTGCTGGCCCGGCTGAAACCGGACCTTCGCGTGGTGGGCATCATCGTCGGCGACGCCGCGCTGCCCGAGCTGCTTGGCTTCGGCGTGGCGATGTCGGTCGTGCTGCGGGACATGCCCCGCCGCCCGCTGCTGATCGTCTCCAGCGACATGAACCATTTCGCCGACGACGCGCGGACGCGGCAACTGGACCGGCTGGCCGTCGAAGCGATCGAGACGCTCGACCCCGAGCGGGTCTACGAGACCGTGCGGCGAAACCGAATCACGATGTGCGGCATGCCGGTCTGCGTGGCGGCGATGGAGGCGCTGCGGTGGATGAATAGCCTGAACCGCTGCCGGTCGGTCGGATACGCCACCAGCGCCGAGGCCGGCGGACCGGCCGAGCGGGTCGTCGGCTACGCGGGGTTGCTGTTCGAGTAGGGTGCGTGCTTGCACGCGCCATATTTGCGATGCGGTAATTCAATGATTGGTGCGTGCAAGCACGCACACTACACATTTCTGACCTACAAAGTGATGCCTCGCTGTTTCGCCCGCTCGATCAGGCCGTACTTGAAATAGTAGAACTTTTTGTGCGGCTTGCGGATGGCCCAGAGAAACGTGCTTTCTACCAGGTCGATCGGCAGCGTTCCGGCCTTCGCGCGGGCGACGACGTATTCGATGAAGCCCTGATTCTGCTCCTCGGAAACATGCAGGGCGACCTTCATCTTCTCAACGTCCAACACGACCGATTCCGCCCGGCAGAGTTTGGCCGTGGAGACCAGCAACAACGCCATTGCAAGCAATATACAGATACGATTCATCGCGGCACCTTGCGGGAGGAGACAAGAAACGAGCATTTTCGCGGGGGTGCTTGTAGCGAAATATGTCGGACGAATCAAGGGCAAAATATCGTAGGGTGCGTGCTTGCACGCACCATGTCATGGCATTGCGAATCGATCGGTGCGTGCGAGCACGCACCCTACCATTGCCGTGTTGCAACCCGGCCTACCGGGAACCGGTCCTGCATTGCTTGGACGGTCATCTGCTCGCGGCGGAGGGCCTCCATCGCGCCGACGGCCGCCGCGGCGCCCTCGTAGGTGGTGATGCAGGGGACGCCGTGCGAGACGGCCGCCGCGCGGATCCGCCCCTCGTCGGTCCGGGCGCCCTTGCCGCTGGGCGTGTTGATTACCAGGTGCAGGTTGCCGTCGATCATGTAATCGACCGCGTTGGGATGGCCGTGCTGGATTTTCATCAGCGGCTCGACAGGTATGCCGGCCTGCTGCAAACGTTGAGCGGTGCCGCGCGTGGCCAACAGCTCGAAGCCCAGCCGCTCCAACCGCCGGGCCAATTCCACCACCTGCCGTTTCGCCCGCTGGGCGACGCTGAGAAAGACTTTTCCCTCGGCGGGCAAGACGGTGCCGGCGGCGAGCTGGCTCTTGGCAAAGGCGATGAAAAGGCTCTCGCTGACGCCCATCACCTCGCCGGTCGATTTCATCTCTGGTCCCAGCACGATGTCGATGCCGGCGAACTTGGCGAAGGGAAACACCGACTCCTTGATCGAGAATTGCCGCGGCGTCGGTCCCTCGAAAATCCCCTGTTCGTCCAGTGAGACGCCGGCCATCACTTTGGCCGCCACCTTGGCCACCGGCATGCCCGTAGCCTTGGAAACGAACGGCACGGTGCGGCTCGCCCGGGGATTTACCTCCAGCACGTAGAGGTTCGGCCGGCCGTCTTCCTGTTTGACGGCGAACTGGATGTTCATCAGCCCGCGAACTTGCAGCCGCCGGGCCAGGGCGTCGGTGGCGCGGCGGATTTCCCCGACCACCGCCGGCGGCAGGCTGTGCGGCGGAATTACGCAGGCCGAGTCGCCCGAGTGAATGCCCGCCTCTTCGATATGTTCCATCACCCCGGCGACGATCACCCGTTCTCCGTCGGCGATGGCGTCGACGTCCACCTCGATGGCGTCTTCGAGAAAGCGGTCGATCAGCACCGGCTGGCCCTGGGCAACGACGAACGCCTCGGCGACGTATCGCTCGAACTGGATCATATCGTAGCAGATTTCCATCGCCCTGCCGCCGAGCACGAAGCTGGGCCGCACCAGGGCGGGAAAACCAACCTCCGAAACCAGGTCGCGCGCCTGGGCCACGTTCCGCGCAATCGCGCTGGCCGGCTGTTTCAAGTTCAAGCGGTTCAAAATGTTCTTGAACTTCTCCCGGTCCTCGGCGTCCTCGATCGTATCAACGCTGGTGCCGATGATCGGCACGCCGGCGTTGCTCAGCACCCGGGCCAGGTTCAACGGCGTCTGTCCGCCGAACTGCACGATCACCCCGTCCGGCTCGACCCGGTCGCAGACGTTCAGCACGTCCTCGGTCGTCAGCGGCTCGAAGAACAGCAGGTCGGAGGTGTCGTAGTCGGTCGAGACGGTCTCCGGGTTGCTGTTGACCATGATCGACTCGATACCCAACTCGCGCAGGGCGAAGCTGGCGTGGCAGCAGCAATAGTCGAACTCGATACCCTGCCCGATGCGGTTCGGCCCGCCGCCGAGGATCATGACCCGCTGTAACTTTCCCTCTCCTTCGGGGAGAGGGTTAGGGTGAGGGCTGGTCGCGTCGTCTGACGTCCTCACCCCCTGCCCTTCCCCCAAAGGGAAAGGGGAGTCCTGACAGGTCTTCTTCGGCGGCGTCTCGTCCTCGTCCTCGTAAGTCGAATAATAATACGGCGTGTAGGCCTCGAACTCGGCGGCGCAGGTGTCGACCGACTTGAACGTGGCGACGATCCCCCGCCGTTTGCGCTCGCGGCGGACGTCCATTTCGGCCATCCCCCAGATCGCGGCCAGTTGCCGGTCGGAGAAGCCGTACTGTTTGGCCCGCCGCAGAGTGGCGTCGTCGCAGCGGTCGATTTCTTCCAGGCTTCTCAGGTGGTTTTCCAACTCGACGATCTGGAGGAGATTTTCCAGGAACCAGGGATCAATGCCGGTCAGCTCGTGTATTTCCTCGATCGACATGCCGAACTTGATCGCGTAGCGGATGTGCCACACGCGGCGGTCGCCGGGCGTGACCAGCCGCGCGCGGACCTCGTCGATCGTCGGCTGCTCGGGCGTGCCCCAGCGGTCGCGGCCATCGCAGCCGAAGCCGAAGCGGCCCACCTCCAACCCCCGCAGCGCCTTCTGAAACGACTCCTTGAACGTTCGCCCGATGGCCATTGTCTCGCCGACGCTCTTCATCTGCGTGGTCAGCGCCGGATCGGCCTCGGGGAATTTCTCAAAGGCGAACCGCGGGGCCTTCGTGACCACGTAGTCGATCGTCGGCTCGAAGCAGGCGCGGGTCTCCCGGGTGATGTCATTGGGCAATTCATGCAATCGGTAGCCGACGGCCAGCTTGGCGGCGATCTTGGCAATCGGGAATCCGGTCGCTTTCGAGGCCAAGGCGCTGGAGCGGCTCACCCGGGGATTCATCTCGATAACCACCATCCGCCCGTTTTTCGGATTGACGGCGAACTGGATGTTCGAGCCGCCCGTCTCCACGCCGATCTCGCGGATCACGGCGAGCGAGGCGTCGCGCATCCGCTGATACTCCTTGTCGGTCAGCGTCTGCGCCGGGGCGACGGTGATCGAGTCGCCCGTGTGGACACCCATCGGGTCGAAATTCTCGATCGAGCAGACGATCACGCAGTTGTCGTCCTTGTCGCGCATCACCTCCATCTCGAACTCTTTCCAGCCGAGGACGGATTCTTCCAGCAGAACCTGATTGACCGGCGAGAGGTCCAGTCCGTGCTGGACCAGTTCGTCGAACTCCTCGCGGTTGTAGGCGATGCTGGAGCCGGTGCCGCCCAGCGTGAAGCTGGGGCGGACCACGCAGGGCAGGCCGATCTCGCCGACCGCCGCACGGGCGTCGTCGAGGCTGCCGACCGTCCGGCCGCGGGGCACTTTCAGCCCGATCCGCTCCATGGCCGCCTTGAACTGATCGCGCGATTCGGCCTTGGCGATCACCTCGGCCGTGGCGCCGATCATCTCGACGCCATACTTCTCGAGCACGCCGTGCGCATGCAGGTCCATCGCCAGGTTCAGTCCGGTCTGGCCGCCGAGCGTCGGCAGCAGGGCGTCGGGCCGCTCGGCCGCGATCACCTTCTCGACGATCTCCCAAGTCAACGGCTCGATATATGTGCGGTCGGCCATCTCCGGGTCGGTCATGATCGTGGCCGGGTTGGAGTTGACCAGCACGACCTCGTAGCCCTCTTCCCGCAGCGCCTTGCACGCCTGGGCGCCGGAATAGTCGAACTCGCAGGCCTGACCGATGACGATCGGCCCGGAACCGATGAGCAAAATCTTCTTTATGTCTTGTCGGCGCGGCACGGCGAACGTTTCCTTCCCATCCCCGTCAGATTGGGGGATGGACGCTGTCCAAAATTTCTTAATGGTAACACGCTCCCAGGGAAACGATCAAGAGGCGGGGGCTGCCGGTAGTTTCCTGAATTGTGATTGTGAGGGGGGAAACACATGCAGATATGGACGAACAACAATACGATTGCCAAAAGTAGAAGTAGTCCCGGCATCGAGATGAGCGATTCATTCGGCGGCGATTCCTCAAGCCGCGGATGGATTCGGGCTTAGTCGGCCAGGGCCGGCGCCTGGAACTCGACGCATCGCTCGCAATAGAGGTTGCCGTCCCAGAGCGGCACGGCGTTATCGGGCGAAAGCTCGGCCGCGCGTCGGCGGCAGTGGTGGTTGTTTGCCGTATCAGGTTGCGGCATCCGCCCTCACCACCGACCTCTCTCCCGCTTGCGGGAGAGGGGAGTAGTGTTTCTATCCCCCGTAATTCGACAATACGCTTTGGGCCACGTCTTCGCTGATTATGCCGTCCTCCAGCAATCGAGCGACCGACTGTTTCATTGTCACCATGCCGAATTTTCCGCCGGTGGTAATGATGCTCTTGAGGTGGTATCCGGTCCCTTTTCGGATCAGGTTCCGCACGGCGTCGGTGGAGGCGAGGATTTCGCAGGCCACCCGCTTGCCGCCGTCGAGGGTGGGCAACAATTCTTGATGGATGGCCCCTTGCAGGGAATCGGCCAGCGAGTAGCGGAGGTTGTTCTCGTCGCTGGCCAGCCCGTAGCTCAACAGTCGTTCGAGCATCTTGTCGATGGAGATCACGTGCAGCGTGGAGATTACCAATACGCCGGTCTCGGCGGCGGTCAGTGCGATCTTGATCGTGTCGTAGTCGCGCATCTCGCCGATGGCGATCACGTCGGGGTCCTGGCGGAGCGCGGCCCTCAGCCCCGAGGAAAACGACTGCGTATCCTTGCCGACGCCCCGCTGGCGGACGATGCTCTTGTCGTTGACTTGCAAATACTCGATCGGGTCCTCGATGGTGATGATGTGCTTCTTGCAGTGTTTGTTGATCTCGTGGATCATCGCCGAGAGAGTGGTCGTCTTGCCCTGGCTGGTGCTGCCGGTGATGAGAATGAAACCTTTCGTCCGGTAACAAAGCGTTTTTACGATCGGCGGCAAGTGCAGTTGGTCGAGTGTTTTCGGCTCGCCAGGGAGGATGCGGATTACCGCGCCGACGTTGCCGTCGTTGTAGTTAATGTTTACCCGGTATCGGCCCTCCTCGTCGGCCAGCATGAGGTCGTAGTCGAGCAGCTTTTCGAACTTGCTGATCTGTTCGGGCGAGAGCAGGTCGTAGGAGAGTTTTCGGCTGGTGTCCGATCCGATCGGCTTTTCGCTGATCGGAAGGAGGTCTTTTCCCACCCGGCAGACAATCGGCGCGCCGGCGCAGATGTGGACGTCGCTCGCTTTTTTGGCCTTGGCGGCCAGGAGGATTTTGCGGATGGAGTCCGAGAGCATGGTTATGTTTCCAGAGTAGGCCGGGCCGCGACCCGACATGCGAGTTTCATTCACGCGGCTCGCCGATGCGGCGGAGGTAGCCGGCCAGCAGGTCTTGCAAGTCGACCAAGTTCTGCCATTTCTGTTGCTCTAAGGCGACCCGGTCGCCCTTGCCCTTCGAGCGGACGGATTGAATCAGCCCACGGAGCCGCAAATGGAGGTATTGAAGTATTTCGGCCGTTTGCGCGGCCTGGCCGGGGCTAAGTCCCACGGGCAACTCGGGCGGGGCCAGCGTGTGCAAAATTACTTCCGCGTCCGGGTCGTCGGAGAAGTTCAGCTCGAAGTCCAGCGACGCGGCGCTGGGGGCGTCGGAAAACTCGTCCGTGTCCAGCGTTACGCCGTCGGAGAGGTTCGACTCGCGCAACTCGGCCAGCCGCTCGGCAATCTCCTCCCGCGAGCCGAAGACCATCACGGTGTGTCCCAGCGAGATCACGTCCCCGGGCCGCAATGCCCAAAGCTGGACCGGCTCGCCGTTGACCTTCGTGCCGTTGGTACTTTGTAGGTCGGTGAGCACGACCTTGTTTTGGTCCTCCTGGATTTTCAGGTGAAAGCGGCTGATCCGCTCGTCGTTCAGTTGGATGGGGTTGCCTTCCTCGCGGCCGATCGTCAGCGGGGTGGGGGCGTCGGCGTATACCCGGCCGCGGTCGGCTCCGTCGATTATTCTCAACGTAATAAGCGCCATAATCGTTCTTTCTAGCGTTGGCCCGATAATAGGTCAAGCGGTCGATTGCCGGACATGGTACAATATAGAACGCAACAAACTTTATGGCACGGCACCGCAAGGAACGAGTCGAATGAGCGACGAACAAAGCCCCCGAAAGACGCCCCCGCCGGAACGCAAGCCCCCCTCGTCGGGCATGAACGCCGCCTGGTATCTGCTGATTTTCGCCGTCGTGGCGCTGTTTTTGTTCAGCATGGTGGGCAACGGCGGCAAGGTCAAACTAAAAATCGTCGATCTTCAGAGGTTGGTCGAGGAAGGCCCGCAGGGAAAGATCGTCGTCCGCGACAAAGTCGGCGAGCGGCAGATGGAAATCCGCTATTCGCATTTGGACAAGCTGAGATTTGCCCCGCAGCAGATCACCGGCACGGTGACCCGGGAAGTCCTCTCGCCGGCCGATAAAAAAACGGAAGCCAAACAGGACGTTTCCTTTTACACTCCTCGCTGGGGGCTGGAAGACGATGGCAACGCGCTGTACGAACTGGCCGTGGAAAGGGGTTTCAGGGACATCGACACCGAAGAAGCGCCCAGCGGCTGGGGGAGCATGGGCTTGATGTTCGCCATGATGCTGGGGCTTCTGCTGATCTTTTTTTTCATGATGCGCCGTTACGGCGGGGCCGGCTCGGCGATGGCCTTCGGCCGCAGCCGCGGCAGGCTCTACGCCCAGGAAGACCTCGGCATCACCTTCAAGGACGTAGCCGGCATCGACGAGGCGGTCGACGAATTGCGCGAGGTGGTCGATTTCCTCCGCACGCCGGAAAAATACCAACTGCTCGGCGGCCGAATCCCCAAGGGCGTGTTGCTGGTCGGGCCGCCCGGCACCGGCAAGACGCTGTTGGCCAAGGCGATCGCCGGCGAGGCGGGCGTCCCCTTCTTCAGCATCTCCGGCTCCGACTTCGTGGAGATGTTCGTCGGCGTGGGCGCCGCCCGGGTCCGCGACATGTTCCAGCAAGCGCAGACCAAAGCACCTTGCATCGTGTTCATCGACGAATTGGACGCGCTGGGCAAGACGCGCGGCACGAGCGTCGTCGGCGGACACGACGAACGCGAGCAGACGCTCAACGCCCTGCTGGTCGAGATGGATGGCTTCGGCAGCAACAGCGGCGTGATCGTGATGGCGGCCACCAACCGCCCGGAAACGCTCGATCCGGCCCTGCTGCGGCCCGGACGCTTCGACCGCCACGTGCTGGTCGATCGCCCCGACGTGCATGGCCGCGAAGACATTCTGAAAGTGCACGTGAAAAACGTCAAGCTCGACGAGTCCGTCAAACTCTCCGACGTGGCCCGCATCACCTCCGGCTTCGTCGGCGCCGACCTGGCAAACCTGGTCAACGAGGCCGCCCTGCTGGCCGCGCGAAAATCGAAACCGGCCGTCACCATGGACGAGTTCAACGAGGGCGTGGAACGCATCACGGCCGGTTTGGAAAAGAAGCAGCGGGTAATGCACGCCGACGAAAAGCAGCGGGTGGCCTATCACGAAAGCGCCCACGCCTTGGTCGCCTATAGCCTGCCCAACACCGACCCGGTGCATAAAGTTTCCATCATTCCCCGCGGCTTGGCGGCGCTCGGCTACATCATGCAGCGGCCCGAGGGAGACCGCTACCTGATTACGCAATGCGAGTTGGAAAGCCGCATCCAGGTCGCTCTGGCGGGCACGGCCGCCGAGGAAATGATCTTCGGCGACGTATCCACCGGGGCGCAGAACGACCTGGAGCGGGCCACCGAAATGGCTCGAAGCATGGTCATGGACTTCGGCATGAGCCGGCTGGGTAAAGTGAACTTCCGCGAGAGCCGCAGCTCGCCCTTCCTCGTCGGCGGCGAGGATTTCGCCCGCGAGCGGACCCATAGCGAACAAACCTCCCGGGAAATCGACGAGGAGATCGCGCGGATCATCGACGAATCGCTGGAAAAAGTCCGCAGCGTGTTGCGCGACCGTCGCCGGGCGCTGGTGTCTTTGGCCGAGCGGTTGATCGAAAAGGAAGTAATCGACAACGAGGAGTTGAAGGAGGTGATCGAGGCCAATCTGCCCGGCGCGCGGATAGTTCCCGGCACGGCCGAATCGTCCAAACCGCGCTCGTCCGGGGAAGAAACCTCCGCGCCGCGCGATTCCAACGCCGCCGAGAGCGGTTAATGATCAACCGGCCCCGGCATAAACCCGCACCTCTCTCGCAATACGATCTCCCAAGGCGTCCTCCTCCACGTCCAGATCATACTGGGATTGGGGCCTGATCCAGAACTCGGGCGAGGTGTTGAAATAGCGGGCCAATCGCAAGGCGGTGTTGGCCGTGACGCTCCGTCGGCCGGCGACGATCTCGTTGATTCGCCGCGGATCGACGCCGATATCGAGCGCCAGCCGATGCCGGCTCAATCCCAACGGAGAGAAACTCTTTTTGTAGAACTTTGCCGGGATGAACAGGGTCCATTTTCTTTTTTGTCATTTGTGCCGTTCCCTAATGGTAATCCACGATTTCCACTTCTTGGGCGTCCCCCTCGTGCCGACGGAAACAAACTCGCCATTGGTCGTTGATGCGGATGGAATGTTGTCCGGCCCGATTGCCCTTCAACCTTTCCAAGCTGTTTCCCGGCGGCGATTGCAGGTCAGTCAGACTATGCGCGTTATTGAGCATCCTCAGCTTCCGCAAGGCGGCCGGTTGAACCGCCCGGGGAAACCGTTTTGCATAAAGGCGGCGATGCACCTTTTCGGTTTCGCTATCCTTGAAGGACTTAATCACGTCCCTATAATCACGTCCCTATTATATGGCGCATCGCGCCCGGCGTTAAAGGATAAATTATCGCGGCCCCCGTATGGGACATTAAAACGGCAAAGATAAATTGCGGTTTTCCCTGCGAATAGTTACAATTTCCCTTCATGTCGAACATCACGATCCAGCCCGTCGCCACGCGCCGTCAAAAGAAGCAATTCCTTGAATTCCCTTGGACGCTCTACCGGGGCGATCCGAACTGGATTCCGCCGCTGCGCGGAAACCAGAAGGAAATGGTCGGTTATCGGCCGCACCCCTTTTATGACCGCAATTCGATCCAGACGTTCGTGGCCTATCGCGGCGACGAGGTCCGCGGTCGAATCGCGGCGATACTCAATCGGGGACACATCCACCAGCACGACGACCGTTGCGGGTTCTTCGGGTTTTTCGAGTGTTTCGACGACCAAGAGGCAGCCGACGGACTGTTCGACGCCGTGCGCCGCTGGTTCGCCGACCAAGATATCCATCGGCTTCGCGGACCGACAAACCCGTCGCTGAACCATGAACTCGGCCTGCTGATCGAAGGGTTCGACTCGCCGCCGTCGTTCATGATGACCTACAATCCGCCGTATTACGAGCGGTTGATCGAATACTACGGATTCCGCAAGTCCCAAGACCTGTATGCCTTCTGGGGCCACGTGGACATGCTGCCGGGCATCGGCGCCAAGCTCAATCCGATAGCCGAGCAGATCATCGAGCGGTACGGCGTGAAGCTCCGCTCGCTGGATACGTCCCGCTTCCAGGAAGACGTGGAGCTGTTTCTCTCGCTCTACAATCGCTCCTTGGCGAACACATGGGGGTTCGTGCCGATGTCGGCCGACGAGATCAGCCACATGGCCCGGGGACTGCGAAAAATTATCGCCCCCGAGTTGACGGTCGCGGCGGAGATCGACGAGCGGGTGGTCGGCGCCGCCTTCGGATTGCCCGACTACAATCCCCGCATCAAGGAGATCGACGGCCGGTTGTTTCCCTTTGGTTTTATTCATCTGCTTCGCAACCGCCGGGCCATTAAACGCATCCGCATGATCAGCACCAACGTCTTGCCCGAGTATCAACGATTGGGCGTCGGCCTGGTGCTGATGTACGGCCTGTTGCCCAAGGCCCTCGATTGGGGCCTCGAAGAGGCCGAGTTTTCCTGGGTGCTCGAATCGAACGCGCTCTCCTACGGCAGTTTGAAGAAGGGGGGGGCGAAGATTTCCAAGACGTATCGGCTGTACGATTTGAATGAGAGGAGAGAGGAGAGAGGAGAGAGGGGAGAGGAGGGTGGATCGCCGCTTGCGGCTTCGCGGAAAAATACAACCCCCATCACATCTTTCCCCGCCCCTCGCCCCTCGTCTCTCGCCCCCCTTCAAATCCGTCAAGTCAATGATCGCCGCGACCTCGATCAATTCATCGAGTTGCCGTGGCGCGTCTATGCCGCCGACCCGCATTGGGTGCCGCCGCTGTTGTTGGAAGTCAAGGAATTTCTCGACCCCCGTAAACACCCTTTCTACAAGCACGGCGAAGCGACGCAGTTTATCGCGCTGCGCGGCGGTCAATGCGTCGGTCGAATTTTGGCGAGCGACGATTCCCGCTACAACCGACAACACAATTCCAACACGGGCTGCTTCGGCATGTTCGATTGTTTGGACGATCGCCCCGCCGCCCACGCGCTGTTGGACGCGGCGGCCGATTGGCTCGTCGCCCGCGGGCGGACGGCCGTGATCGGCCCGATCGACTACTCGACCAATTATCCTTGCGGTTTGTTGATCGAGGGTTTCGAGACCCCGCCTCGGATAATGATGAACCACAACCGCCCCTATTACGCCGATCTGCTTGAATCGTGGAGGCTGCGGAAGGCCAAGGACCTCTACGCCTGGTGGTTCGTCGATCCGCACGACTTGGCCTCGCGTTGGCGTCGGCGGGTGGAAAGAATCGCCCGGCGGAGCGGCGTAACGGTCCGCCCCTTCCGCACCGACGACTTTGCCGCCGATGTGACCAGGTGCAAGGAGATTTACAACGCCGCCATGCGCGACCTGTGGGGTTTCGTCGAACTGACCGAAGCCGAGTTCCGCTACATGGCGAAACAGTTGAAGCGGTTGGCGATTGCCGACCAGGTGCTGCTGGCCGAGATCGACGGCCGCCCGGTCGGCTTCTCGATCACGTTGCCCGACATCAACGAAGCCATCCGGCCGCTGAACGGTCGTTTGACCCACTGGGGCCTGCCGCTGGGCATGCTGCGGTTCTTGCGCCGCAAGCGGCGGATCAAGACGGCGCGGATGGTCGTGCTGGACGTGTTGAAGGAATATCGCCGCCGTGGCGTGGCGGAAATGTTGATCCTCCGCACGCTCGACTACGGCAAGAACGTCCTCGGCTACACCGGGGCCGAACTGAGCTGGACCTTCGAGGACAACGACCTGGTGAACCGTCCCATCGAGGCCGTCGGGGCGAAACGGTACAAGACATACCGCATCTACGAAAAAGAAATCGGGGCTTGATTGGAAAACTCCTCTCTCCTGCAAGCGGGCGAGGGGGTTTTTTGCCTATCGGCCCTCGCCCTAACCTTCTCAAAGAGAGAAGGGGCATAAACGACTCTGGCGAGACGCCAGCGCCACCCAAGCGATTAGCGAATTTTATCCGAGCATTGCTTCGCCAACTCGTTGGAAAAGATTTGGACGTTTCTAATTTTTTCGTCCAGCAATCGTTTGAAGCCGCTCCCTTTATAAGACAACTGTATTTTCACCGGCCGACCGCTTTCGTCAGACTCGATTGCAACCCGTATTGGACACGAATCTTTGTACATCCCTTGATAGACGTCGGCGTCGGCGTCCTCCGATTTCGAGAAGCCCTGGGATACGAGCCAAGCTTCGACCCGTTGGCGATCTTGCGCGGTCAGACTTGAGTCGCCGTAGACCGAGGAGTGCTTCCCTTCCACGTCGATCAGCGTGATATGGTTTTCGTCCATCACCGCCCACGTTCCGTTGCCGTGGAAATAGTCGCCCAGGTATCCGGCGACTGCTGCGGCGATAAGCACCACCGCCAGAATCGCAAGGGTCGCCCGCATTTTCAAGATGGATTTCAGATTCAATTGTTTGTTCTTTCTATAATTTTCCTTTTCCCGCGGGGAGAGGGTGCATTTCAAAATCAAGATTGCTCAACAGCGCCACGGGGAAATCGGCAAACAGCTTCGCCGCCGACAGGCCGCTGTCGTCGAACGGACACGCTTGGCCGGTGAAGAGATTCATCAGCGGTCGATCCGGCGGCAGCCCGGCGATCGACACTCTAGTATCGCGCCACGCCGACTCGCCCAATGGGCGCCACGGATCGTGCGATTCCTCGTGGAACCGAGCCGCCAAACTCATCAACAACCGTGGGACCGCGACAATCGCAATATCCTCGTAGGTCAAGCTATGCCTGACAGATGTGTCGGTTTCCTTTTTGTTCGTGTCAGGCACAGCCTGACCTACGCGCCAGGCGAAAGCGCAGATATGATCGGCCGCGAAGCCCTCGACCGCCAGCGGCTCGTAACGGCCCGAGCGGAACAGTTCCGCGCAGCGGCGGCGGAACTGCAACGCCTGCCACGTGACCAACAGCTTCAAGCGGCTGTCGCGGGGATTTTCGGCCAAATATCTGACGAGTGTCAACTGCTCGTCGTCCCCAGCCGTCACGACCGATTGAATCTCGGCCAACAGCCAGCGGCGGCGATCGAAATCGACCGGACGGCGATTGTCGGGATCGACCAGCCAAAACTCCCAAAGTTCCTGTCCCTGATACAAGTCGGGCACGCCGGGAGAAGTCAGTTTCAACAACGCCTGCGACAGCGCACCGTAAAGACCGAAATCGACGACGTGGTCCTCGAACTTGCGGAAGTCGGCCAGGAAGCGGTTTTTCGGGTTGTCGTCCAGCACGGCGGCGACGAAATCGCGCACGGCGGCGTCGTATTCCTCGTTGGGGCTGATCCAACTGGTCCGCCGCTTCGCCTCGCGGGTGGCCTTTTCCATGTAGCCCTGCATCCGTTCGACGAACAGCCGCCAACCGTCGCCGTCGGGTGGATCGAGCGGCCAAACGCCCAGCAGCGTTTGATATAGGAGGTATTCGTCGTTGCGGCTGGGGGCGGGCTGGCCGTCCACCTCGCGACGGTGGCGGCGATTCGACCGCGACCAACGGTTGACCGCCGTCCGCCATTGCCGCGGTATCTCGGAGATGACGTTGATTCTCGCCCGCACGTCTTCGCTCCGTTTCGTGTCGTGGGTGGTGGTGGCGATCAGCGAGCCGGGTCGCTTTGCCAGCCGATCGAGGTTTTGTTCGTGAAATTCGGCGACCGTGCCGGCCCCGCCGATCGGATCGCCGCCCACCTCGTTCAACGAGGCAAGCGGCAGGTATTGATAGAAGGCGGTGTCCTCGATTCCCTTTGCGACCAATGGGCTGGTCACTTGTTGGAAACGCCCCACGAATAGGTCGCGCTGGTCGCGGCCCTCCTCGTCCAAGCCCGGCGGCTGCTCCAGCAGCAACACGTCGCGGATGAAATCGAACAGGGCCGTATCGCGGGCGGGGTTGCGCCGCTTGGCCTGGGCCGCCGCGCGGCTGATTACACGCCGGTCGCGCTCCGAAACCATGCGGCGGCGGATGTACGTGCGATATTCCGGGAAGCAGGTGAGTATTTCCCGCAGCGCCAGCCGCAGGCTGTCGAGCGTGTAGTCGCGGGTCCGCCGGTGGCGCTCCGAAATGCGGTTGATGCGATGGGCCAGCAGGTGCAAGTCGCTGGACATCGCCACCCGCAAGATCAACAATCGCGCCTGGTGCGTAACCTCGCGGAAATCGGTCCGCAGACCGGTGAACCGCTTGTAGATTTTCAACAGCTCGTGCAGTCCGCTCCGATCGACCAACAGCCGGTTGACCGGATTGAGGAAGTCGTAGCCGGTGGTGCCGGCCACGGGCCAGGACTCCGGCAACGATTCTTCCGGACTGAGTATTTTTTCCACTAACACGTAGAGCGGCAGTCGATATGTGGGATAGGCGACCTCGTTGGTCCGTTGCGGTTCGATCAGCCGCCAGGGCAAGGCGCCGTCGTCGGGCGATTCCTCCAAAAGCAAGTCCGGCGGAGGATGCCCTCCCAAGCCGCGCCACAACTCGATTAAAACCTGGGCCTCGACGGCTTCCCATTGTTGCTTAGACGCCTTCGACTGGGAATTGTCGTTTTGAACGGCCAGGGGCGACTGTTCAACATTGTTGCTCTCCACGCGTTTTTCGAACAGCCGGCCGTGCGACGCGCGGGCCAGCGACTTCACATAACCCCATTGCAGACGCCAGAGATATTCCAGCGGGTCGAACAAGCCGTCGATGTGGTCGATCCGCAGCCCGTCGATCTCGCCTCGGACCAGCATCTCGAAGATCGCCTTATGGATCAGGTCGAAGACCTGCGGGTCTTCCGTGCATACGGCCGCCAACTCGTTGATGTCGAAGAAGCGGCGGTAGTTCACCTCGTCCGCGGCGGACTTCCAGTGGGCCAGGCGATAAACCTGAGCGTTCAGCAGTTCGTCCAATCGGTCGTAGCTCCGCGGGTCGTCCGGCGCGCCGTTCAACTCCGCCAGGTTCCGTTCGATATGCTCGGCGATCGGCTTGCACTTTTCGGTCAACTGTCGCAATCGCCGCTTGACAACTTCCTTTTCCCGCTGTCGTTCGTTCGCCCGGAGCGGGTCGGTCTCGGTGGCGGGAGGGAGATATTCCAGGGCGGTGAGGATGCTTTCCAATTCGCGCAGCTCGTCCGACGCGGCGCCGAGGGTTTCGGTCAGTTCGTCGAGCCGATTGGCCAGCACGGCCGAATAGGTTCGCGGGTCGAGCGGCAGGCGTCGCTGGCAATAGCGGACGAAGAAAGCCCCCTCTCGATATTCCAGCCGCAACTGGCCCGATTCGAGCACTTCGCCGTATTGGCCGCCCAACAGCGGCAGCAACACTTTGTTGGCCAACTCCGCCTTCACCGGGCGCCAATCAACGTCGAAGTAGCGGGCATACGGCGAGCCGGGGCCGTTCTCCAAGACGTTGCTCCACAAGGCGTTTTCCGCCGCCACGATGCCCATGTGGTTTGGCACGATGTCCTGGATCAAGCCCATGCCGTGTCCGTGCAAAGCGGCGACCAAGGCGGCGTAGCCTTCCTCGCCGCCAAGTTCGGGATTCAGTCGGCCGTAATCGACAACGTCGTATCCGTGCGGGCTGCCGGCGGCGGCCTTCATCGACGGCGAGGCGTAGACGTGGCCGACGCCTAGCTCGTGGAGATAAGGGACCAGCGCCGCGGCATCGTTGAAGGTCATTCGCTCGCGGTTCAGTTGCAGTCGGTACGTGGTCTCGGGCCAACCGCGCCGCTCGACCAGCGTGCGCCGCACGTCGGCGACGATCTCGTCGACCCACCAGCTAAGTTCGTTCATGGCTATTGCCCCTTGGAGCCGAAGATCAACATTTCATACGGCAGCAAGTCGTCCGGCGGTTGATTAGCGTTGCGTTGTCCGCCGTAGCGTTTCGATTCCGTGCTCAAGAGTAAAACGCGCCCGTCACGTTTAATCGGCGGAATTGATTGGGTTGCGGCGGTGAGATTGGCAATGACAACCAGTGTTGTTTCGATGCCGCGTTCTATTATCAGGAGAGCATCGTTTTGTTTAGCGGCCGACGGCACGTCGGCCTGAATTGCTCTCGGAACCGCCATGCCGGCGGCAGCTACACATTGTGCAGTCGTATGTCGCCGATCGCGCAGCGCCGGTCGCTCGCGCCGCGCTTTTAATAAATCGGCATACAACCGCCGCCGCGCAGAAGCGGCCGGAGACGACCAGTCCCATCGCAGCTTGGCGGACTCAAACGTGTCGGGTGATTGGGGGTCGGGTATCTCTTCGTCCCAGCGGAACTCCAATGCGGCGAACTCCTCGCGGCGGCCGCGGCGGACCGCCTCGATCAAATCGGGATCGCCGAAGGAAGAAAAAAACGGGAACGGCCGCGTCTCGCCGTATTCCTCGCCCATCCACAATAGCGGCACGCAGGGCGAGACCATCAGCAAACCGCAGGCCAGCCGTTGCGCCGCCGGCGGCAGCAGCGCGTTCAGCCGTTCGCCCAAGGCACGATTGCCTACTTGGTCGTGGTTCTGCACGGAAACGACGAACCGCGTCCGGTCCGTTTTGCCCACCCGATTGCCGTGCCGTCGGCGGCGAAAGGGGCTGTAGCGGCCGACGTAAACGAACACGTCGTTATAGGCCTTGGCGAGTTGCTCCGGCCGGCCGAAATCGCGATAGTATCCGTCCCGCTCGCCGGTCAGCAGGGCGTGGACGGCGTGATGAAAGTCGTCGCTCCAGGCCCCGTCCAGTCCGTGCCCGCCGCGATTGGCCGGCAGAACCAGCCGCACGTCGTTCAGGTCGCTCTCGGCGATGACGTGCACCGTTCGTCCCAGTCGATCAGCCTCGGTCTGCGCCTCGGATTGCAGTTCGGCGAGGATGTGCCGGGCGGAGAAATCAAAGATCGCATGGACGGCGTCCAACCGCAGGCCGTCGGCGTGGAAGTCGCGGACCCAACTGACGGCATTGTCTATGACGAACCGCCGCACCAAATCGCTGTCCGGCCCGTCGAAGTTGACCGCTTTGCCCCACGGCGTCCGATAGCGATCGGTCTCGTAGGGGCCGAACAGCCCGAGATAGTGCCCCTCGGGGCCGAAATGGTTGTAGACCACGTCGATCAGCACGGCCAGCCCGGCCCGATGGGCGGCGTCGATCAACCGCTGCAACTCGCGCGGGCCGCCGTAGCTGTTCTGCACGGCGAACGGATGCACGCCGTCGTAGCCCCAGTTCCGCTCGCCGGGGAATTGGGCCACCGGCATCAATTCAATAGCCGTAACGCCCAACTCGGCCAGTTCGTCGAGCCGGGGGACGATCGCCGCGAAAGTCCCCTCGGGCGTAAATGTTCCGACGTGCAGTTCATATACGATCAACTCTTCGCGCGGAACGCCTCGCCAGTCGCCGTCGCTCCAGGAGTAGTCGTTCGCAAACCAGACGGCCGAGGGCCGATGCACTCCGTCCGGCTGGAAACGACTCGCTGGATCGGGATACTCGCGGCCGTCGTCGAGCCGATATGCGTATCGCAATCCCTCTTGCACATCGGATTGCCTGTGAGAAAAGAAACCGAACTCCTCCGCCGCCATTTCGGTTTCCGCGCGCCGCTCGTTCGGCCAGGTAACCAGCGATACGTTTTTCGACCGCGGCGCCCAGACCCGCCAGACGACGCTCCCGTCAGATTGGAGCAGAGCGCCTTGGGGTTTGTAGGTCGATTGGTCGGTCATGTGAATGTAGCACGGCCGCCCTCGGCCGTGTGATTTACCGCGTGTGCCCGGCACAGCCGCGGGTGACTGTGCCACTTCACCGTTTTGCCATCCACTTTGCCAACGATGCGGCGGATTCGGCCGAGCGGCGTCCGGCCAGCAGACCCTCGACACTGATGTCTTCGTCGAGTTCGGGCCAGTGTATCCCCTCTCCGTCGCCGATCAATTCATAGCGTTCGCGATCGGCTTCGGTTCCGTGGAGTAATCTAGGGTACCATTCCAAAGGAACGGACAACAAGCGTCCGTCGTCCAACCGGACCGTCAGCGAGTCTTCCGAAAAACAAACTGATTCCGCGAAAATGTCACGCTCAGTCATCAAAGTGCTCATTCCGCGCCTCCATAATTCTTTCTTTGTTCTTCTCGACAATTTTCCGCAACGTACGCAATTCGTGGTCGGGCATGCGTCGGGAGTTGGCAAGCCGCACGGGGCTGAGCCAACACTTCGCTGTCGCCCGGCCGCGCCGCACGTGAACGTGCGGAGGTTCGTTGCCTTCAGCCGAGTAGAAATATAGCTTATACGGACCAATGTCGCCGATCGCCGACATGATTGACCTATTCGCGGAGAATAGCGAGATGTTTTGGTTCACATAAACCGCATGATTATACCGCTTTCTACCCCGGCGTGTCGAGATAGGGGTCCTGGCCCATCTGGCGCTGCATCTTCTTCCGCTCCTTCTCGAAGTACATGAGCATCTTCCGCTGGCGGTAGTGGCGATGCTCGACCTTCTTCTGCGCCTTCTTGAACAACGGAGCGAGGCGGTCGAACGGACCGGGCGATTGCTCGCCAAGCTCCTTCAGCTTGCGAGATTTGTCCGGTCCCAATCCGGCCAGCAATAGTTCGTCGTCCAGGGCGAGATACTGGCGAAACGTGCCGGGGTCGCCCTGGCGTCCGCAGCGGCCGATCAACTGCCGGTCGATGCGGCTGGCGTCGTGCATCTCGGTGCAGATCACGTGCAGCCCGCCGAGTTCGGCGATTCCCTCGCCGAGCTTGATGTCGGTCCCACGCCCGGCCATGTTCGTCGAGACGGTCACTTTTCCTTTCATCCCGGCGCGGGCCACGATGTCCGCCTCGGCCTCGATGTGGTTGGCGTTGAGCACCTGGTGTTCGATGCCCGCCGCCTCGAGCAGCTTCGAGAGATGTTCCGACTTGTCGATCGAGCGCGTGCCGATCAGCACCGGACGGCCGGCTTCGTGCAGTTGACAGACCTCATCGACGACGGCGGCCCATTTTGCGTCCGCGTCGCCAAAGACGCCGTCGGTCAACCGTCGGCGGATCGCCGGCCGATTGGTGGGGATCGGCATTACGTGGCAGCGATATATCCGCCGCAGTTCGCGGGCCGAACCCATTGCCGTGCCCGTCATGCCGGCCAGATGTTTATAGCGGAGAAAGAAGTCTTGGACGGTAATTCGCGCCGCTTGGCCAGTGGCCACCGTGACCTCAACCCCTTGTTTGGCCTCGACCGCTTGGTGGATGCCGTCGCGCCACTTGCGCCCCTCGGCCAGGCGGCCGGTGAACTCGTCGACGATCACGATCTCGCCGTCGCGGACGACGTATTGCCGGTCAAGGTGATATTCGCGGTCGACGAGTATCGCCCGTTCGATGTACTGATAGATGTTGATCATGCCCACGGTGTCGAGCGCCTCGGGCTTGGGCAAGAGACGTACTTTTTGTCGTCCTTCGCGGGTAAGCTCGGCCGTCCGCTTTTCGTGGTCGTATTCGTAATCCTCGTCCTCGACGAATTGATCTATGACCTCGGCGCTCCACTTGTAACACTCTACGGCCAGCCGCTGTTCCTCGGTCGGCAGGGCGCTGATGATAAGCGGCGTGCGGGCCTCGTCGATGAGGATGCTGTCGGCCTCGTCCACCAGGGCGAAATGCGGCTCGCCTTGTACCGGTTTTTCGTCGGCCGCCGTTGGGCCGGTCCCCAACATGCCGCCGAGCAGGTCGGTTTGGCCCTCGCCGATGCGGCGCAACAGCAGCCGGTCGCGGAGAAAATCGAAACCGAACTCCTTCGCCGTCCCGTAGGTAACGTCGCAGGCGTACGCCTTCCGCCGCTGCGGCTGCGGCATCTGCGTCTCGATCACGCCCACGCTCATGCCGAGCAGTTTGTAGACCGGCCCCATCCACTGCGCGTCGCGTCGGGCGAGATAGTCGTTGACCGTCGCCAGGTAGCAGCCCTTGCCTGCCAGCGCGTGCAGGTACATCGGCAGCGTGGCGGTGAGCGTCTTTCCCTCTCCGGTCTGCATCTCCACGATCGAGCGGTTGAACATGGCGATGCCGCCGAGCATCTGCACGTCGAAATGGCGCATGTTGATCGTCCGCCGGGCGGCCTCGCGGACCAACGCGTAGCCCTCGACCAGCAAGCCGGACAGCGGCTCGCCGCTTTTCGCGCGGTAGCGCAGGGAAAGGCTCTCTTTGCGGAGCTGTTCGTCGCCGAGTTTTTGCAGCTCCGGTTCCCGGGCGGCGATTTTCGGCAGCAGCGCAGCCCAGCGTGTCAGCCGCACCCGGTTCATGCCGCCGGCAAAGTTGCTCAATCGAGAATGGAGGCCGCTCGGTTTTTCGCTCACGGGAAATCGGCTCGCAATGGGCGCTGCTGCTGAATCGCCCGGCAGTGCAATACTGTCTCCAGGGAATACACTGCTGGACAAGCCGGCAGCGGCACACAATTTTCAATAAAAACGACAGAAGCACCTCAAAGTATACAATACGGATTCCAATTTCCCCCGCAACCCACGCGCCTTAATCGGCCGGAGGAAGGTCCATCAGATTGATTACGCGGTCGTCGTCCGCGGCGGTGGTTCGCGGCGTCAGCGTCCGCGTGATCGGGGCGCGGGCGGACTGATTCCCGTCGCCCGAGTTTACCGGCCGGGGGGTGCGAGCGTCGAGCGATCCGCTTCGCCCGACGGTCGCGTTGGAAGAGGCCGGCAACGAGACGGTTATGCCCGGTCGGGAAAGATTGGTGCTCGTCCCCGGCGGCATCCAGCCCGGTGCGTTGGGAGTTGTCGGATTGTTTCCCGTTGGCGGCGCGGCGCCATTCGTTTTGTATGGCGGGGCGGTCGTCGCGGGCGCAGTGGACGCGGGCTTTGTGGTTGAAGGGCTGGTCGAGAGCGGACGCGGCGCACTATATGGCGATGTTCCGTTGCCCAACGTCTGCGGCTGAATGGTGGTTGTAGTCGGCTGCGTCGCCCCCGGCGGCGGAGTCGTTGCCGTCAGTGGATTTTGATAGTATGGATCGGCGCATGCGCCGGTTGCCGAGCCGGTCGCAGGCGGCGGGATTGTCGTGCGGCCGAAAAACGGATCGCTCGTCGGCGCGGTGCTTCGGCAGCCGGCCGCCGTCAAGACTATCAACACTATCAGCGCAGAGTAGCGATACATGGGGCCGATAGGGTAGCAATTTTCGTGGTCGTGTCCAGGTCGATTTGCAAAAAGTGCCCTCTCCCCACGAGAGGTAATATGCAAAAAGCCCCCTCTCCCTCTGGGAGAGGGTTAGGAAGAGGGCTGTAGAAAACAAAAAGCCGCCCCCTGCTTGCGCAATCTCACCAAGCCCTCACCCCGCCGCCCCCTTTCTCAGCGGGGGATGGCAGATAGAAGCAATCAGTGTCGATTATGCCCTGCTTCTTCCTCTTCCGATTCGGGACCGAGCTGTGGCATTGGATATGGCTTATCCGCGCCGTCCACTTTTGGAACTCCTTCGACGACGGTCCCCAGGTCGCGTTCGGACAGTTCCGGCCCGCAGCCGACGCAAATAATCGACAAGAGCAATAATCCGCAAAAACCGGCAGCAACGCAAAATCTCACAATCTGGTCTCCCATATTACCGACCAACAACGATAAGTATTATTATATTGTATTGCCTAGCCCACAAATCGCAATTCCCCGCCGATGAACGCCGTTGAACTGACCGCCGCGTTGAAAAATGAATCGCTGCGATTGGGTTTCGACTTGGCCGGGGCCGCGCCGGCCGTGGTCGACCGCGAGCAGGTCGAGCGGCTCGATCGCTGGATCGCCGACGGTCGGGCGGCGGATATGGACTACTTCGCCCGACGCCGCGACGCCTACCGCGACCCGTCGAAAGTGCTCGACGGGGCGAAAAGCGTGTTGATGCTGGCGATGAACTACCGCACGGCCGAGCCTGCCGCCCCGTCGCCCGGCCAGGCCCGTGTGGCTCGATACGCCTGGGGCGAAGATTACCACGAGGTTATTCGCCGGCGGCTTGACGGGCTGATCGAGTTCCACAACCGGCTCGCTCCCGACGCTCGAGCGCGCGGGGTGGTGGATACCGCGCCGCTGTTGGAAAAACATTTCGCCCGCCTGGCCGGGCTGGGTTGGATCGGAAAAAACACCACGCTCATCAACCGGCAATTCGGCAGTTGGCTCTTTCTGGCCGGGATGCTGACCACCGCCGAATTGGAATACGACCAACCTATGCAAACCGATCTTTGCGGTTCATGCCGGGCGTGTCTCGACGCCTGTCCCACCGGGGCCTTGACCGGCCCCGGCCGACTCGACGCGCGGCGGTGCATCAGCTATTTGACCATCGAATCGCGCGGCGCCATTCCGAAAGAATATCAGGCGGCGATCGGCGACCGGCTCTTCGGCTGCGACGCCTGTCAGCAGTCGTGTCCCTGGAACCGCGCTACGCCCTCGACCGCCGAGCCGGCGTTTCAGCCCCGCCCGGGGATGAATCCGGTTGACCTGGCCGAATTGCAATCGCTCGACGAGGAGGCATTCCGCGAGCGGTTCCGCCACACGTCGCTTTGGCGGGCCGGCTTGGACGGCCTACGACGCAACGCCGCCTTCGTGGGACAAAACCAAAAGTCCATTCGTTAGAGGGGCGGCTCCGATAGCAAAGCTATCGGAGCCGCCCAGGGTCTTGTCTTGCCGCTTCTGGCGCGGGAGAATGTCGTGCATGCGAAATCTCAAAAACATATTCGTCGATCTCTCGCGGTTTCTTACGGGTCTGCATCCCGCGAAAATCGCGTTGCTGGGCTATCTGTCGTATATTCTACTCGGGTGGATTTTTCTCAGCTTGCCGTTCGCCGCGCGCGGCCAAGGGGTCAAGGCCATCGACAACCTCTTTATTTCCACCTCCGCCGTCTCCACAACCGGACTGGTAACGGTTAGCGTCTCCGACGACTACAATTTATTCGGCCAACTTGTTATTCTTCTTCTGATACAACTCGGCGGCATCGGCTACATGACGTTCGGCTCGTTCGTCATCCTCTCGCGAAGCACGGAACTTCCCGACGTTCGTCGCGGAGTCGGCGAAGCCGTCTTCAGCCTGCCTCGGTCATTTTGCATACACAAGTTCATGCGCAGCGTGGTCGTGTTTACCGTTGTCATCGAGTCGATCGGCGCGGCGGCGCTATATCCAATTTTCCGGCAAGGCGGAGACCCCAATGCCTTGTGGAGCGCGGTGTTCCACAGCATCTCGGCTTTTTGCACGGCGGGATTCAGCCTCTACAACAACAGCTTCGAGTCTTACGCTTCCAATTTTTGGTTGAACGCCGTGATTTCCGTTCTCAGCTACCTCGGTGCGATAGGATTTATCGTCTGCGTGGACTGTTGGAGGATGTTGCGGGGACAAATCCGCCATATCACACTCACCAGCAAGATCATCCTCTGGACCACCATTTGGCTTACGGTGGCGGGCACGTCGCTGCTCTTCCTCGGCGAGCCGAGCATCAGGACCAAGCCCGCCGACGAACGGTTGCTCGCGGCCTTCTTTCAGGCCATGACGTCCATGACCACGGTCGGATTCAATACCATCAACATATCGGTGCTGTCGCGGGCTTCGCTCCTGGTCCTGATGGTGCTAATGGTGATCGGCGCTTCGCCGTCAGGTACGGGTGGCGGACTCAAATCCACCACCCTATCCGCGCTTTTCGGCGTCATGCGCAGCGCCATGAAAGGAGAGCATGACGTCCGCTTCTGGGGGCGAATCGTTCCCCGGGAGCGCGTTTGGGCGGCTATGGCCGCATTGGGATTCTATTTGTTCATGTTGGTCGCTGGGACATACGTCCTGGAATTGACCGAGGACTTCAATTTTGAGCAAAATCTCTTTGAAGCGGCCTCGGCCTTGGGTACGGTGGGACTGAGCACCGGCGTCACCCCCGCGCTAAGTTCCATCGGCAAGCTCATCGTTACTTTTCTGATGTTCTGCGGAAGGCTCGGTCCACTTACCTTTGGCGTTGCTTTGTTCTTTTCCAAGCCGACGGATGCTTCTGAATTGGACAACGACTTGGCCGTATAACTTTCTTGTTGCCCCATTAGCGATAGACTTTGGGACGTGACGCCCGCAGACGCGATTTTATGATCCATAAGAACAGTGGGTAGGCGGCAGCGGGAAAACGCCGGGCAGGTCTTCGGCGTACCAGCGGTCCAGCACCGCTCGCCACTCGGCCGGGGCGGCGACGGCTACAAAAGCGTCGCGGACCGCGACCGCGCGGGGATGGAGCCGGGCGTACTTGATGCCGAACTTCCGCATCACCCGACAGCAACGCGCCGGCCCGTAATGCTCCTCGCAGAGCCGATAATGCTCGGCAATCACTTCACGTTGTTCGTGCAATCCGGGCGGCGGCAATTCGACGCCCTCGGCCAATGCCCTGACCTGCTGGAAGATCCACGGGTTGCCGACCGCGCCGCGGGCGACCGACACGCCGTCAACGCCGGTGTCGGCGAACATGTCGAGGCAATCGCGGGCCGTGAACAGGTCGCCGCTGCCGAGGACGGTTTTCGCGCCGGCGCGTCGCTTCACCTCGCGAACGAACTCCCACGAGCTGCGCCCATCGTATCGCTGCCGGACGGTTCGGCCGTGGACCGTGGCGGCCGCCGCGCCGAGCCGGAACGATCCGTCGAATATCTCGAAGAAGTTGTCGCGGCTCCGTTGGTCGTCGTCCATGCCGCGGCGCATTTTCACCGTCACCGGCACTGACGGCGGCAGGGCGTCGCGGACCCGGGCGACGATCTCCAGGGCCGTGGCCGGGTCGCTCAGCAAAAATCCGCCCCGTCGGCGCCCGAGCACTTTCTTGACCGGGCAGGCGAAGTTCAAGTCGATCAGGTCGAAGCCGGCCTCGACCAGTTTCAGCGCGGCGGGCGGAAACTCTTCGGGCACGGCGCCCATCAACTGCGCTCCGCAAGGATGCTCGTCCTCGCCGACCCGCAGGAACCGCCCCGCTTTGCGTCCCCGTGCAACACTGACGACGAACCGGTCGAGCATGACTTCGCAGAGCGTGAACGCCGCGCCGAACCGCCGCGAGATGGTCCGCATCGGCCAATCGCTGTAGCCGCTCAGCGCCGCCTGGACAACCGGAAAATCGACGACGATCTGACCGAATCGGAGTTGGTGGAAGTTGGGCTTTTGCATATCCGTAATCTGTGCCAAACAAATAACACCAGCTACCCGACAATTCCTTCGATGTCGATCAGGAACAACTGCCGGCCCTGGCCGGTGTGGGCCGAGTCGATCACCACTCGGCGGCCGTCGGGGCTGTGGCGGGGATGGGTGTCGCAACGCCACGAGCCTTCGTACTCGCGGGGCGAGTGGAAATGGCCCAGCCACACCCGGCGGCCGTCGGAGACGTTGTAAAGATACGGACTCTGCAATCGCTCTTTTCCTTGGGGATAGGTGTCGTTGAGTATCCACTTGCCGCCGGGCAGATACAAGCAATGGCCGTTGACCGTCATTACGCCCTTGCCGACGATCTCCACGGCGCCCCCCTCGGCGTCCTCGAACAAATAGAAACCCGCGCCGTGCGACGGCTGTTTGGTCCAGGCGAGAATGTGCCGCGAATCGCGCCAGATGAAATGCGACGTCGCCCCGGACGGGTCGATCACCCGCGGCGCGGAGCCGTCCGCCGCCGCTGTGAACATGCGGGTGGTGAACCACTTATTGCCCGGTTGTAGCCAGCGGTGCAGATACTCCAGCCGCGCGCCGCCGGGGTTGACCAGCAGGTGGTTGAACCAATGCTTGGCGTTGGCAATGTCTTGCGGATACGGCACGCGAGCCGCCTCGGCCAGCGAGACGATCAGCTTCGATTCACCCGTCTCCAAGTTAACGCGAAAAATGCCCGAGTCGGCCGGCGCCAACACGTCTCGATTTACATCCGGCAGGCCCGCATAGCCGTAGCCGGGGCGGCAATCGTTCAGCCGGGCGAAGTCGGGCGAGTATCCCCAGCGGCCGTCGGGACTGAGCGTGTAGATCGGATGCGGAATCGTCCGCCGCCGGCCGGAAAAAACGTCCAACACTCTACAGACGAATCGGTCGCCTTCCCGATCGTTCCAGACGATCTCGCTTTTCGAGCACGGCCGCCATTGCAACATGCAACCTTGCTGCCAGCACCAGGCGCGGCTCGCGCCCAAGTCGATCCAACGGTCACCGTCATCGAGATCGACCATGCCGACGCGGATCTCGTCTTCCGGCTTCGGTTGGCGATGCTCGAAATCGACCTCCATGCCCAACACGTATTGCCCGGTTGCGTCGAACTCGTGCTTGTCGTAGTAGCCGAACCAATGGTGTTTCGGTCCGCGCGTGATCTGGCGGATCGGCGGTAATTTTGCTTGATCCGATCCCGAGATGTCGCTGTGTTGCGCGAAGGCGAGCGAATTGGATAAAGCGGCGAGGAGTCCGGTCCCCGCGGCGGATTTCAATAAGTTACGGCGGTTGAGCGACGGGTGGGATGATCGCATGGCGGGCCTCCGCTAAATTATGAGTGTATTCCCCATATTTTATCGGCCGCCGACTCTTGCTACAATGATGCGATAAGTTTGTGGTTAATATATACGCATGTGCGAAAAGGGATTAGCGATGTCGGCGAAATATCTTGAAGAGCTTTTCGGGTTAAAGGGACAAACGGCCGTTGTGATCGGCGGGGCGGGCGTGCTCGGCGGCGCACTGGGCGAAGGACTTGCTCGGGCCGGGGCGCACGTCATCGTCGGCGATCTGACCGAGGAAGGATGCAAGGCGCGGGTGAAGGCGCTTGAAGAAGTCGGCGGAAAGGCCGGGTTTTGCACCGTCGAGGTCACAAAACGCGATTCACTCGAAAACCTCCTGGCCGAGGCCGTCAAACAGACCGGCCAGGTAAATATCCTCGTCAATTGCGCGGGCGTGAACGCCGGCAGCACGTTCCTCGACGCCTCGGAAGCCGACTGGGACCGTGTCATGGCGATCAACCTGAAGGCCGTCTTTCAGGCCTGCCAGGTCTTCGGCCGACACATGATTTCTTCCGGCGGCGGGTCAATCGTCAACATCGGCAGCGTCACCTCGCACCTGCCCCTTTCGCGGGTGTTCGCCTATTCGGCCTCGAAGGCGGGCGTGTTGAACCTGACCCGCAACGTCGCCCAGGAGTTCGCCACATTCGGAGTCCGCGTCAACGCGATTTGCCCCGGCTTCTTTCCGGCCGAGCAAAACCGGCTGTTGTTGGACGCCGAGCGGATCGACAACATAATCCGCAACACGCCGATGCGGCGTTTCGGCGAGCCGGAGGAGTTGATCGGGGCGTTGTTGCTGTTGGTCTCGCCGAAGGCCGGCAGTTTCGTGACCGGCGCGGCGATAAACGTCGACGGCGGTTTCACCGCCGCGTGGTTTTAATTATCACCATCGGGCCGTGCAATATTACTACGAGGGTAGAACTGCATGTCACACACGATCGTGATTTTCGGCGCCTCGGGCGATCTGACCGGGCGAAAGCTCGTCCCGGCGCTGTACGAACTGTTCCGTAAAAAACGATTGCCGGAAAACACCCGCGTCGTGGGCATCTCGCGGACGAAGTACAGCCACGATCAATGGCGCGACAAACTCGCCGAATCGACCGCCCGATACGTCGGAGAGGATTTCGACGCCGACGCATGGCGACAGTTCGCCCCGGCGATCTTTTATCAGCCGGGCGACGCCGACAAGGCCGAGTATTACGCTGGGCTGCAAACCGCCCTTGCCGAAATCGAAGGCGAGCAAGAGACCTCGCGGGTATATTACCTCTCCGTGGCCCCGCCGCTGTACGAGACGGTGATCAACCATATCGGCGCGGCGGGCATGGCCGACGAGGATTATGGCCCGCGACGCATCGTCATCGAAAAACCCTTCGGCAGCGACCTCGAATCGGCCCAGGCGCTGAATCGACGGCTCCACCAGGTCTTCGACGAGCACCAGATATATCGCATCGACCATTACCTGGGCAAGGAGACGGTGCAGAACGTCTTGGTGCTGCGGTTCGCCAACAGCATCTTCGAGCCGATCTGGAACCGCAACTACGTCGACCACGTGCAGATCACCGCCGCCGAGGACTTGACTGTCGGCTCGCGGGCGGCCTATTACGAATCGGCCGGCGTGCTCCGCGACATGTTCCAAAACCACCTGCTGCAACTGATGACCTTCACGGCGATGGAGGCCCCGGCCCGATTCGACGCCGACGCGGTGCGCGACGAAAAAGTGAAAGTGCTCCGCTCGGTCCGCGCGATGAAGCCCGAGGAGGTCTATACCGACACGATCCGCGGCCAGTATCGCAAGTACCGCGACGAGCCGGGCGTGCCCGAAGAGAGCGAAACGGCCACCTTCGGCGCGATCAAGCTGTACATCGACAATTGGCGCTGGCAGGGCGTTCCTTTTCTGCTCCGCAGCGGCAAGGCGATGTCCTGCCGGACCACGCAGATAGTGATCCAATTTCGGCCCGCCCCGCACATGATGTTCGAGGGCGGACCTCGGGCGGCATTCGGGGCCAACCGGCTGGTGATCCAGGTGCAACCGGCTGAGGGCATCCAGTTGCACTTCCAGACGAAGGTGCCGGAGGCCGGCATGAAGCTCCGCATGACCGACCTGAACTTCACCTTCCGCGAGAAGTTCTCCGGCCGCATGCCCGAGGCCTATCAGCGGCTGCTCTTGGACGTGATGCAGGGTGACGCGAGCCTGTTTTCCCGCGCCGATGAGGTGGAGCTGGCCTGGTCGATCATCGACCCGATCCAGCGCGGCTGGCAACGTCCCGGCTGGCCGCCGCTGGAGCTTTACGAGGCCGGCGGTTGGGGTCCGCCCGGCGCCACCGAATGGATGTGCCGCCAGAACCGCGAGTGGTTTGACTACTGCCCCGTGCTGAAATGAGTTTGAGTGCCACTGGCTCTGTCAGTGCTTATCAGCCGTTGTGCCGATTGCATTTATCGCCCGCCCGGCTAAAATCGCTCTCGTTCTTCATAATACATGTCCGCGCTGGCGGACTTTTCCTTCTCACCGGGAGACAACAATGGACTGGAGCGTCTATTTTCGGCTAAGTGCGTTGATGGGATTGGAATTCGCGATTTGGGGAGCTTGGATGCCAGTGTTGGCCGTCCGGCTGCTCGGCCCGCTGAAGCTCAACGGCCGGCAGACCGGCTGGGTCTACGCCACGCTGCCGCTAGCCTGCATCTTCGCCCCGCTGGCCTCAGGCTATCTGGCCGATAGCTGTTTTAACAGCGAGCATATCATCCTTGCTTCGCACGCGGTCGGCGCGGTGCTGTTGTTCATCGCGGCGGCGCAGAAAAGGTTCTGGGGCATGTTCGTCACCATGCTCCTCTACTCGATCTTCTACACGGCCACGCTGCCGCTGGTCAACAATATGGTCTTCGCCCAAAAATTTACCACGGGGGTGCAGGCCTGGGTGTTTTTCTGGGCGCCGGTGGCCTGGGCGCTGATCGGCTATCTGCTGACCGGAATCCGCAAACTCCGCAAGTCCACCGGCGACGGGCCGGACAGCCTTGTGGTAGCTGCAATTCTGTCGCTGGTGATGGTCGTCGTATGCATTCTCCAAATACCATTGCCGCCGGCCTCGGAAGACAGCCCCATCATGGAAGCCCTGGCAATGCTGAAAAACAACAGCTATCTGGTCTTTATCGTTGTCCAGTTGGTTGTCTCGGGAATGATGCAGTTTTACTTCCTCGGCACGGGCCGTTTCCTTCAAGAACGGGGCGTGAAAGGCAGAAATGTCTCCGCCGTAATGGCCCTGGCCCAGGCCGTACAGACCGTTGCCACCATCTTCCTCCTCAGTCAAATCCTCGATCTGTCCGAAACCCTGAAACTCGGCAAATACGAAGGATATCAATGGCTCTTTATTATCGGGGCCTTGAGTTGGACCATCCTCTTCGCTACATACGTCGTCAGCAAACGGGCGCTATGGGTAATGTTGATCCAAGCCTTCCACGGTTTGGCCTATGCTTTTTTTATGATTGGTGGACAGTGGTTCGTCAATGCAATGGCCCCAAAATCGATCGCGGCCTCGGCACAGTCGATCATCTTCATCGCCACCAATGGAATTGGCCTCTTCCTCGGCACGCAACTGGCCGGATACATCATGCAGCGAAACTCCGAGGGCGAGAAGTTCAACTGGACCAAGATATGGTCCGTCCCGCTGGCCATCACCCTGGCCGGCGCTATCGCCTTCGCCGTCCTCTTCCGCGTGCCCGATCCGAAAGATTTCCTCCCGAAGAACGAAGGACAAAGCATCGAACAAATGATGCAATCCGGCCAAGACCCCCTAGGCGAATCCACTCAGTACTGACGGCACGGATAGCGTAAATAACCCTCCCTCTCCCGCTCGCGGGAGAGGGGGCAGGGGGTGGTAACCGTTTACAGGGGACGGTCCCGATTTTCGCGGTTCACCGCGAATATGGGACTGTCCCCCTCGCGGTGAAGGGGACAGGCACATTTTTCGCCTTCGAAAAGGCGAAAAAATGAGCCAGTCCCCCGGTCCGTGAACGGTTACAGGGGGTGAGGGCGGTTGGGTTTTGTTAGAGTCCCTTAACCAATCGCCCATTTTCGTGTCCCCACGCGACCGGATGGTCGCGTTGTCGCGCCCCCGCAATTCCTTATAAGCGGCAATGAAAATTGGCTAAGGCATGGTTTTTATGTCTGTTGATTATTTTCAACGTATTGGCACGCCGTTAGCACAATGTGCTGGTACAACAGAGGGCATCCGGTCCGGGGCGAAACGGGCTGGGATGCGATGAGAACTAAGAAGATGGCGCGGGGTCGGAACGGAGAAGAGGCGGAGGCGGTGGCCGGCATACGAAGAGGTGTCTGAGAAGACGCCGATGAAATCACCGGAACGTGTTAGCAGGCAAGAGGTTATCTACCCCTTATAGAGCGGAGAAGAAAGGCACCCCCGACGGATCGGAAGCGATGGCTTCCGGTTACCACTGGCGAGCTGATGGATGGTTGCCCGAGCCACCTTCAGCTCGCCTGTTTTATTTTGCTACAGCATAATTGAACAGGTGTTGCAAAATAAGGCAGTGTCCTGGCAAATTGTTGCGTGCGAGTCGAGCACTCTTCTGGTGAATCCGGGCGCCATGCAATTCTTGCCTACTTACCCGTACCCGTCCGCTCGGTCTGCCATGTAGGATGTGTATTCGTGAATACCGCCGCCTATGGTCGGAGCGGCAGCGGTTTCATGCCCGTTGCCTCCGCGCGGATGCCGAGGAACCGATTGGCCGAGGCGATGCAAAGCGTGCGAAAGTCTCTGCCACCGAAACAGCAGTTGGCGGCGTGAACGTCGATTTGACCGAGCGGCCGAGCAGAGGGATTGAAAATCCGCAGCCCCGCCGCGCCGCAGCAGACGTAGAGATTGTTCCTCACGTCGAGCGTCATGCCGTCGGGATTGGCGTCTAGCCCTTCAATCCAAAGCCGCTCGCCGTCGAGCCGTCCGGGAGCGGTCACGTCGTAGCGATAGACGCACCCGCCGCGGCTGTCGGCCACATAGAGCGTCCTCCCATCGGCCGAGAGGAGCACGCCGTTCGGCTTTCGGCAGATCGTCGAGACGCGCGATACATGGCCCGACGCGCTGCAATAATAGACGTCCTCTTTCATCGTCGCCGGCCGGCCGCGGTGGGCGTAATTAGGATCGGAGAAAAAGAACCCGCCCGTGCGGTCCACGGCCAGGTCGTTCGGCTCGTTGAAGGGCCGGCCGTCGATTTCCTCGCATAGCACTCGCTTGGCCTTGGTCTTCACGTCGTAGGCCACCACGCGATGGGCCGCGCCCTCGCACACGTAGAGTCGGCCCTCGGCGTTGAACATCATGCCGTTGGCGTCGGTGCTGTCGTCAACGAACAGTTCCGGCGGCCGCCCCCGTCGCCAGACGTAGATCGAGTCGTTTTGGCCGTCGGAAAAGTAAACGTTTCCTTGCGCGTCGGCGGCCGGGCCTTCGGCAAAGCCATAGCCGTCGCCCAGCATCTCGGGCGAAGTATCACCTGAAAAAAGTTTGTCAAGCATGGTTTGGGTAGCGAGCGAGGTGGGGCTCGTTGCGCTCGACCCGCGCTACTATTTACTGTAAACGCCAATTATCCTAAACTCTGACCATATCATATCACTTCCCGATCGAACAGGAGACCGGCTGTGGCAAGAATCGTCTCGTTCGTCGTGTTGGTCGTCATATTGCTGATAATCGGCGGGCTGTTTTTAGAGGTGATGTCCGGTTTTCTGTTGCCGCTGTTTCTGGCCTTGGTGCTGGCGGTCATGTTCGGGCCGCTGCACCGCTGGTTTCGGGCCCGCTGCGGCAAACACGAGCGTGTCGCGGCGCTGCTGACCACCGGCTCGATCCTGCTGATCGTGCTCGTTCCGTTGTTGCTTCTATTGGTCGAGGCGGGCTACGAGGCGCAATCGTTGTACCGCACGGCGACCGGCGGCGAGGCCGCGGCCAAGTCGGCCGAGACCGACGAGGGAGACAATGCGATGGAGGCCCCCGACGTAGCCGCCTTCGCCGAATGGGCCAGCGATAAAATCGTCGAGTGGGGTGGTCGAATCGGCGTGAAAATCGATCCGCAAGACTTGATGAGCAAAATCGGCGACGGGGTCGGCGACTTCATCGCCCCGTTGGCGTTGAGGACCACCAGATTTCTCGGCTCGACGCTTCTCGGCCTAGCGATAATGATTCTGGCCACGTTCTATTTCTTTGCCGACGGACCGGTCATGTTGCGGGCCGTAATGCGGCTCTCGCCGTTGGAAGACGACCACAACCGCGCCCTGCTCGATCAGTTCGGCGAGATCACCCGCACGGTGATCGTGGCCACGCTGCTGTCGGCGTTCGTGCAGGGTCTGTTGGCGGGGGCGGGATTTCTCGTGGCCGGCGTCGGCGCCGTCTTTCTGCTTACCGTGCTGAGCATGTTGTTTACGCTGGTGCCGTTCGTGGGGGCGGCGATCGTTTGGGCCCCCATCTGTCTGTGGCTGTTCGCCGTCGAGGGCCGCACGCTGGCCGCCGTGCTATTGGCCGCCTACTGCGCTACGGTCGTCTCGATGGCCGACAACCTGATAAAGCCGTTGATCCTTCACGGCCGCTCGAACCTCCATCCGCTGTTGGCGCTGCTGAGCGTGCTGGGCGGCGTAGAGGCCCTCGGTCCGATCGGCATTCTTGTCGGCCCGATGGTCGTGGCCTTTCTGCAAACGCTGCTGAACATGGTCCACACGGAGTTGGCCAAGATAACCGCGGCGGAGGCATAGCCCGCCAAACGTACTTTTTCTCTCGCTACCTTTTACCTAATTGTTTCCCTCCTTCAAGTTTGACGCCGTTTCGTCAATCATCAGGCCTTTTTTCACTTGCCTCGGCGCCGGTGAGGTGTATGGTTTTTTCAGAGATAAAAATCGACTGGCTCAACTCACGGGGAGAGTGTTATGGCCAGAACAACGGCCACGATATTCGGGCTTGCGCTGGCCGCCGTTTCAATCGCCTTCAACGCGACGCGGTATCCGATCGTCTTTCAGGCGGCCGAAACGGCGGCCGCGAAAACCTCCGACGCAACGGACCCGCCGGCCGACCAGCCTGATGCGGTTCCGCAAGAAAGCAATGTAATCGTAAAGGACGGTCAGCCGGTGGAAGAGGCCCCGCCTATGGTCGAACACGAGCCTCTATTGGCGGCCGAGATGCCGCCGCCGGAAGCTCGGCCGACCAGCCCGTCGGCGATCGAGGCGCCTTTGGTTCCGGTCCATTTCGCGGGCCTTTCGCGCGGCGGGCAAAACGGACCGGTGCCCCGCAAGGAAGTGCGCCGGCTGCCGCCGGTCGATCGGAACGAGGCGGCCCCGATCGGCCCAGGGCCGGCCAACGGTCCGATCCCCGTCTATCCATCGACGGGAATCGAGCGAGAAAGTATTCATTCCAGCGGCGAAGGACAAACGGCGCAAGGCACTTGATGGGAATGAACGCACGGCGCGGCAGAAATGGACTTCGACCAGCGCCGACAGACTTCGTCTTGCATGCGGACCAGACAGTCGTGCCGGGGCATTTCGGACGTTGCCCGGGCAATGATTTCCAACGCCTCCTCGTAGTGTTCCTTGTGGCAGAGCGACTCGACCCATTGGCGGTGGACGTGGACGTAGTTCTGTGCAAACGCCTCGAATGTCGGATCCATCGCCAGCCCCTGTCGAAGCAGTTCGACCGCCTCGGCGTAGTACTCTTGGTTGCCCAACTCGATTGACCAGTTGTTGATCGCCGCCAACAGGTTTCCCCGAACGGCGGCATTTTGAGGATCGAGCCGCAGCGCCTTGACGTTGGCTGCGACTGCCTCGGCGAAATGCTTCTCCGCCAACAGATCGACGCCGCGGTTATAGTAGATCATCGCCGCCAGTTGGATCGGCGTAACCCGTCGGGCCTTCGAGCGATCGGCCGTGGCGGCCGAGCCGATCGAACGCGAGACGGCCGCCTTTCTCCGCTCCGGCGCGTCGGCCAGTTGAAACCATCGCGGGCAGGTGGTCTCAACGTCCAACGGGCCGTCGGCCAGCATCAGTTGGCTCATCGCGTGGCCGGGCATCTGCAACCCTTGGCTGTCGAACCCCGACTGGCCGGCAAGATAGTTGTAGAGCACCGTGGCGGTGACGCAATTGTATTGCCCCTCGTCGAACACGCGACGCAGATCGGTGTGTTTCAGGTCGTATCCGCCGACGAGCACTTGCCCGTGCATGAAATCGAAGATTGCCTCGGCGCGTCGGCGGGGCGGGCCGACCAGTTCGCCCGAGGCGCGAAGTCGTTCGACCAGCGCGGACGCCTTTCGCTCGTAACGGCGCAGGGAAGCGGCATCTTCGACGCCGCTGGCCACTAGGGCGGCCTCCAGGGGCGTGAGTTCGTCCAGACGCCCGTCCGCCGCGTCGGCAAATAGCCGCCGTTCAAGAGAACTTCGCGGCGGTGATGCAACGTCGGACGCTTCTGCGAACGCGACGCCGGCGGCTAGCAGCAATGCCGGAATATATAATATGTATCTCATCGTGGTAGGCGTTGTGCGTGCCGTATTGCATACGTCCGGCACCGGCGGGAGGCCGGCGTCATCCGGCGGCGGCCGTCCACCGGAGTCGCTTGCCCTTTGTCGTCATATAATTATACGACGAAGAAAAAGGGATTGTGCGGAAAATCCGGCGTAGATAAGCTTTTCGCAGGTCGGGATATACCTTACGCACGGCTGAGGCGGTTTTTCACGGGAATATGTCAGGCGTCGCCCGACCTACCGTGGCCGCTAGGCCTTTTCCCGCGGCGCGTAAGTGGTGTGCAGCAATTCGTGGCTGCGGTGGCCGAGGGGGCCGTCGGTGAGAAAATCGCCGTAAAGCTGCAAGATGGCCGGATTTTCGTGCGATTTGCGGAGCTTCTTCCCTTCGTCCTCGCGATAGATGGCCTCGATCCGCGCCCGGCGGACTTCGTTGTTCGTGTACCGCGGCTGTCCGCCGCCGCCGATGCAGCCGCCGGGACAGGCCATCACTTCGATGAAATGATAGTGTTTTTCTCCGGATTTAACGGCGGAGATCACCCGATGGGCGTTGCCCAGTCCGTGGGCCACGGCCACTTCCAGCGTCACGCCTTCGAGAAACTTCCACTCGGGCTTGACCGACTCGAACTTAAGCGAGGCTTCCTTCACGCCTTCCAGTCCGGCCACCTCGGCGACATGCAGGCCGGCCAGGGGCAACTCGCGTCCGGTGACCACCTCGTAGGCGGTGCGGATGGCCGCTTCCATCACTCCGCCGGTGTTGGCGAAAATGTCGGCCGCGCCGCTGGAAAGCCCCAACGGAGCGTCCATCTCCTCGTCCGGCAAGGCGTCGAAGTCGATCCCCGCCGCGTGGATCATCTTACCCAGTTCGCGCGTGGTCAAAACAATGTCCACGTCGCGCGAGCCGCTGGCGTCCATCTCCGGCCGCTGGCATTCGAATTTCTTCGCCGTGCAGGGCATGACCGAAACGACCACGATCTGTTCCGGCCGCTTGCCGAGCATCGCGGCGTAGTAGGTCTTCGCCACCGCGCCGAACATCTGCTGCGGCGACTTGCACGTCGAGACGTTCGCAATCAAGTCAGGATCAGTAGTTCCAAATTTGGCTATGTGTGACAATGTGCCGTAAGTCGTTCATAGGTACGACGATCGAGTCCGAGAGTTTTGCTGGCT
>JAFGLH010000193.1 GCA_016928165.1 Pirellulales bacterium | reverse complement strand
TATCCGCCGCTGCCGGCCACGTCGCCCATGCTGGCGACGATCGGTTTTTTGATGCGGACCGTCTCCCGCCAGATCAGGTCGCTGGCCGTGGCCGAACCGCCGGGGCTGTCGATCCGCAGCACGATCGCCTTGACGTTTTTATCCTCGGCGGCCTTGCGCAACGCGGCCGCGAGCGTCGTCGATCCAAGCG
This sequence comes from Pirellulales bacterium, assembly GCA_016928165.1. GTDB lineage: Bacteria > Planctomycetota > Planctomycetia > Pirellulales > Thermoguttaceae > JAHIKV01. The sequence goes on along the minus strand of JAFGLH010000193.1, from coordinate 3,557 downwards.
AGGAGGAGCCGAACACGTCGGTCTGGCTCTTTCCCTCCATGATCGGTCCGACGGCGTAGACGACGGCGATCGTCGGCTTTTTTTCTCCTTTTTTCGATTTTTTCCCGCCGAATGCCAGCTCGACCAGCTTCATCATCCCTGAAAAGCCCGAAAAGTCGGTGTCGATCTTTTTCCGCTTATAGTCGGCGACAATCTTGATTTCCTCGGCCTTCAGCCGCTTCTTCAAACTCTCTTTCATCTGGTCGGGGTAAAGCACGTCGTCGATCAGACCGGCTTTTTTGGCGTCCTCGGGCGTGAACAGCCCCCGGTCCAAATGGGTTTTCACCTGGTAGTCCTTCAAGCGGCGGTCGGCGGCGATCGTCTTAATCATCTCTTGGTAGTTGTCCTCGACGATCGCTTCGAGGCTCTCCCGCAACGGCTTGCTCATCTTGTCGCGGACCAGCGGTTCGGCGGCCCCCTTGTATTTGCCCATTTGCAGGGCGTCGAAGCGCAAACCCAGCTTGTCGAGAAGACCCTTGTAAAAGGTGATCTCCATTCTCACTCCCGGCACGAGCAACATGCCCGAGGAGGGCATCACGATCCGGTCGCAGGCGGCGGCCAGCAGATACGCGCCCGTGTCGGCGGTGGTCAACTCGGCGTAGACCGGCTTGTTCGCCTTCCGCAGCCGGGCCACCGCGGCCCGCAGCTCGTACAGCTTGCCACGCCCGATCGACAAGTCCTCGATCTTCAACCAGACGGCCGACACGTCTCCGTCCTCGGCGGCCTCGTCGAGCCGCTTAATGGCGGTGGCCAGCGACGACTGCAATTCTCCGAACAGCCCCGGAGCGGGCGGACCCTCGGGAAACATGCCGCCAAGGGTCAGCTTGACGACTACGGCCGGCTTCTTCTCCTCGGCCTTCTTCGCGGCCTCTTTCTGTTTTTCATCTCCGGCTTTCTTCTCGGCGGCCGGCTTGTGCTTCTTCGCTTCCGGCTCGGCTCGGAGTGCGGCCGGATAAATCAGCAATAACGAAACAACGCAGCAGAACAGAGCGAGTCGTCGCATGGGAAAGTTCCTTGATTTCTGGTAGGTCAGGTATCCCTGTACCTGACACAAGGAGCGGAAAACTCACATGAAAATGAATATGTCAGGTACCGGGTAACTGACCTACATTCTACATTCCCCACCCCGCAATAGTATTAGTCTAATTGCTGAAGCCTGGTTTGTCCATCGCCCGAGCTTACGATAGGATGAAACGCATGGCCGCCGATAAAACCAAAGAAAAACTCTTTCGCGTGCTTCCCCGACACGTGGACTCGACCATCGCCGCCGCGCTGCGCGAGTGGCTGCCGGATAAATCCTGGTCGGAAGTTCGACGGCTGTTGAAGTCTCGTCGCGTCATGCTCAACGGCAATCTTTGGACGGACGCCGGCCGTCGCCTCCGCATAAACGACGTCGTGAAACTGTTCCCCCACTCCCTCGCTCCGGCGGTGAAAGCGGAACGCCTCCGCATTCTGCACCTCGACAAACACGTCGTCGTGGTCGACAAGCCGCCGGGCGTCACATCTACCCGCCACGCGGACGAACGCCTGCAACGAAGGCGGCAGTTTCAGCAGACGCTTGACGAAATGCTGCCGGGGGCGATCGCCCGGATGGAAAAAACCAGCGACCGCCGTCCGGTCCGCGCGGTGCATCGCCTGGACCGCGAGACGAGCGGGCCGATGGTCTTCGCCCGCAACGCCGCCGCCCAGCGCCACTTGCAGCGCCAGTTCCGCGAACACTCCGTCCGGCGGCGATACCTGGCCGTGGTCCGCGGCTACGTCGAAGCGCAAATCATCCGCAGCCGGCTGGTCCGCGACCGCGGCGACGGTCGACGCGGCAGCACGGCGGACCCGAACGCGGGCAGGACGGCGATCACCCACGTCCGCCCAGTCGAGCGGCTCGGCGGTTACACGCTCGTTGAATGTCGGTTGGAAACCGGACGGACGCACCAAATACGAATTCATCTGAGCGAGTCGGGCCATCCGCTCTGCGGCGACAAAGTTTATTGGCGGCCGCCGTTGAGGTCCGTCGAACCGGACTCTAGCGGCGCGCCCCGGCTGGCGTTGGCGGCCGTCGAGCTTGGCTTCATCCATCCGGCGACCGGCGAGCGGATGAACTTCGACGTCCCGCTGCCGCCCGAATTGGAAAAATTCATAAGACGATTGCAAGGCGATACATGCGAGAAAACACCGTAAATCGAACCTTGCTGAACGTATTTCTGGCCGCGCTGCTGCTGGCGACCGCCGGACGGGTCGCGTTCGTCGAATGGACTCCCGGCCCGACGGATCGGCAAGGCATGTTGCGGGGCCGCGATTTCCAGGTGTTTTACATCGCCGGGCGAATGATCGCCGACGGCGAGGCGGGCCGTTTGTACGATCACCAGCGTTTGCAAGAGATCCAAAAATCGCTCGCCCCGATCGACGACGAACTTAACCCGCCGTATTGCCTCTTCTACCCGCCGATGGCGCCGCTGTTGGTCTCGCCGCTGGCCCGGCTGCCGTACGCCGAGGCGTTGGCCCTCTGGTGGACGCTCCAAGGCGCTTGTTTTTTGGCGGCCGGCTGGCTGCTGATCAACGGCGCGGCGGTCGATCGCCGATGGCGAACGACGGTCGCTCTCGCGCTGTTGGCGTTTTATCCCGTTTGGGACACCGTGCTCTTCGGACAACTCTCGGCCGTGCTGCTGTTGGTCCTCGTCGCCGGGTTCCATCTGCAACGCCGCAACCATCGCTTCTGGGCGGGACTGACTTTGTCGCTGCTGGCGATGAAACCGCAGTATCTCGCCGGGGCGATGATCTACCTGGCGCTGCGGCGCGACTGGCGGACGCTCGCCGCCGCCGCAGTCGGCCTGGTCGGACAACTCGTCGCCGTCGCGGCCATTCTCTCCCCGGCGGTGCTGGCCGAGTACGTCGAATATCCGCCGGTCTGCGGAAAAATCTCGCTCCTTTTCCGTTTCTCGCCCTGGGCCGAGCACGGGCCGGCGGCAATACTGCAAAACCTCTTGCTCCCCACGAGCGTTTCCGACGCCGCCGTGAAAACATCGGCTATCACCCTGCAACTGCTCGTCGCCGCCGCGGCCGGATGGATGCTCTTTCGCGCCGTCGTCCGCCGCCGACAGACCGGCGAGAACGGGACCGAATTGTCGCGGCAGCAGACCGCCGCCGTCCTATTCATGCTCCTGCTGACGCCGCACGCGCTCACTTACGATCTGGCGCTGCTGGCCGTTCCGCTGGCGAATCTCTGGTCGGCGGGTCACTGGAAACCGGCCGCCGTTCTCTATGCGGCCGCCAGCGTATTGATGATGCCCGTCTATGGCGCAATCGGTTTCAGCCTTGTGCCCGTTGTGTTGTTGGCAACGCTCTACGTGTTGTCGCAAAGGGCGGACTAACCTGTTGGTCAGCAACTCTTCAAATTTCCATTTTATACCCCCCGCCCCCCGCCGCGACGGTTTTTGACGGGGGACTGTCCCGATTTTCGCGGTTCACCGCGAAAATGGGACTGTCCCCCTCGGCGGTGAAGGGGACAGGCACATTTTTCGCCC
>JAFGLH010000192.1 GCA_016928165.1 Pirellulales bacterium | reverse complement strand
TCCTTCGCCGGGCGGGTGTATCGGCAACGAACACCGGGCTTTCAGGGCCTCATCAGCCCGGCTCTTTTTCTGCGCGGAGGGGGGCAACGGTGACGGGTAGCGAGCTGATCGACGGTTTGACCGAAATCGGGGTGGCCCGCGAGAGTGGGGACAAAGCAGCTATCGAGGCGGCCTTTCAGAAGTTGGAGGAGCGAGTCGGAAGCGTGAAGGCGATTCAGGAGTTCTTTGCGGGGTTGGAATCCAGGGCCCCTATGGGCGCAGACGGTATAGTCTATTGGTTGGAGGCTGAGTGCAAGAGATCGACAATCTACTCCCTCCGTGTGACCTTGACGATGATGGCCGAAGATCCGCAATTGAGCTTGCTGAAGCGATGGCTGGAAGAACGGCCAGCCGAGGCGGGCACCGTGCCGATGGGCGAGGAGGAGAAGGAGGGAGTCGCGGCACGTGATTCGAGAGCGGTGCCGAGCGACCTCAAGACCCTGGATGTTGCTTCGAGGACTTTGGGCGTTTCTCGCTCATGGCTACAGGCGCGCATCACAGACGGACTGCTGACCACTCACCGCAGGGGTGGCAAAGGACCGCACCTTGTGAGTATGGTGGAAGCGGATGCGCTGGCCCGGCCACGCCGCCCCGAATGAACTATCTTTTCTCGTTTTTTCTCGCTATTCTCGCACACCTTTTGACGGCATCGAGGCGGGTGCTATTCTGCTGTTATGGATACCGAACAGCAGGAATACGTATCGCTTGACTCTCTCGCCGGCACGCTGCGACTCCCCAAGAGGTATCTGCGCGAACTGGCTGTGGCCGGGGATATTCCGATGTTGCCGGCCGGCCGCCGAATGCGTTTTTGCGTCGACGACGTGCGAGCCGCCCTGCGAATCCTGGCCGCCAGCCGGGCGGTTCTGGCCGAACAGGCCGGGCGAAAGGAGGGCAATCTATGCGCCGAGCACCCATAAAAAAAGGCCGTCGGGGTGGGGACCTCGCGGCGGCCGGGGTTGGGATTACACCGATAAAGTACTCCCTCTCCGCCGCCAAGTCAACCGTCTACCCCCCAAAGCGATTTCGCCGCCACGATCGATGCTTGCCCGTGCCGACACCCGCCCAGGAGGCCCGGGCATGAAGAAGGCGACCCGGTTCTCTCCGTTTGCAGCGCTCCGCGCCCCCCAGGCTGCCGAGCTGAGTGCACTGGACAAGCTGTTGCTGTCATACCTTTGCTGGCGGCGAGGCGGCAACCCCACCGCCTACCCAAGTTTGAAGAGGATCGAGAGCGACCTCCAGATTGACCGTCGGACTTGCCTGCGCACCATCGCCCGCCTCAGTGAGGCAGGCTGCATCCGCAAGGTGTCCGGCGGCGGGCGCCACCGCAGCAACCACTACGAGATTCTTTCCGCCGAAAGGGAGGCGAGCGGCCTCCCTTTACCGGCCGAGAAAGGGAGGCATTTCGGTAGCGCAAAGGGAGGCGAATATGTCGAAAAAGGGAGGCGAGCGGCCTCCCGAACAACAGAGAACAACAATAGAACACCCCCTACGGGGGTCCAGGGGGGAGATGAACTTTCACAGAAGGCCACTGTGTACACTGCCGACTTCGAGCAATTCTGGAAGGTCTACCCCAAGAAAATTCACAAGGTCCGCGCGTTCGAGGCGTGGAGGCTTCTGTCTCCTGGGCCCGAGTTGGTTGAGCGAATCCTTCGGTCCGTGGAGATCCACATCGACAGCGAGCAGTGGTCCAGAAGCCTGGCCGAGGACAGCGGCCGCTACGTCCCCAACGCGACCAAGTTCTTAACGGAGCGGCGATGGGAAGACGAGCCGCCGGCCCGGCCCGATCCGGAGGCCGCCAACGACCCGGACGAGGACGAGGTTGACCGCCTGATGGGCTGGGGCAAGTACGCCGCCGGAGAAGAGAAATGAACCAAGCCACGGACGAATTCGGCCCGCCGAGCGATCGCGAGCTGCTCGACGACTTGGAGAGCGCGGCCAAGCAACTTTGCGACACGGGGATCACAGAGGCACAATTGCGAATCCACCTGGAGCGGATCATCGGGTACCGTTTGCCACTCAAGCCGATGGGGGCTTTGCGCGAGCGAGTCGAGCAGATCGCCGCCGGTCGGTACATTTCCATCCCGCTGCCTTGGCCGGAGACGACCCGCCTGGCGTTGCCGGCGCTACCCGGCTGTGTGGCGGTTCTCGGCGGCGGCGTTGGCAGCTCGAAAAGCTTCATGGTCGTCCAGTGCATGTTGTATTGGCTGGCCAACGGCGTTGATGTCGCGACTCTTGCTTTGGAGGGGGACATTACGTTCTACCTCCATCGCGCCTTGGCTCAACTCGCGGAGGTCTCAGCGGTCACAGATCCGCAATGGGTCAAGAACAACGCTAATCGGATGCGCGAGCTGCTGGATCTGCACGCTCCGGTATTGGAGCGCTTGGCCCGGCACTGGTTCGTCGCGGGCCCCTTGAACATCGACAGTCAGGAGCAATGTGTATCCTGGGTGGAACAACAGGCAAAGATCGGCAGGCGGGTCGTCGCCGTCGATCCCATCACGATGCTGAACCGGCTGGGCAAGCCGTGGGACAGCGACATGCGGTTCGTCAAGGGGTTGAAACGGACAGCCGAAACGTACGGGGCCACGATCCTCCTCGTCAGTCATCCCAGCAAAGGTGTCAGCGACCCGACGCGAGAGACCCTCGCCGCCGGCGCCGCCTATGAGCGCTTTTGTGACACGATGTTCGTGTTGCAGGCTCACGACATGAAGACGTCGCTGGTCCGCACCGCCTGCGGCACGGTGGAGATCGAGCACAACAGAACCCTGAGGGTCGAAAAAAGCCGGCACGGCTCCGGCACGGGTTGCCGGTTGGCGATGCGCTTCAGCCCCGAGACGTTGTTGATGGCGGAACAGGGCATCATCATCAAAACAAGGAAAGGGCAGGACCGTGACAAATGAAAAGTTGATTGAATTGGCGCGTGAAAGATTGTGGGTTTCCGAGGTCGGCTATTATCCCGACGGCCGCGTGGTCTTCAATGCCGATTCGCTGGCCACGGCGCTGGATGCCAGCAAACGCCTGCTGTGTCGTGGGCGACCGCCGACTTGGGTTTCATTTGCGCTGTGCTCGTCGTTGGAGATGGCGCAGGCCACCTGCGACGCGATGGAGGAATACCTGTGCCGGTATGCCGAGAGCCACGGTCAAAAAAAGCCCGTCACCCTACTCGATCAAATCGCGGAGCTGGTACGAGAGTCATATTCAACGGACTCCGAAGAGGGCGAGGAAGATGAAGAAGTCACGGCGTCGGCGATCGGCGTCGATGAGGAACCCTGGGAACACTAAAAAAAGCGCAACTGAAAGGAATCAAGCATGAATGGTCGAGAATGGTTGACGGCGGCGGAACTGGGCGGTCGGCATGGCATCAGCAGAGGCCAAATGGAAGTGCTGCTGGACAAGCTGGGTCTGCGCCACGAGGGCGACGACGGAACCACCCTCTACGCCGCCGACGAGGTCGAACAGAAGCTGGACGAGCGGGACGCCCAGATTATGCAGTCGGTGGCCGAAGTGCTCGATTATGTCGAGGACGCCGAGCTGGCGGCGGAAGTCTTGCACGCCGCATTTACCGAGATGCGGCTCTCCTGGCTGCAAAGCCGCGCGACCGGGGACGTCGTCGATATTCTGCGGCGACAATTGGCTTCACGGCTTCCTTCGCTCCACGCGATCCAGCGCGCTCAATCCGGGTCCGGCGGGCCGACGGTGCCAGAGATTCTGCGCGACTTCGAGCGGACCATCGTCGCGGCGCTGCACGAACGCCGCCAGCAGCCGGCGGTCGGCCAAGCGAAGCCGCTCGACGCGTCGAAACAGGAGGCCTGACCGATGTTTGGACGACGCGAGGAAAATGCGGTCGAGCCGCTGCTTTTGACCAGCAAGGAAGCCGCAAAGGTGCTTTCGGTAAGCGAGCGGACCCTTTACGCCCTGGCAAAGGCCGGGGAACTCCATGCCGTTCGCATCGGCCGGGCCGTCCGCTACGATCCGCTGGATCTTCGGGCTTGGATCGAACGAGCGAAGAAAAAATCTCGGAAAGCCTGTTGACTTCCTGAATATCGGGAAGTAAACTGTAGGCATGAGCAAGGCAAAGCCGAAACCGAAGAAGATGGGCCGACCACCGTTGCCAGCGGACAAGGCAAAGACCGAGGGCGTGTTCGTCCGCCTCACGCCGGGGCTTTATGAAGCGATGAGCGAGGCGGCGAAGCGGGAAGGTTTGCCCCTGGCAACGTGGATTCGTTCACAAGCCGAAAAGAGCTTGGGGAGCAAGTGACATGGCAAGTATTTGCAAAGACGCGGGCGGGCGGAAGCGAGTGCTCTTCGTGGCAGCGGACGGACGCCGCCGGGTGATCCGTTTGGGCAAGGCCAACATGGAGCAGGCCCGTATCTTCAAGCAGAAGCTCGAAAACCTCATCATCGGTCGATTCACCGGCATCGACACGGACACGGCCTTGTGGGTGGCGGCCTTGCCGGAAGATATGCATCGCAAGCTTGCGAGTTTCGGCCTTGTCAAGCCGCGAGTCGTTGAAGCGGATCCAGAAACCGACGCACAACCGCCAGTCTGCTTGGGCCCATTCCTGGAAGAGTACTTCCGCGATCGCGACGACATCAAACCCGCCAGCCTGATTGTCTACGGACAGACACGCCGGAACCTTCTGGCGTACCTCGGGCCGGACAAACCACTGAGGAACGTCACCGAAGGGGACGCCCGTGGCTTTGTTCGCTACATGAAACGTGGGGGCTTGTCCAAGGCCACGATTCGCAAGCGAACCGGCAACGCAAAGCTGTTTTTCAATGCGGCTCTTGAGGCCGAACTGATCGACAAGAATCCGTTTCGCAAGCTCAAAGGCGGCTCGCTCGCGAACGAAGAGCGGCGCCGCTTCATAACCCCCAAAGATATGACCAAGGTCTTGGAAGCCTGTCCTGACACCGAATGGCGGCTGATCTTCGCTCTGGCGCGGTATGGGGGCCTCAGGACACCGAGCGAGACGCTGGCTCTGACTTGGGGTGACATTGAGTGGGACGGCGGAAAGCTTTTGGTACGTAGCTCGAAGACGGAGCACTATGAGGGCAAGGAATCGCGCGTGATTCCGCTGTTCCCCGAGTT
>JAFGLH010000191.1 GCA_016928165.1 Pirellulales bacterium | reverse complement strand
CTCGCCCGCAGGCGGGAGAGGGGCCGGGGGTGAGGGTTATTCCGATCTCCCCTCGCCCGCAGGCGGGAGAGGGGCCGGGGGTGAGGGCGCCTTGTACTCCGACATCGCTCTTCTCTTCAGCGAGTCCAATTCCCGCTTCCTCTGCGAGGTCCAACCGTCAAACGCCGACTCGTTCGAGTCGGCCCTGAAAAAAGTTCCCCATGCCCGAATCGGCGAGGTAATCGACAACGGCCGGCTGGAAATCGTCGGCAAAACGCCGTTGATCGAGGCCGATATCGCCGACTTGAAAGAGGCCTGGCAGGAGCCGTTGCGATGGTGATGCTTCAATCAAATTAATTCCGCCATGAAAGGACCTGCAAAACCATGTATTCCTTGCTACTAATTGCGGCGTGTATGGGCGCAACCGCGAACGAAGTGTGGCCGCGGCCGATCGAGCCGGTGGTCCGCACCGTCGATTTGAACGTGGGCGAGTCGCGCGAAGCGGTCCTTTGCGACGGCACTCGGGCGACGGTCAAACTGTTGGACGTGCAAGAGACCCGCGACAACCTGCGCAACGCCGTCCGCGCGGCCCGCGCGATCGTCGAGGTCAACGGGCAAAAGGCGACGCTCGAAGCGGCCAACTACCGGCTGCCGACGACCGTCGGCGGGGTGCGGATCGACTGTGCCGTTACAAAAGGATATGTGCAAGAGGAAGGCATAAAGAACCCCTGGGCGTTGGACAAGGACGCCCGCGTTCGCCTTTGGCCGGCCGGCTCGCCTTGGGTCCGCCCCGGCACGTTCGTCTATCCGGTCCGGCAGCGGTGGTTCGTCGGCGACACGCAAATGGCCAACGAACCGTGTTTCGTCAACGCCTGCGACCTGCCCGGGCAGACCCCCGTTTATTACCATTACGGCCTCGATTTCGGCGGGGCGGAAGGGTTGACCGAAGTGGTCGCGGCGACCGACGGCGTGGTTATTTCGGTCCGGGGAAAAACGATCGACGCGGAGGAGGTTCCCTCGGTGGTCAAGCCGCGCGGCGACGCGGTCTATCTCCGCGACGGCCGCGGCTGGTACTACCGCTACAGCCACTTGCACACGATCGACCCGGCGATCGAGCTGGGCGGCCGTGTCAAGATCGGCCAGAAAATCGGCCTGGTCGGCAAAGAGGGGGGCAGCGGCGGCTGGGCGCATCTCCACTTCGAGATCGACGCCCCGCAACCCAGCGGCCGGTTTGGCGCCAGCGACGCCTACGCCTTCGTCTGGTGGGCGTACCACCGCGAAAACCTCGACGAACGGCTCCAGGCCGTCGCCCGGCCGCATCGCGTCGCCTGGATCGGCGAGGAGGTGACGCTCGACGGCAACCGTTCCTGGAGCGCCGACGGCCCCGGGCACGTCAAAAAATATGAGTGGATTCTCGGCGATGGAACGACCGCCGATGGATCGACCGTCAAACGCCGCTACGACCGCTGCGGAGAGTATAGCGAGACGTTGAAAATAACCGACGCCGACGGCCGGGTGGACTACGATTTCGCCGTCGTCGTGGTATACGACCGCCGCCGGCCGAAAGACGTCACGCCGACGATCCACGCCGTCCACTGGCCGAGCAATCTAATCGGTCCCGGAGATGAAATCACATTTAAGGTCCGTGCGTTCGCGCTCGGCCGCGACGAGGGGAGCGAGCGATGGGACTTCGGCGACGGCAGCCCGGCGGTCGAAACCCGTTCGGTCCCCGTTGAGGTTCAGCCCGACGGCCGAATATTAAACCAACACGACGAGAACGGATACGCCGCGGTCAAACACCGCTTTGCGAAGCCGGGCGCTTACATCGTCTCGGTGTCGCGGACGAACCGCCGGGGCGAGACGGCCACCGCCCGGCTGCACGTGCGGGTGGAAGATATTCCTCCGCCTGTACCACCGTTTTGAATGTACGGAACTGTGGGAGGCGATTCCTGTCGCCGATTGGTTGCTCTTCAGCGAAATCCCACCGCCCTCAACCTCGGGCCCCTCTCCTGCTTACGGGAGAGGGGAGTAGGATTACAAATCTTTTCCCAGCGAGACGCCGACCTCGCCGAGATGGTCCACCTCGTCGAACGAGACCAACTCGAAGCGTCCGTGCCCGTCCGTCCTCAGCTTGGTGATCGAACAGTTGCGCAATCCAAACAGCGAATCTTTCGGCGCGTCGACCAGGCGGCGGAGCGTGTGGACCAGCAGGCCGCCGTGGGCGACGACGACGGCGTTGCGGTGGCCGTTCGAGGCAATCTCTTGAAATGCTTCCTCGCCCCGGTCGGCCAGTTGCCGCCGCGTCTCGCCGCCGGGAAAGGCGTAGTCCATGTCGCCGGTCCACCAGCGGGCCAACTCCTCCGGATGCTCCTCTTCCAATTCCGTCCGCATCCGGTCCTGAAATTCGCCGACGGCGATCTCCTTCAGCCGCGGATCCGTGCGGACCGGCAGGCCGTGGCGCGAGGCGATGTCCTTCGCCACCGCGTAAGCCCGCCGCAACGGGCTTGAGTAGATCGCGTCGATCGGCCGATACGCCATTGCATCGGCCACCGCCCGGCTCTGCCGACGGCCCAACTCCGAGAGCGGCGCGTCCGATTGCCCCTGGACGCGCCCCTCGGCGTTATAGATGCTTTCGCCGTGTCGGATGAGATAGAGGATCATAGTATAAAGCCGCGACCGTTGGTCGCGGATATTATTGCAGCGATTATTGCGCGACCAACGGTCGCGGCTTTGTGTTTACCGGTTGCTGCAAGAAATAAGTTTCTCACCGCTCGACTTCAGCCCGTAATGTAACCTTGCCGACTCCAATGGGCAAGGCGACCGATTCGGTCGCGGGATCGAATCGAGCCGATTTTTCGTTGAAGGCGACCGATTTTATCTTGCCATCCGTTCGCAACACCAGCCGCGCCGATTTCGGCGGATAACGGGTGGGCAACTCGAACTCGCCGTGAATCGAATTTTCCTCGGCGATCAGCTTGAAGATGGTCGGGCCGAAACGGGTCTGCAATCCATCGGCCGATATTTGCTTCCCCGGGGCCAGCCACGCCCGGGGCGTCGCCTTGCAATATACAAGCTCGTCGCCGTCGTCCAGGGCGAGCATCGCGGCGAGAAATCGGGTGTAGTTGCACATCGCCCAGGGCGCCAGATCGAACGCTTTGCCCTTGCCCCAGGAGCGATGCTCGAACGTGGTCAGCGTTTGCCGCGACATGCCCGACGCCATCAGGCTGTAGAACGTATAGAGGGCCATTTTCGTCTCGTCGCGGCGAATGTATCGATGTCCCTGGCCGACGAAATAGGCCTCGTCCGCCAGGTTGGGCGCCAAGCTGAATAGATTGTCCTCGCAGTTGGCCAGCACCCAATCCTCCATCGGCTCGCCCGACGGCATGACGCCCGAGTCGAGCATCATGTTCTGTCCGACGTCGACCACGGCGGCGAACCACATGTTTTGCTCGTGGCCGGTCGATTCGAGATAGCCGGGCACGTAGGGGACGAAGGCGCCGTCGTTCAGCTTGACCGGCTCGCGCAGGACGGAGGCCCGCCGCAGTCCGTCGAGGATGCAGGCGCGGTAGTCGTCGGCCTCGCGGCGGAACTCGGCGGCGCGGGGATGACCGAACCGCTCCAACAGCAGCGCCAACTCGTTGAAGCCCATCCAGTTGACGCAGTCGGTGCAAGCGCTGGTGCCGGTCGCGCCGTCGTTTACCCGGCCAGCGGGAAGCCAGCCGTAGTTCAGCGGCCGCGTGCCGTCGGGATTTTCGCGCTTAGTCTTCCGCCGATGCTCGACCGTCCATTCGAGGCTCTCGACCAGCGCCGGCAGCTTCTCGTTCAACCACTGCTTGTCGTCGGAGAAGAGAAAATACCGCGCGGCGGCCCATTGCGTCCAGCCGTGATAGTTCAACCAAACCCAAACGGTGTAGCGCGGCGGGGTGTTGAAAAATCCCTTCCATAAACTGTAATGTTCCGAGTCGGGCCCCTGCGAGCCCTGCCAGCGGAAGGCGGTTTCGAGATAACGCCGGGCGTCGTCGAAATGCCCTCGCCGCGAAAGCCCCTCGATGCCCAACGCGGTGATGTGCAGCCAGACGGCGTCGTAGACCAAGGGACTCGTTTTCAAGACATAATCGCCTTCGGCGTCCAACTCGGCGCAACAAAGCGTTCGCGGCAAAAATGTCTTGTAGAGATTGTTGACCGTCGCGTCGGGCGTCTCGATTCGCGCACCGGACGAAAGCCGTCGGTCCCAGTAGCGTTTTGTGCGTTTCAGCGCCTCGTCGAATCCCATCGCCCGCGCTTTGCCGACCAACTCCGCATCGACGGCGACGTAGGGTATCATCAAATCGACATGGTCTTCGTCCGGTTCAAGCCTGACCAGCACCTCCTTCTCGTCGGCCGAGGCGACGACGGCCCGGACCGAATCGAATCCGAGGACCACCCGGTCGCCGGCGGTTATCGTCGAACCATCGACCCGCGCGGCGGCGAGGTTCTTGATCGGCTTGAAAATCTTCTTGACCGGCCAGATGGGCGAGACCTCTTGGTCGGGGAGGATTTTCAACCAGAGCGGTTCATTCGAGCCGCCTTCGCGCACGACGCGCACGAACGCCGCCAACGGCTCGTTGCCAGTGCGGACTTCCTCGCCGTCCAGCGGATAGACGCAGGCGGCCGCGCGAACGGCGGCGCCGTCCGACTTCCATCGCGTGCGGACGATCGTGTGGTAGCCGTCTTCCAACTCCTGAACGACCGACCGGTCGCCGTATTCTTTGAATCTCGGTTCGTCGCCGACGCCGAACCGCACGGCGAAATGCTCGGCCGGGGGATGGCCGCTCAGCCGGCTCGCGTTGGCGCTGACGCAAATCTCGCCGTTCGACAATACGCCGAACTCCTGGCAGACGTTCGGCCAGCCGAGAAACATCACGCGATAGGGCGGGTCTTGAACGCGATCGAGAAAATATCGGTAGTCCGCCTCCGGCATGGCGGCGATCGAGTCCCGGCTCCGCGGCGCCGGCTCGCGCGGCAGGCGGTAGGCGAACTCGAACGCCCGGTCGTCCTTCCGACGCCGGGTCACGTCGTAGCCGGTCCAGGCGTAGTATATTTCGCTGGTCGAGCGGAAAGGCTTTTTGCGGGCCTCCGCCGCCCGCTCTTCGAGGGCTTCGATTTTTCCAGGCAAGTCGGCGAGTTCACCTCTTCGGCAGGCGATAACGCCCAGGTCTTTCAGCCATACGAACGGCTCGCGGTTGAGCAGTTCGGCCGAAAGCGTAAAGCCGTATCCGCCGTACAGTTCGATGCGGAATCCACCCGCGCCTTGCCGTCCGAGGACGCGCACCAGCGCGCCGTTGGGCAGCATGCCGGGCGCATCAATCGGCGATATCTCGATCGGCTCGGACGCGACCGATGCAATCTTAACCGATTTCAGCCACGGCCGCCGCGGAGTGGGAGATTCCCATTCGACGACGTACTCGTTCGTTGCAGTGTCGGCGCGAACGTCGGCGTTCGGCTGTGCGCCGCATAAAACCGCCGCAATTAGCAGAATTTCTATGATCGTTGGCATAATGCCGCGACCGTTTGGTCGCGGATAATAATTGCGCGACCGACGGTCGCAGCTTTATAGTTACTTCCCGCCGCCGGCCCGTTCGAGCAACTGCCGGGCCTGATCGACTGTCTTGCCTTCCGGCTTCACGTCGATGACCTTTTGCATCGCGGCGGCCACGACCTTCGGATTATGGCCGAGCACCTGGCCGGCGATGGCGACGGCCGTCGCGGCGGCCTTTTCCTTCAACGCCGAATCGGCCAAACACTTGACGGCCCGATCGAGCGTATCGGGCGAGGGGATTCGCGTCAAAATGTCCAACGCCAAAATCTTTTCCTCCGAGCGCTGGGCGACGACAATCGCCTCGTCGTACATTCTCAGTTTGACGGCCGGGGCGTCCGACGCCTTCCACCAGGGGATTTCCAACTGTCGGGCGATGCGGATGTAACCTCTCAGGGCGCGTATCTGATACTTCTTCTCCGGGTCGCTCTTAACGATCTCCAACAATGCCGGGCCGGCGTCGGTGTTGACCCATTCGCCCAACACGCGGGTGGCGGAATCTTTCTGCGCCGGATCGTTCGACTTCGTTCGGGCGACGACCTCTTCGAGGGCCTTCTTGCCGCTTGCTTTACACAGCAGATCGAACAGCAGCGATTGTTGCTCGGCCGGCGAGGCGTCGATGTGGGAGGCCAATCGGGCGGCGGTCGCGTCACGGTCGCCCATCCGCTGAACGGCCAACTCGAGCGCCGAGCGGGCGGCGGCCGTCTCTTCCTTCGATTTATCCGTGGCCAATGAGTGGACAATCAACAAGTCAAGATCGTTGACCTCGATCAGCTTCGACATCGCCGCGAGCGCGGCCAGCCGGACCGCTTGATCCGGGTCGTCGAGCGCTTTTCGCACCGTCGGCGTGGCGTCGGTGATGCCCCGGTCGCCAAACAGATCGAGCAGAACGACTTTGCCGTGAGCGTCGGCCGAAGCGTATTTCTCGACGATCGTCGCGTTGATTTCCTTGCCGGGTATTTTTATTAGTCCGTCCTTGGCGGCCTCGGCGACGGTTCCTTCGCCCAATGCGATGTCGATCAGTGCCTTGGCGGCCTCGGCGTCGCCGCGTTGCGTCAGCGCATAGACCGCCGCCTTGCGGACTTCCTCCGATTCGTTTTTGCTTTCTCGAATATAAACATTGAGAGGCGGCTGATCTTTTCGATCGGCAATCGCCAGCAGCAGCAGCGCCCTCCGCTCGGCGGGAAGTTTTTCCAACTCGCCGGTCAACGTCTTGGCAACGTCCTTGCCAGATATTTTCCGTGCAGCGGCAAGCCCGACATTGAAAAAAGTCTTATCTGTTGAGTTAATTTGCTCAAGAAGAATGTTATTTACTTCTTCCGCCTTTGTACACAAGAATCCACCGATACCCGCAGCCCTAATATGTTTAGGGACATGAAAGTCGAACATTCCTTCTGGAGGAAGTACAAATATCGCGAAACATCCAGACGCATCTTCAGTTTTTCCTTCAGCCGCAAAGTAATCAGCCCAGACCAAAAAAGAATCAGCAATTGCATTTTGGATCGGTGATTTTTCAGTGAGCATCATTACCATCCGCTCGGCATTTTCCTGTGCATCGTTTGGAGAATTTCTCCCCAGCGCTCCGGCGGCGGCGGAGGCTACGGTAGTGTCTTCGTCTTCGAGAAACTTTCCAAGCAGAGCAACCGCTTTGGCGTCGCGCATTTGCCCGAGCGAGTCGATCGCGCCGACCAGCGGGCGACCCTTAAGGGTCTTTGTCGCCTCGCGCAACGCCTCGTCGCCCTCCGGGCCGGGGATGTTTTCCAACGCCGTCCGGGCGTAAACGTTTAGCTTCTCGTTCGGCAGCAGCGCGGCCAGCGCGGGAACGGCGTCCTTCGTGCCGACCACGGCCAACCGTTGGCAGGCCTTGGCCTTCTCGAACGTCGTCGCGTTCGAGTCCTTTAGTATCTCGATCAGTTCGGCCGGCTTTTTCGACATGATCTCCTTGGCGTTGCCCTGGGCCGATGCGACGGCGGGAGCGAGGAGGATCGCCAGCAATGCGGCGATGGATAATGAATGAATAGTTCGCATGATTTGTCCTTTGGTGGTTTTATTGCTAAACCGCAAGCGGATGGTTGATGTTGCGAAGCCGCAAGCGGCTGTTTTCAATTCCCTCTCCCCTCTCCTCTCTCCCCTCCTCTCACACTCGCCACGGATCGCGCAACGCGCGGCTCCGCATCCGGTTGGCCTCTTCGTCGCCGATGAACTCGATCTTCTCCGCGTCGAGCTTCAGCGGTCGGCCCAACTGCCAGGCGATGTAGGCGGCGTGGCAGATGACGTGGCTGCGGGCGACGACCTCGGCGTTCGAGTGTGCCGGCTTGCGGGTGCGGATCGACTCGAAAAAGTTCTTCACGTGGCTGATGGCCGACGTGCCCGCCTCGGCGCACTTGCGCTGCTCGGCACGGAGTTTGCCGGAGGAGAATTCGAGCCGGCCGCTGTCGCCGGTCTCGACCCATCCGTCCTTGCCCTCGTAGCGGACGCTGCACGTGCCCAGGCCCAGCCAGCCTTTGTCTCGCATGATGAGTTTCAGGCCGTTTTTGTAGGTGGTGTCGCAGCCGCTGGGGGTCGGTTCGTAGAGGATCGGCATTTCCTTGTCGTCGGCGCCGGCCCAGTTGCAGAGATCGACCGTGTGGGCGCCCCATTCGAGGATGCCGCCGCCGTGGAAGTCAAAGTGTCCGTACCAGCCGCCGTCGATGTAGCGACGATTGTAGGGCCGCCAGGGCGTGGGACCGAGCCAGAGGTCCCAATCGACTTCGTCGCGGTCCGGCTCGGGCTGCTCGGGCAGCCAGTCGTGGCCCGTGGCCGGATAGAGCGTGTTTGCGTGGACAGCGGTCAACTCGCCCAGCTTGCCGTCGCGGCAGAGGTTTTTGGCGAAAATGAAATTGTCGATGCTGCGGCGCTGCGTGCCGGCCTGATAAATGCGGCCGTAGCGGCGCATGGTGTCGGCCAGCGCGAGGCTCTCGGCGATGGTCATCGAGCATGGCTTCTCGCAGTAGACGTCCTTGCCCGCCTTGGCCGCGTAGATCGAGGCCATTGTGTGCCAGCGGTCGCCGGTGGCGATCAGCACGGCGTCGATGTCCTCGCGGGGGAGCATCTCGCGGAAGTCGCGGTATGTGTCAACGCCGGGGCCGTATTTGGCCTCGGTTTTGCGTTTGACGTTTTCGCGGCAGTCGCGTCGGACGTCGGCGACGGCCACGAACTGCATGACCGGCTGTTGCATCATGCAGTCGAGCACGTAGCCGCCGCGGTTGTGTATGCCCAGGCCGGCCACCGCGATGCGGTTGCTGGGGGCCACGGCGCCGTCTTTACCCAACGCCCGGCCTGATATGAGCGTCGGGGCCGCGGCCAGGGCCGCGCCCGCGCCGACAGCGGTTTTCAGGAATCGCCGCCGGGTGAAAATTTTGTTGCGCATGTAATGATCCTTCGAATAAATTAGTTAATATCGCGGAAAGCTCCAAATCCGTAGGGTGCGTGCTTGCACGCACCTTATTTCGCGGCAAAACCAAGCTGGTGCGTGCAAGCACGCACCCT
>JAFGLH010000190.1 GCA_016928165.1 Pirellulales bacterium | reverse complement strand
GCACGCACCAGCTTGGTTTTGCCGCGAAATAAGGTGCGTGCAAGCACGCACCCTACGGATTTGGAGCTTTCCGCAACAGAAACTAATAAACGCGCTTCCGCTCGCGCGCCGCGCTTATGGCACGGCGAGAAGTACGACCGGCTGCCCCTTCTCTCGCGACGGCGGAGCGGACCCGAATGGACGGGCCTTTTCGCCCTTCGCCTTTTTCACTCCCTCCTTCTTCCTTCTTCGCACGATGGCCAGTGCTTGCCCCCGTGCTTTGGTGGTAAATATCTGCACCACCCAATAGCCGGGAAAAAGCGGCTTTCCGGTCGGTTTTTTCACACGGCAAAATTCGTCCGTTACATTTTCTGATTTTCGGCTGTATAGCTGTGTAATATGGAATAGGAGCGGGAGAGGGACCGTAATTGCTTGGTCGCTCGACGCTGAAGTCCGTTGAACCATGAACAATTTGCCCGACAACGACGCGTTCACGAGTCAACTGGTCGCCGTGCAGCGGCGTTTGTACGCCTACATTCTGACCATACTGCCCAATTTGGCCGATGCCGACGACGTGTTGCAAGAAACAAACGCCGTTCTGCTGCGGAAGCGCGACGAGTACGAAGCGGGCAGCGAGTTCGGGGCTTGGGCGTGCCGCGTGGCATACTTCGAGGTGCTTGCCCTCTATAAGAAGCGGCAGCGCGAACGCAAACGCGTCCTCTTCGCCGACCAAAACATGCTGGACGTACTGGCCGGCGAAGCCGAAAGCCGCTTTGCCGCCGGCGACCAAGCGCTGCTGGCGCGGCTGGAAAAGTGCATCCAAAAACTCAATCCGCTCCATCGCCGATTGATCCGTCTCCGATACGGCGACAATCTGCTCGCCGATGAAATCGCCGAAAACCTGTCTCGCTCGTCCGGCGCGGTCCGCCAACTCCTCTATCGAATTCGCATGCGGCTCCTCGAATGCGTGAAGGAAATCGCTCTTGCGGAGGAGAAATCATGAAGCATGCCTCCGATTTTTCCCGCCCGATAGACGACTTGCTGTCGAAGGTCCTGGACGGCTCGCTCGACGACAACGAGCAGGAGGCGCTGGCCGATCTGCTCCGCCGCGACCCCCAAGCCCGACGGCTATATCACGACCATATCGCGTTGCATGCCCTGTTCCACTGGAAGGAGGGCGACGTTTTGACGGAAGTGGGCGAGGACTTCGGCTTGGACCTCGACGTCGCCGCCCCCGACGGCGCGCCTGTCCCGCTTTCCGCATTGACTTCCTTCAACGCTCCCTGGCACGGCGTGGTCGGCTACTTCGCCAACCACAGCTTCGCGCTCTCATATTTGATCGCCGCCATGCTGCTGGGCGTCGCGATGTTGATCTCGTCGATGATTTACGTCTCCCGGCCCGCGGAGATGGCGGACGCCGGCGGCGCGAGCGAGGCAAGGCCGCAAAAAATCGTCTTCGTCGGCCGCGTCAAAAACATGGTCGGTTGCACGTGGTCCGATCCGGCCACGACGGCCTACGCCGGCTCGTCGGTGCCGCTGGGGCGCAAGTACGCCATGGCCTCCGGATTGATGGAGATAGCCTACGCCGACGGCGCGACGGTGATCCTTCAAGGGCCGTGCGAGTACGAGGTCGAGTCTCCCGCCGGCGGCTTTTTGGCGAGGGGAAAGCTGACGGCCAAAATCAGAACTCAAAACTCAAAGCCCGAAGCTCAAAGCTCGGAACCCTCTCCACTTTTCGCCGTTCGCACTCCCACGGCCGTAGTCGTTGACCTGGGTACCGAGTTCGGCGTCCAGGTGGACGAAAACGGCGATACCGCTTCGCACGTCTTCCGCGGTTCGGTGAGAGTCAACGTGGAAGGCGCGTCCGGACAAGGAATAGTGCTGACCGAGAGTGAATCGCTTCGCATAGTAACCCAAAAGGACCGCACGTTCGCAATGCTTCGGCAAGCGGCGCAACCGGACCGGTTCGTTCGCCGGATGCCGGCGCCCGGACCGATTGTGTTGTTCGAGGACGGCTTCGACGCGCCTTTCGAAGGTGAAAATCGCGTGGGCAAATGCTTCTCGCGGTGGACGTACGCCTTCGGCGACGGCAACGCAACCGCGTCGATCGCCGATCCGGCCGGGGCCGCCTCGCTCCGCTGCCTCGCCGACGCCGAATCGGCGGCGCTGGTCGAGTTGGCCGGCCGGCCGGAGTGCAACTTCCAACCCTTTGCCGCGATGCCCACGCGAATTACTTTCACGCTCCTTTCCGGCGACGGCGGACTGCGGAACCAGGACGGTTATCCGCACCGTAAATGGGTCGGCGTCCGGGAAGCCGGGGCGGGCGATCCGCAACCCTCCGAACCGATGGCCTTGCCCGGCCTCTATGTCACCCTGGCTCTTGACGGTAGACATTCCGCTTTCAACGTCAATGAGGAAAAGCCGGGAAACATCGTGTTCGTCGATCTGAGAGGTAAAAAAACTTTCCTGGCAAGCTGGGATTGGACCCATTACGACGGAGACGGCCCGCAAACCGTCGCCATTACGTTGACTTCCGACACGTACCAAGTCGAGTTCAGCGATTCGGAAATGAAGAACCTGACGGGCAGCCTTTCGGGCAAGCTCCCTTCGCTCGGCCCGGCCCCGGTGACGACCGTCGTCTATTGCCAGGGCGTTCAAGCCCCGGCCGGCCTGACGATCGACCGCGTTCGAGTGGAGCGATTGCCGCCCTACGTGAAACAAAAAGACCCCGATGTCAGAAAGGAGGACGGGCGACCGTAGAGAGATCCGTTTTGTCAAGTATTGAAAATTATTTCCTGTTTTTTGTGCCTTCTATTCATTGGAGAACGATCATGAGTCGCAAGTTTTTAACTAGCTGTTTCGTATTGGTTGCCGCGGTGGCCGTCCTGTTCGCCGGTTCCAACGCGGCGATGGGTGATTTGCTCTTCAGCGACGACTTCAACAACGCCGGCACGCCCGCCGATCCGGACTATGCCCTGAACGCGAACCTGGGCGATCGACTGGATGGTTATATCGGCTCGAGCATGACCACGGCCTGGGGACTTGATCACTTGTCCTCGGCTGGCAGCATGCGCGTCAACGAAACCGCCACTGGTTGGAACGGGGCCGATGCGATGGTCGCTCAGTTTACCGGGACCGGCGCTCATCACGGCGCGATTATTCAGCATAACTTCAACGAAAGCTACATCGCGACGGGAGGCTATTTTACCGTCTACTTCGACATGACGCCCGTCTACTCGACCGATGCAACCAGCAGCACGTACGTCGGCGGCGGCATTTCCATCGGCGGCAAGGATGGAACGCTCAGCACGCTTCCTTCGGGAACCGGGGGTGGACCCGGCCGATTCGATCCCAATAGCGACGTGGCCTTTTCATTTCTCGGCAATTACGCGCAAGACCCCTATAACGGCGCGTGCGCGAAAGCCACCTTCGCCGGACAGGGCAACGGCGGAGCATGGATGATGTTCGACGACGAAGCCGGCACGATCACCGCTCCGAAAACATACCAGTTCAAGCTGACCGTGACGTTGACCGACAACAGCTTCGCGGAGGGAGCGGACGCGTCGGCCAACCTCCAGTGGTTCGACAACGACAGCAACTGGACCTCGGTCGACGTGAACGGCGAGGCCGCCGGCACGGACGTCACCTGGCAATGGGACGCCGACGGCAACAACTACATCTGTTTTTACGAACAGCTCCAGTCCGGCAAAACCCAATACTGCAAGTTTGACAACATCGAGATCTATGGCGAAGTTCCCGAGCCGTCGTCGCTGGCCCTGCTGGCCGCCGGCCTGATTGGATTGCTGGCCTACGCATGGAGGAAGCGCAAGTAGAGTCTAATGCTGGGGCGGCAGTTTAACCGCCGCCCCAATAAATACTCCCCTCTCCCTCTGGGAGAGGGGCCGGGGGTGAGGGCAATTGAATCAATGAGACAACGCAACTTGCCCTCGCCCTAATCCTCTCCCGATGGGGGAGGGGACCGATGGTTGGAAACAGCGGTTAAAAATGCCGCGCCAACTCGGTTGCGGTAAAATGTAAGTTGGGGCGACGGCGAGTCGCTCTCCTCGCCCCGATAATTTGGACGTTGAATGGCGGATGGTGGACGCGACTGGCGGGTCTGTCCACCGTCCGTCCTATTTCCACCGTATGTGTGCCGTTGCCGGCTTGTCCAGCAGCGGCACGCAGCTTGAAAACACTTTCCTGGAACGAAGGATATTCGTCATGGGCTTCAAAACGCCATCCGCCGACGCCGCGAGGACGCGGCGGCTCAACGGGGTGGCACGGGCGTCTCGCCCGTGGTCCGCCCAACACTGGCGAAACGCCATCGCCACCCCTCGCGCGCGTGCCACTGGCTCAGCCGATGCCACCCCCGCATCCCCGAATTCCCGAATCCCCGCCTCCCCGCCCCTACACGGTTTTACCCTAGTGGAGTTGTTGGTCGTTATCACGATCATCGGTATCTTGATCGCGCTGCTGCTGCCGGCGGTGCAGGCGGCCCGCGAAGCGGCCAGAAGGCTGCAATGCGCCAATAAGATGAAACAGGTCGGCCTGGCGCTGCACAACTATCACGACACCTGGGGCCGGCTGCCGCCGTGCGACGCGGGCGGAATGCGCTCGCACGTCGACTTCCAGAGCGGTTGGAACTGGCAGCCGCGCATCCTCGACTACATCGAACAGACCGCCTCCTTCGCCGAACTCGACTTCACCCAGCCGTCGTACGTGGGCGACAATCTGGCGTACATCCAAAGGGTCCATTGGGAGTTCCTTTGCCCGTCGAACGACATGGCCGATCATATTCTCGAAGAGGAAGGCTTCTGCGCGCCCTCCTACCCGCCGATTTCGCAGTCCGACTACGCCGCTTGCGTGGGCGACTACATCAACATGACCGGCGTCGGCCTTACGCCGGCATACGGCAACATTACAGGCGAGAACGTTTTCCAGACGCGGGGGATGATGGGCCGCTTCGGTTGGTCCGCCCGCTTCTCGGAAGTCTACGACGGGCTGTCCACCACAATCATGGTCGGCGAGTGCATCGGGGCGGTCTCCTTCTTCCAGAACTTCGGCGCTGAATGCTTCGCCACCACCGCCCACCCGATCAACTTCATGAACGAATGGCTGATCGCCAACCATGCCACGGTTTGCGATTGTACGGCCGGCACCAGCACAACTACCACCGGCCACTGCGGCGATTCCTCGATCGGCTTCCGCAGCATGCACCCCGGCGGTGCGCACTTCTGCATGGGCGACGGCTCCGTGCATTTCGTCAACGAAAACATCGACGGCGTCACGTATCGCGCGCTGGCCTCGCGGGAGGGCGGCGAATTAGTGGAATTCCCCTAACAACAATACGAGCATGCGGCGGATACCGATCCCCCTCTCGATCGCACTGTTCCTTTTGGCGACGACAGGTTGCCAAAAATCGGACCGAGCCGCCCTCGGAAAGGTCTCCGGCACGGTCTCCTATCGCGGCGAACCCGTCGCCTCGGGGACCGTGATTTTCGAGGTCCGCGGCGCCCGAACGGCCTACGGCAAGATCGACGACGGAAAGATTATCGAAGTCACCACCTATAAGCCGGGCGACGGCGCGCCGCTAGGGCCTGCCCGAATCGCCGTCTTCGTCCCCGCGCCGGAGGACGCGCCGTCCGAGCGAGTCTTTCAGCGCGACCTCTACAAATCGTTGATTCCCCCCAAATACGGCGACCCCGCCGCGAGCGGCTTGACATTCGAGATCGCCGCCGGCGACAATAATCTCGTGCTGGACTTGCGGTAGCGGTCCGGCCTTACCGAATTCCCACCGGAGTATTGAGCCATGAGGACTTGGCCCGCTTTCGGCCTCTTCTCGGCGGTGCTGTCGCTGACGGCCGCGGCCGCCGAACCAAACCCGCTCGACTCCTACAACGTCGTCTGGACCGCGCAGAGCGAAGATTCCGGCGGGTCGATGCCCTGCGGCGGCGGCGACGTCGGTTGCAACGTTTGGGTCCAAGACGGCGATATGCTCTTCTACGTCTCCCGCAGCGGAACATTCGACGAAAACAACACGATGTTGAAATTGGGGCGCGTGCGGCTCAAGCTGATGCCCAATCCCTTCGACAAGGATTTCCGGCAGGAACTGAAACTAAAACAAGGCTGCGTGGAGATTTCCGGCAATGCCGGCGGCGCGGTTCGAATCAGAATATGGGTGGAAGTCTTTCGCCCGGTCATCCACGTAGACGTCCAAAGCGACGAGCCTGTCTCGGTCGAGGCGGACTACGAAAACTGGCGCACGGCCGACCGCCAGTTGAGCAAAGCCGAGCGGATGGCGTGTACGGATTTCCTGGAGACCACGCCCGAGCAGTTCAAGGTGGTCACCCGCGCCGACCGCTTCGAGCAAGGTGAATCAGAGGTGTTATGGCATCACCGCAACGACAATTCGGATTTGGTGTTCGATAAAATCGTGACGCAGCAACACATGGGGTCCGTTCGGGAACGGTTGTGGAACCCGCAGAAGGACCTTGCGTTCGGCGGGCTGATGCGCGGCGACGAGATGTATTTCAAGGGAAAGTCGGAGGGCAAATATCTCGGCGTCGAATTTGGGGCGTGGCGGCTGGCGAGCGAGGCCCCGGCCAAGGAGCATCGGCTGAAAATCTTTCTCCACACCGCGCAATCGCCGACGCTCGACGAGTGGAAGCGCGGCCTGCGCCGGCTGGCCGACGCCGCGTCGCCGTCCGACTCGGAAGCCTGGCGAAAGAACGCGGCTTGGTGGCGCGATTTTTGGGATCGCAGCCACATTTATTGCCGCTCGAAGCGCGACGGCTCGCCGCCGGAGTCCGATCCGGTGTGGCGCATCGGCCGCGACTACCAACTGTTCCGCTACATGCTCGGCTGCAACGCCTACGGCGAGTATCCGAGCAAGTTCAACGGCAGCCTGTTCACCTTCGACGGCCCGGCGGGAACGACGCCCGATTTCCGGTTTTGGGGCGGCGGCTCGTTTACCGCCCAAAACCAACGATTGGTATATTGGCCGATGCTGAAAAGCGGCGACTTCGACATGATGACCCCGCAGTTCGAGCTTTACCGCCGCGCGTTGCGCAACGCCGAGCTGCGGACCGAAGTCTACTGGGGCCACGCCGGGGCCAGTTTCACCGAGCACCATCCGAGTTTTGGCCTGGCGATCGGCCGCGTATACGACCCGAATTGGGGAAAATACGGATTGCAACCCCGCCCCGGCGACGACCCCGGCCGGCTGCTCAACCCCTGGTGCGAGGACCAGTACGACACCGTGCTGGAATTTTGTCTGATGATTCTCGACGTGCAACGCTTCTCGGGCCGCGACGTTTCCAAGTATTTGCCCCTGATCGAAAGCTGCGTCGCGTTCTTCGACGAACACTATCAGTATCAAAACCTGAAACGAACCGGCGGAAGATTCGACGAAGAGGGGCATCTGGTGATATATCCGGGCACGGCCTGCGAGACTTACAAACTGGCCGTCAATCCGACGCCGACCGTCGCCGGGCTGCGGACCGTGCTTTCGCGAATGTTCGAACTGCCCGAAGAATACGCCTCGGCCGAAAGGCGGAAAAAATGGGCCGCGATGCTCGATCGCGTCCCGCCGCTGAGTTATCGAGAGATGGCCGGCCGCAAGACCATCGCTCCGGCAAAGTCCTGGCAGCGGATCAACAACCTCGAGTTCCCCCAACTATATCCCGTTTTTCCTTACGGCATCTACGGCCTGGGCAAGCCGGACCTGCAAACGGCCGTCGACACATGGCGGTTCGGCGCCGACAAGCCCGGGCAAAAGAGAAACTTCTGCTGGTATCAGAGCGGCATTTTTTGCGCCCGGCTAGGGCTGACCGAGGAATCGGCCAAGCTGCTGCTGGAGCGTTACGGACAACACTCGCGGCGTTTTCCCGCTTTATGGGACAATAGAGTATTTTGCGAGTGTCCCGACGTGGACCACGGCGGCGTGGCGATGATCCACCTCCAGGAGTCGCTCTTGCAATCCGACGGCAGGACCATCCGCCTGCTGCCCGCCTGGCCGAAGGACTGGGACGTCGATTTCAAGCTGCATGCTCCATACAACACCGTCGTGCGGTGCAAGTTCAGCGACGGCGAAATGACTGAATTAGCTGTTGAGCCGGAGTCGCGCGCCGCCGACGTCGCGCGGCCGGAATTGGATTCCACCACGAAAGGAACTCGACCGTGACAAGAATCGACAGACGAACATTTCTGGCGGCGGCCGGATTGGCGACCGCCGGCGGATGGCAATTGGCCCGCGCGGCGGAGGGCGAGGGACCGACTTCCGCGGCGAAAGACGAACGCTTCCGCGGCCCGTTTCTGCGAATTTGCGACGCGCTGTGCCCCGTGCTCGACGCGGAAAGCAAGAACCAGTTCTACAAGGATTCTTACGCGGTGCGGGGGCTGGCCGTGGCCCACGACCTTGCCGGAAAGAAGGAATATCTAGACGTCTGTCGCCGCTGGGCCGGACGAATGGTTGATTATCAAGACCGGATGGACCCGCCCGGCGCATACTTCATGAACTACGGCCGTCGCCCGGGCAAGAAAAATGGGCATTGGTACATCGGCGACAGTTCGAGCATCGCCCTGGCGGTCCAGGCGGTCGGCGTCCGCTCGCCCGACCCCGCCGAAAAAACCCGGCTGAAACGGTCCGTTGCGGCTTACGCCAAGCTGGTGATCGACAATTTCGTTCGCCCCACCGGCGGCGTGACCGACGGCCATTGGCCCGAGTTCAACGGCGAGTGGTGGTGCTCGACCGGCATCTTCGGCTCGCTCTGCTTTTTGTTGCACGAGGAAACCGGCGACGAGAAATATCTAAAACTTGGTGAAGGGGCAGTCGGCTGGCTGAACCGGCAGCGATTCGAAAACTCGAAACACATCGACTTCAAGGAAGCGGCCCCTTCGGTGTTGATGTACGTCTTCGAGGCCTATTCGGCGGGAATGTCGCGATTGAAACAAAATCCGACGCTTTGGAAGGAGTCGCTGGTGGAAATCAATCGGGCGCTGGAATGGATGGCGGCGAACCAGAAGGGGCGCGGCGCCGAAGGCCCCTGGGACTACGACAGCCAATGGGGGAGCAAGCTCGGCGGACTCCCCTTCCACCTCTACGTTTGGTCGCGTTGGTTGCCCGACGGAAAGCAACTCGCCGCCGAGGCCGACAGGGAACTGGCCTACATCGGCCGGCGGCTGGCCGACGATCCGGCGAAACATTATCAGTTGGCCGCTTTCGCAATGATGTCGTACGCCGAGCGGCTGCGCCCCGGCGGCGTCTATCGAATGACGACCGCGTAATAAACGGTTGTCCAAATACGCCCGCTTGCGGGAGAGGGGCAGGGGGTGAGGGCGGCCGCAATAAAACTCCAAAGTTATTCTTGCGACAACCGCTAAATTGGTAATCGTTCACAGGGGGCTGTCCCGATTTTCGCGGTTCACCGCGAAAATGGGACTGTCCCCCTCTGCGGTGAAGGGGACAGGCACATTTTTCGCCCTTGAAAGGGCGAAAAAATGAGCCAGTCCCCGGTCCGTGAACGGTTACCTAAATTGCTCCATCTCTCCATCTCCCACATAAGGAAATTGAAAAATTAGTTCCCTCTCCCTTTGGGAGAGGATTAGGGCGAGGGCCGATCGGCTGGAAAACATCGGAAGTTGACGATGCAATCCAAGCAGCCCTCCCCCCCCGACCCCTCTCTCAAAGGGAGAAGGGACAAATTTGCATAAGTCCAGTAATTAATTACTTCGTTTTCCATTTCCCGCCTAACTTCGAGGCCCCGAAATTATGAGAACTTCCGCCTTTGCGATGATCGCGTTTTTCTGCGCAACGACGTTTTGCGCGCT
>JAFGLH010000003.1 GCA_016928165.1 Pirellulales bacterium | reverse complement strand
GTCCCCTCTCCCTTTGGGAGAGGGTTAGGGTGAGGGCCGATCGGCTGAAAAACATCGGAAGTTGACGATGCAATCCAAGCAGCCCTCGCCCTCGGCCTTTCTCCCAAAGGGAGAGAGGGAGATTTTCAAAACACGTTCTAATCGGCCTTCAAGCCCGCGTCGGTCTTGACTTTCTCCACGTCGAGGTTTTCTATCAGCTTGGGGAGATTTTTCCAGATCGAGTGGAAGCCGAACCCGCCGCCGGTCATCTCGTCGATCGCCCGCCGTTTTGTCCAGCCGTCGACGGCCACGCGATAGGCCGCGCACATCGCGCCGGTCCGGTCGGCGCCGTGCTGGCAGTGGACGAACACGGGTCGAAGATTTTTATCCGTGGCGATCCGCAGGAAACGCGCCACGTCCTTCTCGTCCACCGACCAGGTGTGCAAGGCAATGGAGACGTAGGCGATGTTCGATTTGCCGATAATCTCTTTGTCCGAGTGTTTTTCGCGGAGAATGACGATCGTCTTGACGCCGAGTTTTTCCAGCTCCTTGATGCCCTCGGCCGTCGGCTGGGCGCCGCGATAGAGGCCGTCGTCGACCTTATGGAGGTTCGGCAGCCCGGGCCGGTCCAGCTTCTTGGCCCACGCGTCCGGCCTCTGTTGAAGCCCGTCGGTTCGCGCAACGGCCGGCAACAGCAATCCGGCCAGAAGAACAAGCGTCACCGTCCGACAAAGATAATTTCCGTGCATTGAAGAGCCTCCCCATGAAAAACTATGACGACTACGCAAAGTATAACGGCAATACGGCGGTTGCGCAGTTATTCGGGGCCGATTGGATAAACTTCATTTTCCGCACAATCCGAATAGTATCTCACGGCGCGGTCTCTACGGGAGCATTGATTCGTGGTTAGATTTTCGATCATCATACCATATTTTGGGGACGAAGAGGGGTTGGACGGCACGCTGGTTTCCGTGTTGGAGAACCGTCCGGCGAAGTGCGAAATTATCGTAGTTCTCGGCGTTCCTTACGCCGACCCGCATCGAATTTCCGGCGAGGTGCGGTTCGTCGAGCCCCCGCCGATGGCGACGGCCGCCGATTGTCTGAACCGCGGGCTGGCCATCGCTCGGGGGCCGATCGTCCACCTGGTGGCCTGTGGCGTGGAGGCGTCGCCCGGTTGGACGGAGCCGGCCATCCGGCGCCTCGCCGACGCCGCGGTGGCTTCCGTCGCGGCCGTCGTATCCGATCGGAAATCGGGAAAGATCATTTCGGCCGGCCTGGGGTTTCGTGCGGAAGGCGTCGCTTGGCGGATTGCGCGGGCAATGGAGCTTGCCGAGTTGGCCAAGTGCCGCGCCGATCTCTGCGGGCCGGACCCGAGGGCCGCCTTCTACTGCCGCTCGGCGTTGGAGGAGATCGGTGGTTTTTCCAACCAGGCGAACGACGCGCTAATGGGGATCGAAGCGGCGATGCGGCTGCGGCGGCTGGGGTTCCGCTGTGCCTT
Organism: Pirellulales bacterium; assembly: GCA_016928165.1. GTDB lineage: Bacteria > Planctomycetota > Planctomycetia > Pirellulales > Thermoguttaceae > JAHIKV01. The sequence continues at coordinate 9,540 of JAFGLH010000003.1, read as the reverse complement.
GGAGCCGGGGTGTTGCCTCAACGCCGCCGCCGAGTGGCCCGACGAAAGACCGAGTTTCCGTCTCGGCCACGACGCCGAGCGGCTCTTCTGGCGTTGGGCCTCGACGCGCGGCTGGACGCGCTCGCTGCTGGGCCACGCCGCGTTGATTGTCGGCGAATCCGCGCTGGCGATGCGCCATCCCTGTTTGTGGAGTCAAGTCGCCGGCCGGGCATACGGAGCGGCCCTCTCGGCGTTGGCCCGCCGCCGACCGCGACCGACGATCGCCGCGTTCGCCGCTCCCGACGGCGCCAAACGACGCCCTCGCCGCGCGGCATGAGACGAAAAAAAAGACCCGCTTGCCTTGCTTACTCCGCCGGGGCAAGGGCCAGTTGGCGCAGGGCGTCGAGGACCGATAAAAAATCCTCGCGGGCGAAGTCGCGCCAGCCGCCGACCTTGTGGGCCAGGATCGCCAACTTCATCAACTCGAAGGCCTCGTCCACGTCCGGCGGCAGCGGGGGCAACGACTCGAAGGGACGCAGCGGCGAGGCCGAGGGGGGCAGCGGCCCGGGCGGAAGATACCCCGGCGCGTCGTCGATCGCGTGGCCGGCGTCGCGGACCTCGACGGTCGTCTCGGAGATCGTCTTCGGCAGTTGACGTTCGTCGTTCGAAAGGTCCGCCTCCGGCTGGGAAAATACGAGTCCCGAGTCGTCCGTCGCGTCTGCTCCCACCGCGCCGGTCGCTTGACGCCGCTGTTTTTTCATTTGCGGCACGGACCAGCCGCTTTGCACCGCGCCTTCGAGATACATCTCGGCGTCGGGCCAATCCAGCGCGGCGAGAAAGTGGCTCCAATAGAGGCCGTCGTACTGGTCGTGGACCTCGCCGAACCGCTCGTACACCCGCCGCAGCCGGCCGACGTGTTGCGGGCTGACCCCGCCGACGGTCCGGCTCCAGGCCTCGTCGCTGAACTCTTCCGGCGGCGCGTCGCTGCTCTGGAGCGCTTCGCGCCATTGGCGGATGATTTCCCCTTTTTGCCAATTCGTGGTGCTGACCAGGCGGTTCCAGCGGCAAACGTATTCGGTCGAGGCGTCCGCGGCGATTGTCGAGTGTTCTTCCATGAAGAATGGCTCCTTGGGAAGAGTTTTTTTGTAGGTCAGGTACCCCATACCTGACACCGACCTGGAATCTAAAGAACTTCAGAACGTCAGGTATGGGGCGCCTGACCTACAAAAAGGTCGCAGGCCGGGGCGGCACGACTTCTCTCGGCTGTGGAGAAGTTGATGCCGAATCCCCAGCCCGCGAACCTTTGACGTGAGTGACCGCCACTATTTTACCGCGCAGCCTAGCGGTTCCTACAGCGGTCCGGTAAAGAAATCGAAAAGATGACGACAAGCCTCGAAATCATGGTGGAATCAAGCCGCCCCCCCTAAAATGAAGGGGGAGATGGAGCATAGCGACGGCGTGGAAAAAGTGTTGACAGCTACGGATTTTGTTCGTCCCCGGTCGGCGCGGGCGTCTCGATGCGCATCACCGCCAAACCGTCGAGGATGCGGGTGAAATGGCGCCGGGCGGCCTCGATCCGCTGCGTCTTTTCCGTCTCGCGGCGCTGGCGGGCCAGCCACTCCTTGGGCGTCATCTTGATTACGCCCGACTTGTATTGCACTTCCTGCCGAAGCAAGTCCGATTGCCGCCGGGCCGCCTCGGAGTTCAACTGCATGTAGAGCCGCTCGATCGAGTCGAATGCCTTCTGGTAGCGCTCGGTGCGGAACTCGTTGTCGCGGACCGCGCCGATCGCGTCGGCGTTGATCATCAAACCGCTCTGCCGGACGGCGTTGGCCAACTGGGCGAAGGACATTTTGTCGACCGGCGGGATGCGCGGCTGGGGGGAACTTTCGGATGTGTCTTGCGGCGCGGTTTCGTTCATCGACGGCAATTATAACAAAACGCGATCCGCCATTGAAGAGTTATTGCGGTTTCTCTTTCGCCGCCTCTGCGGCGGGGGAGTGAACGACGGCGACGTTGCGGAGCACGAACAACACTCGACGACGAGCGGCCGGTCGGGTTGGCGGCGCGGCTTGCCGGGCTGCCTTTTCGGGTCTTGCCTGCTCGGCCTCTTGCGGCGCTTCGTCCGTTTTGTGTTTCTTATCGACCGGGCCGCGTTCCCCGTTGCCGCTTTCTTCCAGCTTCGCCGCGTCGAACGCGCCCCGGCCGCCGCGTCCGCTCGGCGCGGGGGCGGCCGATTTCTCTCGGCGCCCTTCGCCACCGCCGACCTCGCGTCCCGCCCGCATCGGCCGACCAAAAAACAAAGCCGCGGATGCGATGCCCTGAGGCGGGTTGGCCGATATATTCGCAAAGGCCCTTGGCTCGGCGGCCAGCGCGGCCAGCGCGGCCTCGATCTGCGCGGGCGTGGCCTCGACGTAAATCAGACTTACTTCGTCCGCCTCCAACGGCGGCGGGGCGCCCGCGGCGTCGGACGACGGCTCGTCCGCATCTTTTTTCACCTGTCCCGGCGACCGGGCGAATCCCTTGCCTTCGCTTTCCAATTCGCTCAGACCGAGCCGTCTGCCGCGGACGATGCCGTTGGCGGCCAGCAGTTTCTCGAACGCCTTTTCGGCGAGCGCATCGGAGGTCACGTCGCAATGGATTACAAGCAACTCGCTTCGATCGGGGATACTACTCTCGTCCCGCGGCGCCAAATCACGCGATTTTGCCGATTTCATGGCGAGCGAACCGAGCGGCGGCGGGGCCGCGGCGGGCGCGACGACCGAGTCGCGCGCAGATTGAATCGAGGGAGGCAAACCATCGCGTTCTTCTCGCGATCGTTCGGGTTTCCGCACCGCTCGCGCCGTTTGCTTGCCCTCGTTGCGCGCCGCGGGGTCGAGTTGGTTCCATTCCAAGAATACGATCATCAGGGCGAATGCGGCGGCGAGGCCCGCGTAGGCCAGGCCGCGAACGTTGAACAATCTGCGAAAAAACGACCGGCCGAGTGGAGCGACGGGCGTCGAGCCGGCCTGTTCGCCCGGCGGGCCGTCGAGCAGCACCCGACGCGCGGCCGCGCGCAAAACGGCTTCGCTCAGGTCTTCGCCGACTTTCTCTTGAGGAAGGGCTTGCAGCGCGACGCTCAACGCGCGTAAATCGTCGAGCAACTGCCGCGCGGCCGGATCGGCGGCCAGCAGCCGTTCCACTTCCGCCTGCTCGTCGGCCGTCAATTCGCCGTCGAGGTAAGCGCCGAGCAGTTCGTTTTGCGTCGGATCGTTCATGGCATCCGAATTATTCAACGGGCCGGTGAACCGGCCGGTCTTTGTCCCTAATCACTTGTTTCGGCGGTCAACATCGCGCTCAACTGCTCTTTCAGTTGCAGCCGTCCCCGATGCAGGCGGCTGCGAACGGTTCCCACGGGCAGGTCGAGCACCTCGGCGATGGTTTCGTAACGGCAGCCTTCGATTTCCCTCAACACGATTACAACCCGATATTCCTCCGGCAGGCGCGCGATCGCGTTGCGCACCTGTCGGCAACGTTCCTTTCGTTCCATGCTTTGGGCCGGATCGCCGTTTTCTTCGCTGGGTTCCCAGTCGGCGTTTTCCCTTGCCCGCTCCAACGAGGCCGTCGGCCGGCGCCGGCGCCGGCGGCTGACGGCCGCGTTGAAGGCGATGCGGTACAACCAGGTGAAGAAAGCGCTCTGGCGGCGAAAGGTCTCCAACTTGATGAACGCCTGGACCATCGCCTCTTGGACGATGTCGCGGGCGTCCTCGGCGTGGCCGACCACGTGGAAGACCGTGTTGTAGAGCCGGTCCTGATATTTCATGACCAACTCTCCGTAGGCCTCCGACTGGCCCGCCAGGGTCTGCTCGATCAGTTGGGCGTCGTCGCTCACTGCGGTCTCTCTAAAAACTAGGACGCGCGTAGTATGCCCAATAGTTCCCGGCCGATTACCGCCGCCAGCGGGGGGGTGATTGTTTTCCACGCCGCCGCCACATAATAATGTCGGTTTGCACGGCTTCTGTCAAACCCCCGCTCAACTCTGTTCCAAGTAGCAAACCACCTGTTGGGTCAGCGCGTTGGCGTTCAACGTCAGCGATGCGCCGCCGTGCGATTCGGACGGCATATCCAACACGTGGACTACGCGCGACCATTTGTCGTCGCCGGGCAACAGCTCCGCCAGCCTGTTGGGCGATTGCTCGAAAAACTCCTCGTTCCAATAGTTGCCCTTCCGGCCGGGAAACAACGCCGTGTAGAGCATGTCCATCTCCACCAGGTCGTTGAAGAAATGCGTTCCCAGCGAGACGTCGGGGACCAGGTCCTCGCGCATGGCGACGATTTCGCAGATTACTCGAGCCGCGTCGATCTCGGCGAAACTGACGGGCACGCCCAGCGATGGCGTGGTGGTCCCCCAGCGGCCCGGTCCGACGAGCATCACTTCGCGCGGCGGTTGCGGTTGTTCCAAGTGCAGCAGCTTGCCAATCAGCCGGGCGATCGAATAACAGTCGCGCTGCGTGAGTCGGCCGTAGGCCGAGGGCGAGACGTAGACCAGCCGGTCGATGCGGCCTACCCGGCTGCGGCCGATGACCGCGCCGCGGGCCTCCAACACGATGTCTTCCGGCGCGATCGACTCCGGCGCGGCGAGGGCCGGGCTGTCCGAGGCGACTTGCAGCGGACGGCACTGCACCAAATTGATCTTGTATCGGTCCCGGTCGATGAAGTTGGCGGCGAATTCCACGTCGACCGGATAATCGTACGCCTCTTGCAGCGTGCGGAGCATCTCGCGCATGTCGGCGACGAACGTGGTCCGCGAGAGCAAGTCGTCAAAGGCGAGAACCAGATTATCGACGTCGGTTTTTTCGCGCCCCGGGCTGCGGGAGGCAAAAATATCGACCGGCAGCCGGAAACTCCGCGAGGCCACGCGGTTGAAGTCGCGGGAGGCGAACTGGTTGGCCTCCAGGTCGATCACGTCCACTTTCCGCTGAGAGTATTGCCGCACCTCGTCGAAGCCGCTTTCCGGACGGCGCCGCGGGGCGTTCAGCGCCACGATGCGAGTGTAGTCGTCGTCGGAGCGGTCCACCGCGCGGGTGCCCAGGCCGAAGACCAGCCGCATCACGCCGGCCGCCGGGTCGATGCTTTCGTGCCAGACGTATGGATTGCGCGACAGCGCCACCCCGGCCACCTGGGGATAAAACATGCTGCCGTAGCCGACGCCCGAGACCCGCTGCACCAAAAGCGACATCTGTTCGTCGCGGTCGAGCAGTCCGCGTCCGGCGCGGTAGCGCAGGGCCGCCTCGCTCATCGTGCTGGCGTAGACCGTTTTGACGGCGGAGAGGAACTCCTTGAGCCGGCGGCGGTGCGGCCCTTGATTGGGGCAAAAAACGCTCTCGTACTTGCCGGCGAAGGCGTTGCCGTAGCTGTCCTCCAGCAAACTGCTCGAGCGGACGATGATCGGCGCCTGGCCGAAATAGGCGAGCATTTCGGAGAGGCCCTTGATCAGGTACTCGGGGAACTTTCCGTCGAGGATTCTCCTTCGGGCCTCCTCGATGCCGTCAAGAAAATGGGCCGGATCGCGTTGTTTCTCCCTCGCCCACCAGCAGTCGTTCTCGACCAGGAACGAGCAGAACACGTCGGAGCCGATGAAGAACGAATCGTGGGCCTCGAGCAACTCGCGCCAGCGGGAATCGGCTTGTTTCAGAATGGCCCTGGCCAGGATCATGCCCGCCGACTTGCCGCCGATCAGGCCCGTGCCTATCATCCGTCGCCAGATGTCCAACACGTCGGGCAAGGCGAGGTATTCGCCGAGCAGCCGCAACAACCGTTCATCGTGAGAGACGGCCATCCGCAGCAGTTCCGGGACCAGACGCTCGGCCTCTTCGACCGATCGCGTGCCGCGGCGGACCCCTTCCCAACATTCCTCGGCGTGCAGAAACGTGCGCGTCCATTTACCCAGCCGCAGGCGGATCGTCTCCAGGCCGGCCCAGGGCTGCGCGGCGAGTATCTCGGCGGTGGTCGAACTATCCATCACCGGCCGGAACAACTCTTCTTCCCAACGGTGGAGCATGTGCATCGTGGCCGAGTATCGCCCTTCGACCTTCAAGGGATGGATGTAAAGTTGACCCTTATGCCGATAAACGTCGGCGAGAATTTGCGCGGTCCGCTCCACGGCCGCGGTGGCGTGAAATGAATGGCACTGGCGGAATATGGGGAAATACGCGGTCGATTGCTGCCGGGAAATCAACGGGCAGACGAGCCGGAAAAAGTTGCCCAGCATCCGATCGCTGCACCAGTCCTCGGCCAGACCGGAGAGGCAATCGAAGACGAAAGCGGCCTGCCGGCCGGCCGCGTCGATTTTCTTGTGGACCGCCGAGATGATCCGCTCGAATCCGTCGGCGGTGTCGAGGGGAAGGACGGTCGCCCCCAGCGATTCGGGCAGCAACGGATCGTGCTGGGCGAAGCGGAAGTAAACAAGTCGGCCGCCGGCCGCCGTCGCCGCCCGGCAATATGGGAGCGCGAAGGGCGAGAAATCGCTCAGCGAGTCCAACTGCAAAACGACGTTGTCGCCGGGCCGCAGCCCGCGAAAAACGTGGTCCAGACCCGGCAAACCCGTGCTTGGCATGAATGATTAGTGGGTAGTGGATAGTAGTTGGGGTGGCAGTTATACTGCCACTCCAACGCTCAGCTAAAACTGCCGCTCCAACGCTCGGAGGCCGTCGTGCCAACGGCCGCTAAACATGATGCGATTATCTCAGCGGAAATCGCGCACGGCCTCGTACAGGGCCACGAGGTTTTCTACCGGCGGGCCGGCCTGCACGTTGTGGACCGGGTTGAAGACGAAGCCGCCGCCGGAACCGAAAATTTCGATCCGCTCGCGGACCTCTTTGCGAATCTCATCCGGCGTGCCGAACGGCAGGGTCTTCTGCGTGTCCACGCCGCCACCCCAAAAAGTGATCTGCTTGCCAAACCGCTCTTTCAACGTCCGCGGGTCCATGCCCGCCGCCGAACATTGCACCGGGTTGAGAATGTCGAAGCCGGCCTCGATCATATCGGGCAACAAGGCGATAACCGAACCGCAGGTGTGGATGAACGTCTTCCAAGGCGTGTGTGCGTGGATCCAGTCGTTCACCCGGCGGTGGAACGGCTGATAAAGCTTTCGGTAGCTGGCCGGGCTGATGAACGGACCGGACTGCATGCCGAAATCGGTCCCGGTCAGAAACGTCGCCGTTACCCGATCGCCGACGGCGTCGTAAATCTTCGCCAGGTTTTTCAGGGCGACGTCGCACTGTCGGGTATACAACTCGTACACGTAGTCGAAGCGGCTGACGGTGCTCATGTACCACTCGGCGACGTCGCGGATCCCCTTGGGATTTTTCATCCAAGGCGCGGGCACCAGGGCGATGTCGCCGAAGGCGGTGCCGCCGAAGTTGGCCACGATCGCCCGATCGCTCTCCCGGCGCATCCGATCGGCCTCGGAGGCGAAATACTGCAACTGCTCGTCGGAGATCGGACCGTATTCCTCCAGGTTGTCCTCGACGTTGAGTTTATCGTCGTCGATCGGCTCTTGGCGGATGATCGAGTCGAAATAGAACCCGCCCTTGGGCATCCGCCCGCTGGGCGCCACCGTGCGATCGTCCTCGGGATACATGAGAATGTCGCCGTTCGGTTCCGGTTCGGTGTTGAAGCCGCCGGGGACCAGGACCGGCGTGCCGTCGAAGGTGGTCCACGGCTTCCAATTCTCGAACTTGAAGCCGAAAAACGATTCCTCGCCGCCGAGTCCCACAACGTCCACGCCCAGGGCGTCGAGCAGGTCGGGGGCGATCTCCCCAAGCATCTGATAAACCTCGGTCACCTTGACCGGCGTGCCGGGCGGATCGAGCTTCAGCGCCTGACGCAGCCGATAAACGCTGCTGACGTGCATGCCCGTAACCGCCGTGGCCCCGAGGTCCAAGGGTACGCGGTCGGGTTGTTCGTGTCGGATGGCGGCCTCGATGCGCTGACGGGAGTTCATTTTCTTTGGCTGCGAATAATGGGTGATGGGTAATTGCGGAAAAGTGGATGATCACGGCGGAATTTTATACGTTTGGAGGGTCCGAGTCAATAAACGGCGTGTTCCAGGGCGGCGGCCACGTAGGCCGCGACGTTTTCGACGGGCGTGCCGTATTCGAGAAAATCGACCGGCTGGAGAATGAATCCGCCGCCCGGCTTGCCAACGAGGATGGCCTGCTCGGTCGCCCGACGCACCTGGTCGACGGTCCCCTTTTGCAACACGTTCACCTGATCGATGCCGCTGAGCATGATGTATCGGCCGGCGACGATTTCCTTCGCCCGGGCCAGATCGGCGTCGCCCAGCGGGGGCGGCGAGAAAGGCTCGACCACCCGCGCGCCGAGGTCCACGTATGACTCGACCAGATTCATTATTTGTCCGCAGTTGTGATACATCGCCGGCGTGCCGTATTGTTGCACGAAAGAGATGTATTCCCGCTCGAACGGGAGGATGTAGCGGTCGTAGGTCTTTTTGCCGAGGAAGCCGCCGGGGACGTTGCCGCCAACGCAATGCACGTCCACGCCGGCCTCGTCCATCGCCCGGGTGTAGTCCAAAATCCGCTCCATGGCGAACCGCATCAACCGCTCGTAGAATTCGTAATCCGTCAGAAAGAGGCTGTACAACTCGTCGTGGTCGATCAGCAGCGAGGCGTTGTTGAACGGCCCGTGCGGCGCCCAGGAGCCGACGATCCCGCTGTCGCCCAGCGCCTGCTTGATCCGCGCGACGCGGCGGCGGGCATTTTCCCTGAACGACTCGGGCATGGGCGGCTCGTGCTTGACGGCGATTTCCAAGTCGGCCGGCGTCTTGATCGGCTTCTTCGTGCAGGCGTATACGAACGTGCCCGGCCGCTGCCGGTTCCGCGAAAACTCCTGCGTCAGCACCCCGTCTGGCGTGCGGATAATCGACGTCCAAACCGTGGTCTCGCCGCGCTGCGACTCCTCGGTCGTCACCTCCCAGCGGTCGCTCTGTTGCGAGACGTTCAGCCCGCCCATGTGGATCGAAAGCGGATCGTTCAGTCCGAAAAGCATCCGCACAAACACGTCTACGCCGAACTGCTTTTGGATTTCGATGACCTTCAACTGCAAAGTCTCAAAATCCCAAGGATCGACTTCCGGGCAGAGTTGGTTGAGAAAATGGCCCTGGTCTTGAATGAACAGCGTCACGGGCACGCGGTCCGGCATTTCGCCGTTGAGCACCGCCAGGAATCGTTCACGGGAGTTCATGAGGGGAATCCGTTTTCAAATTTATGGAATATTACATACGGTGGATCTGCACGATTATGGCGGTTCGTCGATGCCCTGGGAAGTAGGACGGCAGACGGCGGCCACTTGTCAAACAACGCCGTCGGCGGGTAATATGCGCCGATAAATCATATCTGTTGCGGAAAGGCAGCTCACTGTAGGGTGCGTGCACGCACCGGGTTGTGGGGGAAAACGCCCGTGGCGCGTGCAAGCACGCACCCTATCCCTGAAACGCTTTGGGCGGTCAAGGGGTGATTTAGGTGGTTTTCATGGTTACAATGGTATTGTCTCAGGCGGAGG
>JAFGLH010000002.1 GCA_016928165.1 Pirellulales bacterium | reverse complement strand
GTGGCACTGGCGTCCCGCCAGTGTTGTGAGTTACGCGGGCGAGACGCCCGCGCCACCCGTCCGTTTAGCCGCCGCGTCCGCGCGGCGTTGGTGTTTGGAAGAAATGTCTTCATAACTTGAATTCATTATATACGAATTATTTGTTGCGACGGCGGCATTCAATCTGCCCTCACCCCCGGCCCCTCTCCCGCAAGCGGGAGAGGGGAGCAATTTTTTACCGCCCTCACCCCCGGCCCCTCTCCCGCAAGCGGGAGAGGGGAGCAATTTTTTTACTTTCTCTTCCTCCAAGCATAAGCCAGCAGACCGATCAGCCCGGCGATCAGCAAAGCGAACGTGGACGGCTCGGGGATCGTCATCAAGAAGGCGTGCTGCACGCCGTCTTTCAATCCCCAGCCGGTGATCATGCCGGAGTCGTCGATCTTCTTGGCCCATTGGAGCACCCAACCGGACGCGGGATCTATCAACGAGTTTAGATCGACGATCGTGCCGTCGGCGTTCCACATGACGGCGCGATATGCGCCAGCGGAGTCCTTTGCCAGGCCCGCGACTTGGCCGAGGTCGTTAATGGATTCGGCGGCGCTGTACTCTTGGCCGCCGGTCAAGATGCCGAGATCGACCGTGCCGCCGGTTTCATCCCACTTAATGGCATGCGTGTATCCGGTCTTTGACGAATTGCCCACAACGACGTCGTTATTGTTCATGCCATAGGCGATGCTGCTGGTGTAACTGCTGATCGGATCGATCTTCGTCATTGCGCCGTCGTAGAAAAAGCCGTATTGCACACCGCTGCCGTCTTTGGACAATCCCGCGACCGAGCCGCTGTCGTTAATGGCGTAGGCGTAGCTGTCCCGCCCGAGCGTGCCGATATCGACCATGCCGCCGGCGGCGGTCCACATGAAAGCGTGTTGGTAAGAGGTCGAGTTCGCAGTGTCGCCGACGATGGTCAGCACGCCGCCGACTTCGGCGATGCCGAAGGCCCGACTATTGCCGGCGTTGTCGGTTTTAAGCGTCCCCATGTCGACCATGCCGCCGTCGGCGGTCCACCGAAAGGCGTGATATTGCGATGAAGTAAGGTAAGCCGTGCCCGTCACCATTCCGTTGTCGTCGATTCCCCTGGGATAAGCCATGTTGTACCCTAGGTTTCCGAGGTTGGTGTACGTGCCGCCGCTCCAGAGAAATGAGTTGACGGTCGTGCCGCTTTGGACGATCACGTCTCCGTTGCCGTTGAAGCCGTGTGCCCCGCTGATGGTGAATCCGGCCGGCACGCCCAAATCGGTAACGGCAACAAACTCGGCGGAAGCAATCGCCGCGCTCATGAATACGACGGCGAAAACTACCAGATAAGTCGCAAGATTACGTAACATGACGGTTCTCTCCTAAAACTGGTTGAAAACAAAACGCTCGTTATGGATTCGGGCGGACCGCCCGCTCGAAAAGCCTCTCTCTTTGAATGGATTGACAATTTCTCTTTCACTGCCCCGGATCATTGCGTCATAGGCCGGTCCTCCTTTTGCGTCGTTGTCGATCTCAGCACCGGATCGCCGAAGACGACCCAGTCGGCGGTGATTCCGTCGCCGCCGTCGGTCGCCGCGAGGGTGAGGAAACGATCGGCGGGCGCAAGCTCGATATCAACGCTCACGGCGCCGTCTTGCCGCCGCAAACCGTCTCGTTTCATTGCCGCGCGGCCGTCGACTACGACCCAAATATCGGTCTGCCCGTCGAAATCCAGTTCCGCGCGGCTGGTGCCGACCATGCCGGCCGCGGCTTGGAATCGCATCGGCCCCGACCAACGCATAACGCGGCGGACGGCCTCGAGGTCGAACGTAATGCCCGCGTTGGCGTGCAGACAGAGCAGCCCGCGCCGCTCGGGCGTAAATTGCTCGACGCGGTCCATCAGATGTATCCAATTCTTCGGATCGTCGTCCGGTCCGACCGGCGCGTCGCCGGCCCCTCGCGCCCAGAGCGGCCCCCAAGTCCTTCCCAAGGTTTCCGGGAAGCCGTCGAAAGCGCCGCCGGACGAATCGACCTGCACGGCGCCGTTTCGTCCATCGGGTATGAACACGCCGTCGATGATGCGGCTCCACAAGACGGGCCGGAATTGGCCGTCGCCCTTGGTGCGCGCGTCGGCGATGAATCTGAGCAGTCTACCGGAGGCCGCGTCGATGCCGCTGCCCCGTCGTCTATCGCCGCCGGCGACGACGACGTCCAAGAGGTCGATCGACCTGATTGGTTCGTGTATCCGGCGGACGAACTTGGGCGGTGTGGTAGGGTGTGTGAAACGCACTAGTTCCTTCGTGGTTAAGTTGTGGTGCGTGCCGGCGCGCACCCTACTTACTCGGACCGATTCGCCGGCGGCCAGTTGCCGCTCGTAATCCCTCGTGGCCGCGGTCGCGGGGCGTTTATCCGAATCCCGAATCCCCGCCTTAACCACAATCTTCCCCTCGAACACATGTGAAATGGTGTCGCCGTTTTCGGCCACTTCCACGCCGAACTCGGTGCCCAGGTCGGTGACGACAGCGGTAGGAGTGCGGACGACGAAGGGATTAGGGATTAGGGATTGGGGATTAGGGGATTTCTGATTTCCAACTTTCGGCCTCTGACCTCCGGCCTCTGACCTCTGACCTCTGATATTAGCCGTCAGTTTTCCCATCGCGAGAAAGCCGCCGGCGGAGGATTCAACTTTGTACGAGCAGGGGCCTTCGAGAATCACCCGCGCCCCGGATTGATAGGTAATTTCCATCATGCCGGAGGCTAGAGAGTATTCGCGTCCCAGCGTGGCCGAGGCGCCGATGCAAGTGCGTGTGTCGGGAACGGCCCAGCGGCAATCCTTCATGCCGGTGACGCGGCCGACGAAGACTAATTCCGATTGATCCGACGGACCGGCGATCGTTGAACTGCGGCTATCGGCGGTGAAGATGTTGCGGTCGTAGTTGATTTTATATGCCCAGGCACCGAGCAGCATCAAACACAAAACCACCGTAGCGACCATGTACGAGAATGCCGGGCCGCCGACGAAATTAGCGGCGGGAGGCGAGCGGAGGGTGGAGAGCGGGAATTGCATGACCTCGAGCGCGGGATCGGAATCCTCCAAATGCGCCGGCCCGCCACCTTCGCGCCAGAACGTGTCGCACAACTCGCTGTGGATCCGGCACTCGGCGACGAAGCGATCGACGTTCGCCGCGTCCAGTCCGAGCCAATCGCACAGCGCGCCTCGATCGGCGGCGGTCAATTCGCCGTCGAGGTAGGCGTGCATAAGTGTGATTGGATCGGCGTTCATTGCGTTTCTTTCCACCGCGCAGCTCGCAGCTCGACGCACTTTCGCAACATGGTCCTCGCCCGGCTCAGCAGCATCCGCGCCGCACCGTCGGTGATTTGCATGGCTTGGGCGATTTTGACGGTTCGCAGATTGCCGGCGTAGCGGAGTTGGATCGCCCGGCGCGATCGGCCGTCCAGCTCCTCGACGCACTCGTCGAGAAACTTCGACAGCGGCGACGCCTCTTGCTCGCTCCGCTGATAACTCTCGGCGATCCGCTCGACCAGCGCGTTGTCGAACATCATCCGTTCGGACCCGCGCTCGCGGAGAAACATCAGCGCCTCGAGCTTCGCGCAGCCGATTGCCCAAGCGACGAACGGCCGTTGGGGATCGTACTGGTCGTACTTCCGCACCAGCGCGATCGCAACGCGCTGCAAAACCTCCTCGGACTGATGGAAGTCGGTGATCAGCGTGCGGACAAACGCGCCGACGGTCCGCTGGGCGCGGGTCCAATGGGCAGCCAGTTCTTCAACCTGTTTCGGCGTCATCTTCGCTCCCTCATCCTCTACTCTACACAGTAAGCAAAAATGTCACGAAAAATGACGGAACCCGAAGGGGCCAAAAACGCCGCCCGTGGACGTAACGGCCGCAATGGCAAAGACTTAGCAAAAATAAGCAGCGGTCCGTCATACGTTCAATGTCGGGCGTGGCCTGCTCCCCGAAAACTGATCCATGTGTTATGAGAGTCCAAAAGCCCCTGAGGAGCGAGGAAGACCGCTCCTTCATGGAATCAGAATCCGGAAACCCCCGGAACCCAGCGTTTTTTCGATTAAGCCGCAGCGATAAATCGCTGGGCTATTATCGATCGAACATACGGGTCGAATGATCCACGTACTTGCGTACCGCGCCCGGCCAATTCTCAACCTTGAAATTCAGCGGCCGAAGATTAGGATGGGACTCGCCGGAAATACCGTCACAAGCAAAATGGGAAATCGAGCTTCCACGCCCCCCCCTGAAGAGCCGTCAGATGGCGGTTAATTTGGAAATTTTAAGTTTTGATGACCAACACCACATTCACGGGGGACAGTCCCGATTTTCGCGGTTCACCGCGAAAATGGGACTGTCCCCCTCGGCGGAGAAGGGGACAGGCACATTTTTCGCCCTTGAAAGGGCGAAAAATGAGCCAGTCCCCGGCCCGTGAACGGTTACGAATTTTTGAGTTTGGATGACCAACACCAAAACCATGTTGCACGACAAGAGCCGAGCGGCGTTTGACCGCGCCCGGCGACTCATGCCCGGCGGCGTGAACAGCCCCGCCAGGGCGTTCGGCGCGGTCGGCGGCGAACCGATCTTCTTCGACCGCGCCGAGGGGGCCTATCTGTTCGACATCGACGGGAATCGTTATATCGACCTGATCGGCTCTTGGGGGCCGATGATCCTCGGGCATCGCCATCCGGCGGTTGTCGAGGCAATCGAACGAGCGTTGCGGCGTGGCACGAGTTTTGGCGCCCCGACCGAGGCGGAAAACGAACTGGCCGAATTGATCGTCGGGGCCGTCCCCTCGATCGAGAAGGTCCGGCTGGTAAACTCCGGCACCGAGGCGGCGGCCAGCGCGATCCGCCTGGCCCGAGGTTTTACCGGCCGGCCGATGATCGTAAAATTCGCCGGCAACTATCACGGGCACGTCGATAGCTTGCTGGTCGCCGCGGGCAGCGCGGCCGCCTCGCTCGGCGCGCCCGACTCGCCGGGCGTGACGGCCGCCGCCGCCGCCGACACGCTGGTGCTCCGCTACAACGATCCGCAGTCGGTCATCGAGGCGTTTGCCCTCCACGGGCCGCTGATCGCCGCGGCGATCGTCGAGCCGGTCGCCGGCAACATGGGCTGCGTGGTCGGCTCGAACGAGTTTCTCGCCGTCCTGCGGAACGAAACCGTCCGATGCGGTTCGCTGTTGATCTTCGACGAGGTGATGAGCGGGTTCCGCGTGGCCTACGACGGGGCGCAATCGCTGTCGCAAATCAAGCCGGACTTGACCACGTTGGGCAAAATCATCGGCGGCGGCCTGCCGGTCGGGGCCTACGGCGGCCGGGCCGAGGTGATGGACCACGTCCTTCCGGCCGGAAAAGTTTTTCAGGCCGGCACGCTGAGCGGCAATCCGCTGGCGACGGCCGCCGGCATCGCCACGCTGAAAACGCTCCGCGACGACGACCCGTATCCGATGTTGGAAGAGTTATCGGCGCGATTGCAGCGCGGCCTGGAGGCCGCGGCTGAACGGGCGGGCGTTGCGATGCGCGTCGGCCGTTGCGGGTCGATGTTGACGCCGTTTTTCAGCGACCGGCCGGTTGTCGATTGGGACGCGGCCTCGCGCTGCGACAAAAAACGTTACGCCCGATATTTCTGGACCATGATCGAACGCGGCGTCTATCCGCCGTGCAGCCAGTACGAGGCGTTGTTCATCTCGACCGCCCACGGCGATTCAGAGATCGACGCGGTGGTCGCCGCCGCCGAGGAGGCTCTGGATAATTTGTAGGTCAGGCACTCCGTACCTGACATACGGAAAACCGTCGCAACTTCAGCCAGCAGCCGAGGACGATCAACGTCAATCCCGCCCAGGGAAAGAGGCCGCCGATCAACGAAAGCACGCCCAGTGCGATCAGCAGCCAT
>JAFGLH010000189.1 GCA_016928165.1 Pirellulales bacterium | reverse complement strand
CGGCGTCGATCGAAACTTCCACGCGATGTGCCGGGGTGTTGGCGATCTTGCCGTGCAGCGGCCAGAGCAGCGCGCCGTCGGGGCGGAACTCCGGCGCGCCGTTGCTTTCCAAGCCGCAACGCACCAGCAGTTCGTCGAAACCGCTCAGCCAGCCGATCCCGCTCGACTCCCAGATCGGTACGAAAGCCGGGTTGACCGGCCCGTCGACCGGCGCGGCCCAGCCGAGGTGCAATTCGTCGCAGATTGCCCCCCATACGCCCATGCCGCGCGTCGGCACGACGGCGAACCAGAGCCGGCCGTTGTCCACCTCGATGAAATCGACGCCCTCGCGCAGTCCGCCGCGGAGCGTCCGCTTCGAGACGCTGAATTTCGCGTCCGTGATGCTGACGTCCTCCGGCCCGAGGGAAATTTGATCGATGTATTCGTCCGCGGCAACGTCGGTAAGGGTCCAGGTTTTTTTCATCGTCGTTTTTTCCAGAGCCGGCCTTACTCGCGGCCTTGTTGCGAATCCCAAACGGTCAATGTCAACGGACCGTCGTCCGGGGACTCGAAGGGGCCGGGCGCGGGGCGTTCGAGGTTTCGCGGTTTGCCGAAGTAATCGCGGTCGATCCGCAGCGGCGAGCCGTCGGGGTTTTCGTAAGGCAAACCGGTCACGCGCGCCCGGCCCAACATCGACGTCTCGACGAGAGACGTTTTGGCGCCGTGCCACGACCCGCCGAAAGTAAGCTGCAAGAGCACTCGGGCGCCTTCATCGACAAGCCTGATTTTCGGATCGAAATTCTTTACCGCGAGCGGGCATTCTTCCTCGGCGTAAGGCCGGGCGCCGAGAAAGTAGACGTTGCCGCCGGTAAGAAACGGCGGTTCGCTGCGATCGTAGACCCACAGCCCGAACCCTTTCACGAGGCGGGGTTTTTGGGGGGCGACCGGATTTGCCGCGGCGGGGGCCGTTCCGTCGCCCACCATGATATTGTTAAAAAACCGGTTGTCGCCTCCCTTGAAGTCGGCCAGACCGGCCAATGCCGTGGAGTGGGCGCGATGAAAGGGGGTTAAACGTTGCGATATATGGGACTTGATCATCCCGGTCGTCAAATTATGCGCGTATGCTCCGCCCTCGGACCAGTCTCTCAAGCTCGTGCCGGAAAGCAGCAGATTATTGTCGGCCACGAACGGACCGTGGTCCACCTCGAAGAAGAGATCGTCGGAAACGTTGTGGTAGCAGAGGTTGCCGGACACCCTCGTCCCCTGGGCCATCCAATCGAACCACGCGCCGCGATAGCAGTGGTGGATGCGGTTGTTTTGGATGAGCACGTCGATGGGGGCGTGAATTTTGATGCCGGCCATTTCCGCGCCGCCGAAGTCTCGGCGGACATGGATGTGGTGGATGTGGTTGCCGGCGATTTGGCTGAACACAGCCCCCAAGCTGCCGCAAATGCCCGTCTGCTCGCAGTCGGAGATGACGTTGCCGCGGACGACGTGGCCGCCGACCGTCTCGCGGTTCCAACCGTTCTTCAAGGCGCGGCGGACCGTCTCCGTGTAGCCCTCGGCGGACTCGGACTTGTTGTCCCAATGGTCGCCGTACTTTCCCAGCGTGACGCCGGAGCAGCGCGAATGGCTGACGACGTTGTTCTCGATGATCCAGCCCTTGCTCCAGTGGGTGCCGATCAGTCCGATCTGCTCGGCGGTCGGCGGCGCCCAGGGCGTGGCGGCGTGCCGCATGACAAAACCGCGCACGGTGATGTAGTTCCTGCCCGGCTTGTCGGGATAGAACACGGTCCGCCGGACGTTGATCTCGACGAGTTGCGCGTTGAGGTCGCGGCCCTTGAATTGCGCCCAAAGCGCGGTGTTTTTGTCGTCAACTTGCCCAAACCAGAGCGGGTATTTCCCCCGGTCCTTCAACACGTCGTCCAGTGCCTTCGCCTCGCTTAGCCACCGGCCGTTTATGTAGACGGCGCCGGTGTGATGGTTGCGCCCCTGAGGATTGAACCAATCGCCGTGGATCTTGTCGGCGTATGGATTGAAGTCGCCGAACATCTCGTTGGAAACGGTTGTTTTCCAAACGCCGTCCTGAACCTTGACCCAGTTCTTCACGACTTCCGAACCCTTTATCTCGACCTTCTCGCCTGGGGCGGCTCGATAGGTGATTCGCTTTGCGTCCGACTCTCCGCCGCGCGGCGGATTGACGCGCTCGCGGTAGACGCCTTCGTGGACTGTGACCATGTCGCCCGGTTGGGCCAGATCGGCGGCGCGTCCAATCGTGCGAAACGGCTCGGACGCGGTTCCCCGAGCGCCGTCGTCGCCCGCGACGGAAACGTGATATTCGGCGGCCGCCGCCCGCGAATACTCGCCTGAGAAAACAACCAACAAGCTGGCCGCCGCCCCAAAACCGACCGCCGCGCCAAGCGCGCGAGTGAATGCTTTTCTCATAAAAAGGCGGCCGAAGCAAATTGAATTCATTGACATTTCTCCGGTAGGCGAGAAAGTGAGCAATCAAGAGGAAGCAAAGGCGGGGCGCGAGGCGACGGGCGGCGATTGCATGCCGGCGCGATCCGCCGAAAAAAACCCTCCGCCGCGCTTAACATAGCCGGGCAAGCGCCGCTTGTCAACAATCTCCTTAGGGATTACAACATTTTATGTATGCGGGTAGCGTTGCAACAAACGAAAGGAGCCTTATCGCCATGTGTGCATCGAAAATCATTACTCGGGACAATGTTGGAGCAATTCTGGACAGGGCCATGGACGCGGGCGAGGGGCTGCTGCGGCTGACGCCAAACTGGGTGCCGCGCAATTTCCTCCATCCCGGCAAGCGGATCAAGCTGGCCCCGACCGACTGGTACGCGCTGGGAACTCACCGCGGAGGGATCGACGAACGTTGGTTCGCCAGCACGACCGAGGCGGCCAACGACAACCGCGCCGACGACGAAGGACTCAGCTATTGCGTCTTTGAAGGCCAGCGATTTCTGTTGAAAGACGCCGTAGAAGAAGCGGGGCCGAAAATCGTCGGGCCGGCGATCTGGGAAAAATATAAACGCTGGCCGGTCTACTCGAAATTCTTCGACAACATGGGGCCGATCCCCCATCACATGCACCAGCGGTCGGAACACGCCGCCCTGACCGGCCAGCAGGGCAAGCCCGAGTGCTACTACTTCCCGCCGCAACTGAACGCCGCAAAGAACCATTTCGACTACACGTTCATGGGCCTGGAGCCGGGCACGACGAAGGAAGACGTCCGCCGCTGTCTCGAAAATTGGAACAAAGGCGACAACGGAATCCTCGATCTGTCGAAGGCCTATCGCCTGAAGCCGGGCGCCGGCTGGATGGTCCCCGCCGGCGTGCTGCACGCGCCCGGTTCGATGTGCACCTACGAGCCGCAATGGGGTTCCGACGTGTTCGGCATGTACCAGTCGCTGGTCGAGGGGCGAGAGGTGCCCTGGGAGTTGCTGGTCAAGGACGTGCCGAAGGACAAACATCAAGACCTCGACTTCATCGTCGAGCAACTCGACTGGGAGAAGAACGTCGATCCGTATTTCGCAAAGAGCAACTACGTCGAGCCGATCGTCGACGCGGAGAAATCCGGCCCCGGCTACACCGACCGCTGGATCGACTACGGCCGTTTCGACGGCGAACAGTTGGTCTCGGCCAAGGAGTTGACGATCATGCCCGGCGCGAAGTGCGTCTTGCGCGATCCCGGCGCGAGCGGATGGATCACGGTCCAAGGCTGCGGGCGGATGGGCAAACTGGCGATTCAGACTCCGGTGATGATCCATTTCGGCGAGGAGCCGTGGGACGAGGTGTTCATCTCTCACGACGCGGCCGCGGCCGGCATCGAGATCGAGAACACCGGCGGCGAACCGCTGGTTGGGCTGCGTTATTTCGGTCCCGCAACGCATAAAAACATGCCCGAAATCGGGGACCATCGAAAGCGGTAGCGCTCGTAATCTCCCCTCTCCCGCTTTTCGGCTGAGGGCGGTTGGCAAAGTAAAGCTCCCCTCTCCCGCAAGCGGGAGAGGGGCCGGGGGTGAGGGCGGGTGGCAATAGAATCTCCCTCGCACACAAAGGCCGGGGGTGAAGGTGGCTGGCAAGCGAATCTCCCCTCTCCCGCAAGCGGGAGAGGGGCCGGGGGTGAGGGTGGCTTGAACTTCGAGAGGTTTTCCATGCCCAACAAACCGCAACCTCTCCATCCTATGGTCCTCGACCGCGTCCGCACGTTGCGTCGAAAATCAACGCCGCCGGAGCAGATATTATGGTCGGTCCTTCGCGGTCGCCGGTTATGTGGTTTGAAGTTTCGCCGCCAGGAGTCGATCGGACAGTACATCGTCGATTTCTGCTGTCGAGACTTGAAGCTGATCGTGGAACTCGACGGCATGAGCCACGATGAAAAGACGGCGGACGATAAAAAGCGTGACGAATGGTTGCGAAAGGAGGGTTATCAAGTATTTCGCGTAACGAACTGGGACGTAAATGAGGATTTGGAAGCGGTGGCGCGTGGAATATGCCGCGAGGCCGGCGTGTCGTATGATGGTTGATTAAAAGCCTCCCTTCTCCCGCCGTGCGTGAGCAGGTTGGCAGCGAGGGCGGTTGGCAAATCGAATCTCCCCTCTCCCGCAAGCGGGAGAGGGGTCGGGGGTGAGGGCGGTTGGCAGTAGAGAATGGTTTTCTATCAAGCACGAGGAGAATGAACTATGTTCTCGACGCATGACATGCAAGTCGCAGCTTCCAGTCTCCGCACACTTCTGGAAAATGTCGACCAACATCCAAACATAAAAAAAATTATCGAATCACGGGATTCGGTGCTAGCCCACTATCAACCTATGTTTTCGTTCGATCGAATATCTGAGATATCCGAGGCGGATTTTCGAGGATTTTTACGTTTCGAGAACAATCATCACTGGACTGGACTCCATCGCTGTGGAAATGCGCTGTGCAAGGATATGTCACGAGTTAGGGACGCACTTCGGATTCTCTTGGATGAATCACAGCCAATCATAAATCGACTTGAACGGCTTGTTCCCAAAGCAGGGCCATCATTCATGAAATATTTTGGGAAAGCCCTTATCACTGCAATATTGCTTGTTGCGCATCCCGATAAATATGGTGTTTATAATGGAACATCTGAGGATGGAATGACAGCAGTGGGGGTATTGCCTAAGTTTGATAAAGGTTTATCTGTAGCTCGACGGTATCAAAAAATAAACCGTATTTTATTAGATCTTGCATCGGACCTTCATATTGATCTCTGGAGGTAATCGTTCACAGGGGACTGTCCCGATTTTCGCGGTTCACCGCGAAAATGGGACTGTCCCCCTCGGCGGTGAAGGGGACAGG
>JAFGLH010000188.1 GCA_016928165.1 Pirellulales bacterium | reverse complement strand
CCTGTCCCCTTCACCGCCGAGGGGGACAGTCCCATTTTCGCGGTGAACCGCGAAAATCGGGACAGTCCCCTGTGAACGATTACCTCCCGGATGGGGAGGAGGCTTTCGTTTTCAAATTTGCAAAAGTTCAGATCAAAGGGCGCCAACGCACTACTCTTCCCCAATCGCTTTAAGCACTTCGTCGGGGATGTTGAAGTTGGCCGAGACGTTCTGCACGTCTTCGTGGTCGTCGAGTCGTTCCATCAACTTGAGCACTTTTTGGGCCGTTTCCGGGTCGTCGATGTCGATCGTGTTTTGCGGCAGGCGGGTAATCTCGCTGACCTCGGGCGCCAGGCCAGCGTCGGCGATGACCTTTGCCAAGTCGCGGAAAACGGCCGGATCGCAAATTACCTCGAACTTGCCTTCGGCGCGGCGGACGTCCTCGGCGCCGGCCTCCAGGGCCAACTCCATCAGTTTGTCCTCGTCCACGGCGTCGCAGGGGATGACGATCAATCCCTTGCTGTCGAACATCCAGGCGACGCACCCGCTGCCGCCGAGCTTGCCATCGGATAGTTCGAAGACCTTGCGTATCTCGCCGGCGGTGCGGTTTCGATTGTCGGTCAGCACTTCGCAGAGGACGGCCACGCCGGCGGCGGCGTAACCCTCGTAGACGACTTCTTCGAGGTTTCCGCCATCCAGTTCGCCGGTGCCGCGTTTGATCGCCCGTTGGATGTTTTCCTTGGGCATGCTGACGGCCTTTGCGTCGTCGATGGCGTATCGGAGTCGGAGGTTTGCGTCGGGGTCGCCACCGCCCGACTTGGCGGCGACGATAATCGCCTTGGCCAGCTTGCTCCAGAGCTTGCCTCGCTTGGCGTCGATCAGGGCTTTTTTATGTTTGATGCCCGCCCAGTGTGAATGACCAGCCATAATTGTCTCCGAAATGCGACGGGAAAAATGCAAAGAGCAAAATGACAACTGGACTTTTGCAAATTTGTCTCCTCTCCCTTTGGGAGAGGGGTCGGGGGTGAGGGCATGGGGAAATCGCGCAAGCAAGTCAAGGCGTTTTAAGGCCGCAAGCCCTCATCCTAATCCTCTCCCGGAGGGAGAGAGGACTTTTGTTTTCGAATTTGCAAAAGTTCAATGATAATTTGCATTTTGCATTTTACGTTTTTCAATTTGCATATTGCATTATTTTACTTGAAATCTCTTTTTCTTTTTTTAATTCCTTGTGCTTGCGAAACACCTCGGCCGCCTTGGACCACGTCTCAACCGCTTTTGAGCGTTGTCCGATTTTTAGATAGGCTTCGCCGAGGTGATCGAGAACGACCCCGTCCGGTTCTTTGTCGGCGGCGGCCCGTTCCAGTTGAGCGACGGCCTGGGGATATTTTTTCATGCGGAACAGCACCCATCCGAGACTGTCTCGATAGGCGGCGTTTTGCGGCTCGGCGGCCACCGCGCGTCGGATCATTTGTTCCGCCCGGCGAAGATTTTTGCCTTGATCCGCCCAGAGGTATCCCAGGTCGTTCAGCGCGCCGGGATCGTCGGGAAACTCGTCCAGCACTTGTTCGAGCCACTCCTCTGCTTGCGGCTGGTCGCCTGCGAGGACCGCCAGATTAGACAGCGCCATCCGCGCCTCGCGGAGCACTTCCCGGGTTTCGGCAAACGAGTGGTCGGCGTCGAACTCGTCGATCAGATTTCGGTATGCTTCCGCGGCTTCTTTATTTCGATTGCAATAATAGAGGATCCAGGCCGGGCGGCCGCGGAAGCGGGCGGAGTACTCGTTCTTTTCGGCGGCGATTCGCGCGGCGTTCAAGGCCTCGTTCTCGCGTCCCTCGATCGCCAGCGCGCCGGCCAAATAGAAATGGAAGGCGGGTTTTTCCTCCTCCGGCACGTCGGCGTCGATCGCCCGGCGAAGCACCCGCGCCGATTCGGCCGAGCGGTTTGCCGACAAGAGTCCCACGCCCCAGATCAAATACACTTCGGCGTCTTGTCGCGAATCGCCGTTCAGGGCCAGGTCGAAAAACAGATTCGCCTTTTCAAACCGTTCCGTCTCCAGGGCCAACAAAGCGGCGGCCAAGGATGTGCCGCGTGCGATCTTTTCGGACGATTTCATCGCCGCTCGATCGGCGGCTTGAAGGATGGCCCGGACCGCCTCCGGCTTCGCGGCCAGCGTCCGCATCGCGCCGGCGAGGGTTTCCATTACTCCGAGCTTCTCGACGCTTTCGCCCAACAGAGCCAGCAGCGCATCAAAGCGTTCGGCCCGGCGAAACACTTCGCCCAGCTCGCGGTATCCTTTCGAGGATGGTTTGGCGTCGAGCAGCTTCCGGTAAATCGTCTCGGCTCGGCCCGCTTCTCCCGCCTCGCGGAGTTGCACGGCAAGGAAATATTCCAGAGGTTGGTTGTCCGGGTCGTCGGCGTGAAGTTTTTCCAGCCGGTCGATCACTTCGTCTTTTCGCCCGAGCTTATCCAACACTTCCGCCAGTATTTTATACGGTTCCTCGCCGCGTCCGCCCAGGCCCTCGGCGAAGCACGCTTCCAACGCCTCCAGGGCCTCGGACGGCTTGCCGGTCTTGGCTGACAGCCGGGCGAGGTTGTACTGCCGCGCCGCCTTGTCGGGGTTGAATTGATCGGCTTTTCGAAAGGCCGCCCGGGCCTTCTCGATCCGACCGGCGGCCAGAAAGCAGTCGCCCATCAACTGGCAAGTCGGTCCGGGGTTCTTTTGCAGGGCCGCGACGAAATCGTCGTCGAGATTGAACTCCGCGGGTCGTTCCATGGCGCGGAAGACTGCGTCGAAACAATCGGCAGCTTGTCGGGGCTTCTCCAGCGATAGATACAACCGGCCTAACTCCATTCGCAGAACGACGTCGTCGGCCGCCGGCGCTGCGCCGCGGCGAGCGGCGACGGCCTTTTCGTAGAGGGACGCCGCCGAGGCGTAATTACCTTCCCCGGCCGAATACACCGCCAAGCGGCGGAGCAGCATCGGCTCGACGCCGTTCAACTCCACGTCCAGCAGCGCGTATCGCGCGGCGACGGCGTAGCGGTTCAAGCGGGCGGCGATCGAAACTATCGGCAAAGCAAGCTCGGCGGATTGCGGATCGCGCCGCAGGGCGCGTTGAAAGCAGCGCAGCGCCTCGGCGTAGCGCCCCTTATCTTGATGCGATTTCGCCTCGGCCAAGAGAACAAGTTTCTCGAACCAGTCGCGATCGGACGCGGCCCCGGGCCGATCCGGCGCGGGCCGCGTTGCGGCGTCTTCGATTTCAAGGAGCGGCGGAGCAGGCGAGGCCGCCGCGGGCGCAGCCAGGAAGAGACAAAGAAAAATAGATAACGATCCGCGCATCCCGCTCCCTCGCGTCCCTATAGTCATATCACTTTTCTCGTTCCCACGCTCTGTGTGGGGGCGCACCATCCGCATGTTGCGCATTTGCCTCCACCCCCGCCGACGCCGGGCATCGGGACGGCGGGTCCCATGCGGAGCACGGGCGACAGATGTCTTGATGTTATCGCGGCTTTCGTTTCGAAAGGCCCCGGGAAGACGACTGCTTGCCCGGAAGGGCGGTCCGAGGGGCCGATTTTTTCCGGGCTTTCGATTTGGGCTTGTCGGCGGATTGGTCGGTCTTCATTTTTTTCGGTTCTTTGGACGGCGAATCCTTGTCGGCCGCCGATTTTTTTCCCTCGTCGTCGGTGCGGTCGCCCTTTGTCGGCGTCTTGGCCTTGGATTTATCGGATTTATCTTGCTTCTTTTCGGGTCGAGGCGGAGGTTCGGGAGTTTTTCGCTTAACGCGCCGCTTGGGCAGCCGATCGCCGCAATCGGGGTTGATCATTAGCAGTATATCGCGGACATTTTTCGAATAGGGATTGGCGGCATACGCGGCGCCCAGCTCGTGCAGCAGTGAGGCAAACTCAATTCCCTTTGATTTCGCCACCGCACGCTCCAACCCCGGCACGTTACCGGCGGCGGCGTCTTTCTCGGATATCAAGTCCAGGACGAGGAGGGCATCCAGCGTGCCGCGGTCTACGGGAATGTTGTGTCCGCCCAGCGCCGATTGAACGACGTAGGCCACGGTGAAACCGGTGGTTCCATCGAGCTTTTGCAGCCAAGCCGCCGTGGGACCGATGTTTTTTTTTCGGTATGCCTCGAGGTCGAAGTTGAAGGTGGCCTCGAAGACGGCGTGCAACACCCGTTTGACGCGGTTCGCCGCCGCGCGTGGATCGGGCAACGAGGACATGACCTCCGCCAACTCGGATATCGACGTCACGCGCACCTCGTTCCAATCGAAAAACGTGTGGACCAGCGCGGCGAACGCCTCCTCGGCCGCGTCGTGGCGGGCGTCTTCCAGGCAGCAGGCGAAAACGAGGTGCTCCAACACGGTGCGGCCCGCGTGGGAAGGCGCCGCCTTGAACGACTTCTTCAACACCTTGTACACCTTGGCGAACTGGGCGGTGCGGCTGGGTGCAGTCATGGGGGGTCATCCTCGGGAAGGACTTCTTTAAGGATACGCGACACGGCTATCGAATGTTTGACTCCTTGGTCGAGGAGGAAATTCAGCTTCGGAGTATATCTGATGTCGATCCGCTCGGCGATCTTCGCCTGTAGAAAACCGGCGGCGCTCTGCAAGCCGCGGAGCGTCAACGTCTGACGCGGCTCATCCCCCATTACCGACACGTGAACCTTGGCGTGGCGCAGGTCGGGCGAGACCTCGACGTATGTCACCGTCACGTCGCGGACGCGGGGGTCTTTCAATTCGGCGAGGATCGACATGCTCACGACTTCGCGGATTGCGGCGGCGGCTTTTTCCAGGCGTCGGGACATAGTAACGGTCGGTAGCCAGCGGTCGTAATACATTAATAAGATCGACTGGCCACAGGACACCGGCCACCGACCACTGCTTTACAACTTTCGGGCAATCTCCTCGATCTTGTACACTTCCAGGATGTCGCCTTCCTTGACGTCGTTGAATCCGGCCAATTTGATGCCGCACTCGAAACCCTCTCGGACTTCGCGGGCGTCGTCTTTTTCGCGTTTGAGCGAATCGAGGGGGTAGTCACCCAACACCCGGCTGTCGCGTATCAACCGCGCCCTGCCGTCGCGCTGGACGGTCCCGGAGAGGATCCGGCATCCGGCCACGGTCCCCAAGCGGCTGATGTGGAAGATTTGTTGCACGAGCGCGCGGCCGAGGTCGCGCTCTTGCCGCTCGGGCTTTAGCATTCCTTCCAAGGCCGCCTTCAAGTCGTCGGTCACTTGGTAGATAATGTCGTATCGGCGGATTTGCACGCCGAGTTTGTCGGCCAGGACGCGGGCCCCTTCGTCGGGAACAACCGAAAAACCGATTATCACCGCGTCGGAGGCATGCGCCAGATGGACGTCGGCCTCGCTCACTCCCCCCACGGTGGCCTGCAATATCTTGATTTGCACCTCGGGATGTTCGAGTTTGGAGAGTTCCTTGCGGATGGCCTCGATCGAACCGCGGACGTCGGCGCGAAGGATGATGTTCAGCGTTTGCACCTGATTTTCCTCGCCGAGCCGTTCGAAGAGGTTTTCCAGGGTGACGTGGGGAACGGCGCCGCTTAGTTCTCGTTGTCTGTCGCCGGCGGCCCGTTTCTCGGCCAGTTGCCGCGCCTGGGAAATGTCGTCGAGCACATAGAAGCGGTCGCCGGCGTCGGGAGGGGAATCCAATCCGGTCACGTTGACCGGGGTGGAAGGCCCGACCTCGTCGTGTTGTTTTTTCGGGTCGAGCGTATCGGTGATGGCCTTTACCCGGCCGACAGCCGAGCCGCAGACCAACACGTCGCCCACTCGCAAAGTGCCTTTGCGGACCAGAAGTTTGGCCACCACACCGCGTCCTTCGTGCAATTCCGCCTCCAGACAAGCGCCGCAAGCGGGTCGGTCCCATGCCGCCTTGTACTCGTTCAATTCGGCCACGGTCAACAAGGTTTCCATCAATTTGTCTATGCCCGCTCCGGTCGTCGCGCTGGTTTGGACGACCTCGGTTTCTCCGCCCCACTCGCTGGGCAACAACTCGTTGGCCGCCAACTGCTCGAAGACGCGCTGCGGGTTGACGCCGGGCAGGTCGATTTTGTTAAGCGCCACGATAATGGGCACGTCGGCCGCGCGGGCGTGGCTGATCGCCTCTTCGGTTTGCGGCATGACGCCGTCGTCGGCGGCCACGACCAACACGGCGATGTCGGTTACGTTTGCTCCCCGGGCTCGCATTTCGGTGAATGCTTCGTGCCCCGGCGTATCGACGAAGGTCACCGCCCGGCCGTCTTTTTCCACGCGGTAGGCGCGAATGTGCTGGGTAATCCCCCCCTTTTCGCCCGAGACCACATCGGTGCCGATGATCCGGTCCAGCAGAGACGTCTTGCCGTGGTCCACGTGACCGAGGAAAGTGACGATGGGGGGGCGGGGGAGAAGCGTCTCCGGGTCGTCTTCTTGCTCCAAGGCTTCGATGATCTTCCGTTCGAGGTCCACCGGCTGCTGGAACTTGACGTTCGCGCCCAACTCGGCCGCCAAAAGTTCGGCGGTTTCCGCGTCGAGGGTGGCGGCAATGTTGCTCATCATGCCCAATTCCAATAGTTTTCCGAGGATGACGCGGGCGGGCACTCCGATCGCCTCGGAAAAGCCGCGCACCGTGCACGGCAAGACAACAACAACGCTTTCCCGTCGCGGCGCCGCGGTGTTGGCGCCCGTTCGCCGGATGCGGGTCCGCTTTCTTATGACCGGCGATGTCGTCTCTTCGTCGTCGCTCGACTTTCGCCGCCGCGCGGAGGCCGCCTTCTTGCGCTTCAACTGCCTCTGCTCACGGCCGCCGAGGGTGATCGAGTCGTCGTCCTTCGGCGCCGGGTGTCGGCCGCCGCGACGAGGCCGCTCGCGGCCCGCGGCCGTTTTCTCTTCATCGGTCGGTAAAGGCTTTGGCGGGGCGCCCTTGTGGGGCGATGCCTTTGCGGCGGCTTCGTCCGCCATCCGCTTCTGCTCGTGTTTTCGGAGGTGCTCGGAAAGAGGTTTGCTCCCCAACTTGCCGGCACGGATGACGTCCAGAGGAAGTTTGATTTCAGGTTTCTGCGGGGCCGGCTGGCCCTTCTTTGACTTCTGCGGCGGCTTGGTCGCGGCCGGCATCGGCGCCAGCTTGATCGACGGCCCCCTGTCTCCTTTATCTTTGCCCTTGTCTTTCTCCTTTTCCCTCTCCTTCTCGTCGGAGGGAGCGGGCGCCGACGAGGCGTCCTCCGGTTTCTTCTTGGTCGCCTGCGGCTTGGAGGGTAGAACGGGGATTTTGCCGCCGGCCGTGCCCGAGGGAGCAATGTAGTCTTCGCGTCTAAAGATGGAAGGCCGTGATGCCTTGGCCCCCGCGGAGGCTTTTTGGGGCCCGCCGGCTTTACCCGACTTGACGCCGCTGACGAAGGCGGTGATCTTCTCGACCTCCTCGTCGGTCAGACTGGCCAGCGCAGACCCCTTTCCCGTGACGCCGGCCTTGTTGCAGACGTCGACCAGCACCTTGCTGTCGAGCTTCAATTGTTTCGCTAAGGCGTAGATGCGAATAGGCACGGGGCCGGTTCCTGGGGTAAGTGGCGTGAAACGCTTTGTTGTCGGTGTATCGGACCTGTTCTCCGTTATTGGGTGGCGTCATCGGAACTCTCCGCTTGGCGCACCGGGGACGTCTCGTTCGACTCCTCGCCGTCGGACGGATCGGCGACGGACCGCATTACTTCTTCCTCGTCTTGTTCCTCGTTCCCGCCGACCGCTTCGGTCGATTCGTTTTCGACGTATTCGGCCGATTCGTCCATGGCGGAACCGCTCCGGTCGGTCTCCTCGGTCTCCTCGGATTCCTCGCTGGCGGCGTCATCCTCGGTCGTTTCAACCCGTTCCAGCTTGTCTTGTTCTTTTTGTTGGCGGCGTTGCGCGGCGGCTGCTTTTTCCGCCTCGGCGGCCTTGACGCCGGCCTGGGCGACGATATGGTCCACCTGCTCCGCGGTCAATCCGCCCATTTCCATCAAAACGTCCGGCTCGATCACCTCCAGATCGTCGTAGGAAAGGAACCCCTCGCCGACCAATTTCTCGGCCAATTCCGGGGCCACTCCCTCGATGGACGAGAAGCCAATCACCGCCTGTTCAATTTGCTCGTCCAACTCCTCGCGGGTCATGATTTCGATGTCCCAGACGCAGAGTTTGCTGGCCAGGCGGACGTTTTGTCCGCGGCGGCCGATGGCCAGGGAAAGCTGGTCCTCCTTGACCAAGACGATCGCCCTGCCGAGCATCTGGCAGAGGATCACCTCCTCGACCTCGGCCGGCTGCAAGGCGTTGGGGATCAGCGCCTGCATGTCGTCGCTGTAGCGGACGATGTCGATCCGCTCGCCGCCAAGCTCATCGACTATATTTTTAATGCGGTTGCCGCGGACGCCGACGCAGGCGCCGACGGAATCGACCCGCTGGTCGGTGCTGCTGACGGCGACCTTGGTGCGATAGCCCGGCTCTCGGGCGATGGAACGAATTTCTATGACCCCCTCGGCGATTTCGGGAATCTCTTGCTCGAAGAGTCTTTGGACCAACTGCGGCTTGGTGCGGCTGAGGATGATTTTTACGCGGCTGCCGGCCTTCTTGACTTCGTAGACGGTTGCCCGAACGCGCTCGTTCGCATGATGAGTTTCGCCCGGTATTTGTTCCCCTTTGGGGAGTATCGCCTCGACGTTGGATAGGTTGACGGTGGCCGCCCCGCCCTCGTATCGCTGAATCACGCCGGTGACCAACTGCCCCTTAAGTTCCTCGTATTCGTCGAACAGGGCGTCCCGCTCCGCCTCGCGGATTTTTTGGATCATCACCTGCTTGGCGGTCTGGGCGCCGATCCGCTCGGCCATCTCGGCGGTGTCCATCTCGACCCCGTTGTGGCTGCCGCGAATGGCGCCGCTCTGGCGGTTGATTTCAACCGTCACCTCCACCTCTTCGCCATAATGCTTTTTGGCCGCCGAGACCAGGGCCGCTTCGATCCCCTCGAAGACGATCTCCTTGTCTATATTTTTATCGCGGTGGATCGCGTCAACGATGCGTAGCAGTTCGTTGGGGTCCATTCGATTTCCCGGTTATAAAAATACGTTCCACGCCCCGCTCGACGACCGAAAAAGTCGGAGTCGATACAAAATCTTACAACACCACGAGTTAGTGGTCTTTACAATCCCGTAAGCATAACGGGCCGCCTATCGGGTGTCAAGGCGTAGTATACGTCGAAGGCCCTATACTCAACGGACGACACGAGTTGCGGTTTTCCGAAGCGAGCCTGACGCCGCCCAGACCACACCATTGTATGGATATACCACACCACATGGAAGGAGGTCTTATGGCGCCCAAAATCGCGCCTGGATGGAATCGGCGTTGTTCCACCGCCGGGTGACTGTTATTATGCCGCTTCGCAAAATGTCCTTGTCGAAATCACTGCGTGTAAAATGCGACTCTCGACCAACACGGCGTTCAGAGCGGTTTTGATGTTGGCTTGCGCGGTCGGCGTCACTGCGGCGGCCCTCTCCGGCTCGTCGTGGTCTGGCATGCTCGACAAGTTCCGCGACCTAGAGTGGCCGTCGTCGCTGGCGTCTTCTCGTCCTCCGGCGCCGCAGCAAGATGTCGGCTATCGGATGGCCGGCCCAGCCGACGCCGCAAAAGGCAAGACGGCGCCGGCCAAAATCAACGGTTCGGGGCCGTCGCCGGTCGTCGCCAACAAAAAGATCGGCGCGGATGATATTCAGCTCCGGCTTCGAGAGCTTGGGGCAACCTATTACCTGCTCGAAACTTGGGGAAATGGAGAGGAGCTATATCGCTTCTCGTGCAAGATGGCTATCGAGGGGAACACGGGGTTCGTTCGTCATTTCGAGGCCGTCGACGCCGATCCGCTGCGGGCGATGTTGCTGGTGCTGCGGCAAGTCGAGACGTGGCGCGATGGATAGTGGACCGTACAGCGTTCAATCTCAGGTGAACCGTTTAGCGGGGCCGCTGGCGGGACAGGGGAGACTCCCACGTCCCTCACCCCTCGCCTCACGCCCCGAATTTCGCCAGCCGCTCGGCGTGGGCCAGGGCCAAAGGCATCAGATACACTCCGGGGAAATGGCCCAATCCGCCACGCAACGCCTCGCGCTCGTTGAAGGCCGTCAGGCCGTCGGGACGACACGTGTCGGCGACCAATAGAACCGGGACCGGGTGCCAACTGTGGCTGGCCAGCCGGGCCGGCGTGCTGTGGTCGCCGGTGACGACCAGCACCGACGGCTTCAAGGCCACGATCCGCGGCACGATCGAATCGAACTGCTCGATCACTTTGACCTTCTCGGCGAAGTTGCCGTCCTCGCCGCGGCTGTCGGTGTACTTGAAGTGGACGAAGAAGAAATCGTGGTCCGCCCAAGCAGACTCCAATACGTCGATCTCCTCGTCCAACGTGGCCGGCTGACCGATCACCTCCATGCCGACCAACTGGGCCAAACCCTTGTACATCGGATAAACGGCGATTGCGGCCGCCTTCAATCCGTAGACTTCATCGTAGCCGTCGATCGAAGGGGCGGCCGAAAAGCCGCGCATCGTCAGCCCGTTGGCCTTCGGCTGATCGGCCAGCAGTTTTCGGGCCTCGGCGATGAACTGCTTGGCGACCTCGGCCGTTCGCTTGCTTGCCTGATCGTTGGCAACCGGGGCCAACGGCGGCACGCCGGTCTGTTGCGGGTCGGTGTCGGCCACGTTTCCGCCGAGGCCATCGCCGCGAAAGATGACCACGAAGCGATGTTCCTTGACCGGCTCGACGAAGACCTCGACGCCGGGCGCCTTGGCCGCGCGGAGCTTGACGGCCAGCGGGGCGCTTTCTTCGGTTGGAATGCGTCCGGCGCGGCGGTCGGCGATATTGCCTTTCGCGTCGAGGGTGCAGAAATTGCATCGGGAGGCAACGTCTTTCGGCCCCAGCTTGAAGCCGACCCCGGTCGCCTCCAGCGCCCCGCGGCCGATCAGGTGCTTGACCGGATCGTAGCCGAACAGGGAAAGATGTCCCGGTCCGCTGCCAGGGGTGATGCCGGGTGCAACCATATTCATACTTCCCTGGATGCCCCGTTTTGCCAGGGCGTCCAAGTTCGGTGTCTTGGCGGCCTCCAACTCGGTCGGTCCGCCCGGTTCGACGGGTAGGCCCCCCAGACCGTCGGCGATGAGCATGACGATTTTCGATTCGTTACGGATTTTTAGTTTGCGCACGAGTGCTTGAATATCCACGGCGAGGCTCCTTTATTTTCCGGCTTGGATAGGTAGAATGTTTTTACGGTATCAGAACAATATGGAATGCGGAAGGGGTGGAAGATCGGCTTGTTCCAGCGTACGCGCCGCGTGGACGCGGCGGATAAACTTAACTTTTCACCCTCAACCCTCACCCCGGCCATGAAACCACTCGACCCGATCTCTTACGACTATTCTGGTCTGATCGCCGCTAACGACGTGCCGCGGTATGCTCGCCACACGGGCCTGGTCGAGGCCGACCTGAAGTGGCTTGCCCCGCGACTGGCGGCCGCGCGCCAGGAAGTGCTCGACAACCTGGCGATGTACGAGAGCGGCGTGCAGCCTCCCTTGGAAAAGCAGCCGTTGGACGCCGCCTTCTTCGACCTGCCCGAGCGGCTCCTGGACGAGGACCGGCAGCTCCAAGAGCGGATCGTCGCCGCCGGCGACCGGCTGGCGAAGGAGGTGGACAGGGTGGTGATCCTCGGCATCGGCGGCTCGTACATGGGCGCCCGGGCGCTGTTCGAGTCGTGCTGCCACCGGTACCACAACGAACTCTCCCGCCAGCGCCGCGGCGGCCGGCCGAGAATCTACTTCGCCGGCAACAACGTGGACAACGACTCGGTCCAGGGGCTGCTCGATCTGGTCGATCAGACCGACGACTGGGGCGTCATCGTCATCAGCAAGAGCGGCGCGACGCTGGAAACGGCCGTCGCCTTTCGGCTCTTCCTCGATTCGCTGCGAAAATCGTGTCGGGGCGACGACGAGAAGCTCCGCAACCGCGCGATCGCCGTAACCGGACAGTCGGGCGGACTAAGAGAACTAGCCGAGGCGATCGGTTGCCGCGATATTTTTCCAATCCCCGACGGCGTCGGCGGTCGATTCTCCGTCTTCAGCGCGGTCGGACTGCTGCCGGCGGCCGTCATGGGCCTAGACGTCGGCCATCTACTCGAAGGAGCGGCCGCCATCAACCGCCGCTTCCTGACGGCGCCGCCGCTGGAAAACCCGGCCCTCGACTACGCCGGAATCTCCCGGCTGATGGATTCCCGACGCGGCGAAACGATCCGCGTGCTTTCCGTCTGGGCGGACGGACTGGAGGCGGTCGGATTCTGGTACGATCAACTGCTGGCCGAAAGCCTCGGCAAGAACGGCTGGGGCCCGACGCCGCTGACGGTGCTCAACACGCGCGACCTGCATTCCCGCGGCCAACAACACCAGGAAGGCCGCCGAGACAAGCTGATTACCAATCTCGTCGTCGAGCGGACACACCGCGACTGGCTGGCCGTCGAACGGTCGGAGTTCGACCAGGACAAGCTCAACGCCATCTCGGGCAAAACGCTGCCGGACATCCTCCACGCGGCCTATACGGGGGTTAATCGGGCGTATGCCGACGATTATCGGCGAACGGCCACAATCAGCCTCCCGCGGCTCGACGAAGGATCGCTCGGCCAACTGTTCCAGATGCTCATGTTGGCCACGGTGGTCGAGGGTCGTTTGGTCGGTATAAATCCCTACGGACAACCGGGCGTCGAGGCGTACAAGAAGTACATGAAAGCCATCCTCCGCGGGCGATGAAAAGGTTCTTCGCAGACGCGCTCAATTTTCTCAGAACGTGTTTTGAAAATCTCCCCTCTCCCTTTGGGAGAGTGGCCGGGGGCGAGGGCGGCTTGGATTGCATCGTCAACTTCCGATGTTTTTCAGCCGATCGGCCCTCGCCCTAATCTTCTCCCAAAGGGAGAGGCAACTAATTTTTCAATTTCAAAACACGTTCTCAGGCGACGCGGCCCAATATGGGGACAGATGCGACGCCGTTAAAGACGGGACGTTCGTAGCGGGTCCACGTGCGGACAAGTTTGACCGCTTTATCGCCGTCCAAAACCTGATGCGCCGGCCGGTGTTGAATGTTGGGTCGTCTGTAATAAGCCCCAAAGAGATCGCCGAACGGTTTTTAGAATCGTGGAGGAGTCTAATTCCCGCCCCCTTCGCCGTTTAGCTTTCCCAGCCAGGCTTCGAGTTTGCCGCGCAACTCATCGATTGGCGGGGCCATGTCCTGCTCTTCGCTCCGGCGGTCGTCAAGCAGATCGGCAAGGTCCTTGATGCTCTTCTGCATCTCGGCCAACAGCGTCTGTTGTTCGGGCTTGCCGGCCAGCGAGACGATTCCCTTGCGGCCGCCGCCCACGCCGCCTAGCGCCGTCAAGGCGGCTTCGAGCCGCTGCTTGATGCGGCGGCGTGAAACCGGCTGCGCGGCCTCCTTGCTCCAGCGGACCTCCTCCGCGCAGCAATCGGCGATGAAGCGGGCGAGTTTTGCCGCTCCCTTCAGCGGGTCGATGCCGGCCGCGCCGGCGTAATTCAAATGACCCAACGCCGCCGCGCCTACGCAGCGAGTTCGGTCCGAAAGCCTGCTGTCGGACACGACGCCGCTGATGGCCTCGAACACGCGGTTGCCGTCGCCGGTCGAGCCGAGCAGTCCCAACGCTTCAACGGCTTGGGCCAATATCCACTCGCGGCCGGAGGCGGACGGTCCCGTCGGCGGATCGGCGGTCGCCAGCCGGAGCATGGCCTCCGAGACCGAACGCCGGACGTTCTCGTCGCCTATGCCCGCTTCCGCATGACGCAGCACACCGACCATCGCCGCGGCGCGTATTGCGTCGGGCGAGTCGGCGCCGCCGACGGCGTCAAGCAACGGCTCAAGCGATCTCGGATACGGCACGGCCGGACTGCTGACGCCGGCTTCCACGCCGTTTAATTCTCCAATCGCCAACACGGCGTTGACGCGCGCCGCCATGTTGTATTCGCCATGCGCCAAATCGTTCATGAACTCCAAAACCAGGGCGTTCAGATGATCGTAGACTTCGCCGCTTTTGGCTTGTCGAAAGAAGTTTCTCAAGTCCTTGCGGAATCCGGGCAGGGAAGGGCGGTTATCCCACAAGGTCCAGCGCCCCAGGAAGTATCGCTTCATGAACTCGTCGAACATCTCCCGGTTGCCGTCGAACTTTCCCGCCATCAAAATACGGCGGATGTTGAAAAGTTGTCTCTTATACTTGTTCTCCTCCGCCTTGGTGAGGGGGATTTCCTTGTACCGCCGGTCCGCCTTGGGCGGCTGCTCGTCCGGATCGGCGATTTTTGGGCCAAGCTCCTCCGGCTTCGGCGCCTCGGGTCCGAACGATCCTTCTCCCGGCGCCGTGGGCCGGCCGCGAGGAATGGGAGGACGCTGCGCCATGCTCGTCTGGCAGGCAACAACGCCGACCACTATCGCCGCCAGGAAGGGGAACCGGCACGCACGGAACACATTGGCTCCGTTGGTAAACTGGACTCTTAACATCTGGGGGGGCATGCCTTTGCTTCTCGGTTCCGCATGTTTATTCACACTGTATTATAGACTACCAATGTTGGGGGATGGCTGTCAAGTTGAGCGATTTGACGTGCGTGGAACGCTTGTTAACGATTATGCAGGTTAGCATATTGTGATATAAGAAACGGCCGTTTCCTTCTTGCCCCCTGTACATTCGCCGTCCATCTCCATAGAGTAATGATAGAAAGCGGTTGTTTCCATGACGTTGTTATATTGCCCCCCTTGTTTTTTACATCACGAGACCGGCGACCACCCGGAGCGGGCCGACCGGATCCGTCTGATCCCGGGCCGTCTGGAAGAGGCCGGTCTGAGGAGACAATGCGCCGAACCGGATTTCAAACCGATCTCCCGCAAACGGCTCGCCCTGGTCCATTCGCCCGCTTACATCGACGAGATCTGGTCTTTCGACAAATCGGGTGGCGGATACATAGATGCGGACACGATCGTCGGACCCGGCAGCTATGAGGTGGCCTTGATGGCCGCCGGATGCGTTTGCGACGCCGTCGAGCGGGTGCTCCGCGATGAAGACACTCAAGGCCTGTGTCTGGTCCGCCCGCCGGGACATCATGCCTTGATGAACCATGCGATGGGGTTCTGTCTGTTCAACAACGTGGCCGTCGCCGCGCGGATGGCAGTCGAGGAGTTCGGGCTGGATCGGGTGTTGATCGTCGATTGGGACAT
>JAFGLH010000187.1 GCA_016928165.1 Pirellulales bacterium | reverse complement strand
ACTGTCCCGATTTTCGCGGTTCACCGCGAAAATGGGACTGTCCCCCTCGGCGGTGAAGGGGACAGGCACATTTTTCGCCCTTGAAAGTGCGAAAAAATGAGCCAGTCCCCGGTCCGTGAACGGTTACGACAATCCAGCGGCAATCGGAAGACCTTATCCTATCACCTTCTGCCGTGGGGGGATAAGCCCGCCAGGGCTATGGTTCGGCAGCTACTAATGTTTGTTAATCATTATGCCCGAGCGGCCATCGAAGGAATTGGTTGCGACGCTGGAGGGCCTGGGATTGGCTACCGCCGATCAGGTTGCGCGGATGGGCCGCCGCGTGCGGAGGCTGGCGAAGGATTTGCCCCGGTTCGATTCGGTTTGGATCGACGCCTTGGCCCAGGCCCGGGTGCTGACGCCCTTTCAGGCGGCGGAGCTGAACGCCGGGCGCGGCGGCCGGCTGCGGGTCGGGCCATACGTGCTCTGCGAGAGGTTGCCGTATCCGCTGTTCGCCGAAGGGTTTCGGGCGAGGAATGTTGAGAACGGCGAGGTGGTGCGGTTGGTGGTGGTCGATAGGCTGCCCTCGCCCCCGGCCCCTCTCCCGCCTGCGGGCGAGGGGAGAATACAGGCGGCAACCCCTCAGTACAACACTGAGCCGTGGGTGGAGGGAAAAACGGCGGCGCAATGGATGGTCCAATACGGAAGATTCCCGCCCGAGGTCGTGTTGGAAATAGTTCGCTCGATGTTGGTCGGGCTGACGGAATGGGAGGCATTGGGCGTCTGCCACGGCGACATCAGCGCGTCGAGTCTGATTTTGACCTACACCGGCGAGGTGGACCTTCCCTGGCCGGGGCTGCGCGGCCGGTTGAGGCCGGAAGAGGGCTACGCGAAGGCCGATCTGCCCCCCGAGGCGTTCGACGGCATGGCCCCGGAACGGATTTCACAGGGCACGCCGACGACGACGGCCGCCGACATCTTCGCCTGCGGCTGTCTGTGGTGGCGGATGCTTTGCGGCCGACCGCCGCTGGCCGGGGGCGACGCTTTGGCCAAGCTCCGCGCAGCCGAGGAATGCAATATCCGCGACGTGCGGGAATACGCCCCCGACGCGCCGACCGCGCTGACGGCAGCGATTTCGGCCTGCGTGCGGCGCGAGCCGGCCCATCGCCCCGAGTCGATGGCCCGGCTGGCCGCCACCCTTGGCCCCCCGACCCGCGACGGCCGCGAGGCGCTGATCCGCGCGATGAATCGGACCGGACGATCAGCGGTCCGCTGGAGCACTACCGTTAGATCGGTCCGACGTTCGAGCCGCACTCCCCTTTGGCTGGCCGGAGCGGCATGCGCGTTGGCGACCGTTGTTGCGTTATTTTGGCCGGTCGGTGGTCGAAAAAGCGAGTTTAGCGGCCGACGGCACGTCGGCCATGGGCGGGCGGAGCGGGCCCAAGCCCCGCCGGCCGCTAAACGATCGGCCCCGAAAACCAAGGAAACCGACAAAGTCATACCAGTTGTGCATCAAGAGCCGGTCGAGCCGCCGGCCGTGGTCGAACTTTGGACGCACCGACCGAACAAAGCGACGGAGATCAAGCTCCACGCCGGTCAATGCGTCCGCGCGCCGCCCGGCTCCAGGGCGGAAGTATTTGTGCCGCGCGCCGGGCTTATCGTCGATAAGGAAAACGTCTGTTTCGAGAACATCGACTTTCGCTGGGACGGTGCGGCGGGCGGCGATCAGCGCGAAAACGCCGAGGCCGCCTTGGTGCGGCTGACGGCCTCCGAGGCGTCGTTCCAAGGCTGCCGGTTCATCATCCGGGACGGCAAGGACGACAACGCTTCCGCTATCTTTTGGGAATATCCGCCGCGAGGAGAACGCTCGCCAAACTCGTTGCCCAGCGAAAGAATTGCGTTGACCGATTGCCTGATCGACGTTTCCGAAGCGGGAATCGACTGCCGGACCGTCGGCGCGGTCGCCGTCCATTTCGCCAACGTCTTGCATATCGGTCGCGGGCCGCTCGTGCGCTTGGACCACTGTCCGCGGCCGGACGAATCCGTATCGCTGGCGCTGCGGCGAGCAACGCTCCGCGGCGGGCCGCTGCTGGAATGTTACGTGAGCGACGCAACGAGTCGGCCGGGCGAAATTTCCGTGCTGGCGACGGCCTCGGTCTTCATGCCTTCGCCGGATAGTCCGCTGCTACTGCTCCAAAGCGTGGCCTCGCCCCGGCTCTTTCCGAATTGCCTGCGCTGGACCGGCCAGGGGTCGCTTGTCGCGCCGCGGACGCCGATCATCGGCTGGCGGGGACCAGACGACCGACAGCGGATCGTCCTCGACGAATCCAAGCTCAGCATCGCGGGCTTGGTGCGGAGCGAGCTGGTTTTCGCCGGCGCGGCGACGAGCGACACGCGGACCAGCCGAATCATCCATTGGCAAGCCCCCGTGCAGTCCTCCGACTCGCCCGGCATCGATCCTGGAAGGCTGCCGCTGGGGAAATGACTTTCCCCGCACGGAAAACCACCCGAAAGGCCGGCATATCGCGGAAAATTTGACATATTCCGCCAGTAACCTAGGGTTTTATGAAGGGAAGTCCAAGTGGGCGGAACGTCGTGTCCGCGCTATCGACAAGTTCTCTTCGCCGGCCCGCCGTTCTGTTTTTCGCGGCGGAACTGTTTTAAGAGGAAAACCTTGCGTTTGCCGCGATAAGAAGAGGAAGTCGCAAGATGTGGTTTCTCGCCAAGCTGATTAAGGACACCAGGGCCGCCACCAGCGTCGAATACGCCGTCATGTTGGCCTTGATCCTGCTGGTGGCGTTCGCGGCGGTCGGATTGGTCGGCTCCGAATCGAGCACGATGTGGGGCAACGTCGCCTCGAGCATAGAATCGGCGGAACAGTAGCGGCTCGCCTCTCACGATTGCGAACCGAGTCGATCCTTGTAAAACAGCAGCGAGACCAGGGTTTTCGAGTCGCGTATTTCTCCCCGGCGGACCATTTGCATCGTCTCGTCCCAGGTGAAGAGCAGCGTTTGGATGTCTTCGCCCGCCTCCAGCGCCGTCGGACCCGGCCGCAGCCGATCGGCTAAAAACAAGTGCATCCGTTCGTCGAGGATTCCGGGCGACATGTAAAAGATCAGCAGGCGTTCGATCCGGCCCGCGCGATAGCCGGTCTCCTCGGCCAGCTCGCGACGCGCGGTGTCCTCGGGCGGCTCGTTCGGCTCGAGCGTCCCGGCCGGCAACTCGATCAACGACTCGTCGACCGCCGCGCGGTAGTTTCGCACTAGGCAGACTCGCCCGTCGTCCAGCAGCGGCAGGACGACGACGGCGCCGGGATGGCGGACCACCTGGCGGACGTGTTCCTTGCCGTCGGGAGTGGTTTGCAGGACTTGCTCGACGCGAAATATCTTGCCTTGGAAGAGGATGTCGGGGGGGTTCATGGTGAATTGGTTCTCCTCCGCACCGCCGCGTGGACGCGACGTCAAAACTTAGAACTCAATTGGTAGCTCGACGGCCGCGGCCAATCGTTCGAGATACTCGGCGCGGGTAATTTCCACCGCGCCCATGCCGGCGGCGTGGGGCGTAAGTTGTTGGATGTCCAATAGAGCATACCCCCGCTCGCGCAAATGTTCGACCAGATGTACCAGGGCCACCTTCGAGGCGTCGCGGACGCGATAGAACTTCGATTCGGCTGCGAACAGCCCGCCGATCGCCACCCCGTACACCCCGCCGGCCAATTCGTCTTCGCGCCACGCCTCGACGCTGTGCGCGTGGCCCAGTTGGTGCAAACGGACGTAGGCGTCGATCATCTCGGGCGTCAGCCAAGTCTGGCCGCGTCGGCTGGGGACCATGGCGCAGCCGCGAATGACGCCGGCGAAGTCCCTGTTTCTCGTCACCCGAAACTTCCCGCCGCGGCAGGTCCGCCGCAACCGCCGCGAGACGTGGAAGCGGTCCAGCTCGATGACGGCCCTGGGATCGGGCGACCACCAGGCCAACGGCGCTTCCAAATCGGTGATCGGCCAGGGGAATATCCCGTGGCTATAAGCGTCCAAGAGCCAATCGGGCGACAGCTCTCCGCCGAAGCCGACCAATCCCTCGCAATCGGCGCTTTCGGCCGGCGGAAAGTATTTTGACGCTTGCCGCATAATAAAACCAGTTTAACCGCCGCGACCGGGCGGCGATAGCCGGGGTGTGTTTTGCGGCTTCGACGTTTAGCGGTCGTCATCCGGCAAGCTTGTTGATGATGGCCGGCATCGCCGGGACGGGAACGTCGATCGAACGGATGTGAATGTCCTGCTGCGGGAAGGCGATTTCTATGCCCGCCGCGCGGAACTCCCGGTCCACCGCCATGTGAAGCTCGTGGATCACCGTCAAGCGATTTTCCAGGTTCGGCAGGTAGCAGCGCATCACGAAGTTCAACGAGCTGGCCCCGAAGGCGTCGAAGACCACGTGCGGCGGAGGATCGGCCAGGATCAGCGGGTGGTTCTGGGCAATTCCCAAGAGAATTTTCGTCGTCAACTCCGTGTCGGAGCCGTAAGCCACGCCCACCTCCACCACTACCCGGTTTGTCTGGTTGGTGAGCGTCCAGTTCAACACCCGGCCGGTGATGAACTCCTTGTTGGGGATCACCAGTTCCTTGCGGTCCCAGTCGGTGATCGTGGTGGCGCGGATGCGAATCCGCGAGACCACGCCGCTGACCTCTCCGATCGTCACCACGTCGCCGACCCTGACGGGCCGCTCGAAAAGGATTATCAGGCCGGAGACGAAATTGGCGAAAATCTCCTGCAAGCCGAAGCCCAGACCCAAGCTCATGGCGGCGACCAGCCACTGGACCTTCGACCATTCGACGCCCAAGGCCGCGAAACAGAAAATCGTGCCCGCGATGGTGATCAGATAACGGGAAACGGTGGCCACGGCGTATCGGGCGCCGGCGTCGAGGGGGAGGTGCTGGAGAATGGCCATTTCCAACAGGCCGGGGATGTTTTTGGCGGCGATCAGCGTCGTCGCCAGGACCAGCGCGGCCAACCCCAGGTGCGCCAGCGTAAGAGAGGTATGCGGAATGGGAACGGTGTTCAAGATGTTGAGGGCGGGCAAAACATCCACCCAAGCGAACCAGAGGGCCAACGCCCCGGCCATCGCCAGCGTATAGCCGATCAGCCGCCGCGTCTGGGCGTCGATCACGGCCACGTTCCGGTCCGGCTCGCTGGAGGCGGGCAATTCGGCGGTCGGCGATTCATCGCCCGTGGCGGCCTCGCTCTGGGCGGCGCGGCGCCGGCGGGCCTCCTCGATCGCCAGTTTCCGCTTGTTGACCAGGATCCACCGCAGCAGCAATGCCCTCAGCAACACCAATCCGACCAG
Organism: Pirellulales bacterium; assembly: GCA_016928165.1. GTDB lineage: Bacteria > Planctomycetota > Planctomycetia > Pirellulales > Thermoguttaceae > JAHIKV01. Next base: position 2,346 of record JAFGLH010000187.1, on the reverse strand, counting down.
CAGACAAACAGTCGTGGCCAATCGCATGGCCAAGTGCTGTGCCGTGTAATAGTAGCCGGCCGCCGCCAGAACGGCCAGCGAGGCCGGAATACCGACGGCCGCCGCGTAGACGACGTAACGAAAGCGGTCGAGCCAGCCGCCGGGCCGGTTGGCGATGATCGCTTGAAAGAGGCCCCCGGTCGGCCGTAGTATCCGTTGCGTGAACAGGGCGAAGCAGGCCAACGCGGCAACGAAGCAAATCCTTCCCAGCGAGTCTCCCCAAGCGGCGTTTTCCTGTATCCCCATCGCCACGGTGACGAACGTCAACGGCAATACGATCAACGCGATCCAGCGGAGATTCTGCCGCAGCAGCCGCAGGGCGGAGGCCGACCAACCGAAGTGGGCCTCGGCCAGCCCCTTTCCACAACAGGCCCTCCAGAGAATCCTTTGCACGAAGTAGACGCCGGCGGCGAGCGTCAATCCGGCGCCGATCGCCTTGCAAAAAACGCTTACATCCCCGGCGACGGTCAACCGCCAGCCGAGCCACCAAGCGATTCCCGGCCAGGCCGCCGCGGAAAGCAACGTCAGCGCGGCCGTCTCGATGGTGGGTAGGAACCGGCAGCAACTGCCGCGGGCGGCCTGATCGCCGAGCTGCTCGATCCGGGCGCGAATCCGCCGCCGCCACACGATCAGCATCAAAAAGGCCGTTAGCGCGACGATCCACGTTAACGGGCGCCGCCAGGCGTCTGCGGCCAGCGTCCCGCACGCCTCTAGCCAGGCGGCCGGCCGGATCAGCCAGCGCAGCGCGGCGCCCGATCCGCCCAAGTCGCCGACCCCGATCGGCGCGGCGCTGGCGATCCAGAGCACCCTTTCGTCGATGAATTGCCGGCACCGCTCGGTTTCGTCGATCAGGTCTTGTTCGGCTTTTTTCAGTTTGAGCAGGGTGTCGTAGTAGATTCCATGATCGGCCAACAGCGAGTCGAGATACTCCCGTTTCGCCAGCAGGGCGTCGTGGATGACCGCCTCCAACTCGATCAAAGCGTCGCCTTGCGGGAGCGAATCGAGTTTTTTCAGTTCGTCCCGGGCGAGTTGGCGGGGGTCGGCCAGGGCGTTTCTTTGCTCTTGATATTCGAGTTGATCGAGTTGACCCTTTCCCAACGCCTGCCGCCGCGCGGCCACGTTGGCGCGATATATTCTCAGGCTGGGCAGCGCCGCCTTGTAATTCCGCAGCAGTATTCCAACGACGTCGGCCAGCCCCACCGCGTCGACCTTTTCCTTGATGGAAACGAAATCTTTTCGCAAATTGTCGAGCCGGCCGTCCACGTTATCCAAATGGCGCGAGGCGTCGGCGATCTGTTCGACGAGCAGTTTACGCTGCTCGGCCAATTTGGTGTTGTCTTCCAGCAACTGCTGCACGGCGGGATGGGCCATGCTCTGCTCTCGGGCGGCTTTCTGCCGCTGCTGCTCCGCCTCCTGCTTGCGGCGGTCGTTGACGATCTGTTGCAGACGCTTGATCTCGCCTTCGGCAAAGGCCGCTCGCCGAACGCCCAGGTCGCGCAGCAGAGGGAGCAATTCCGTCCGGGCGTCGAGGGCTTTAAGTTCCAACTCGCAGGCTGAAATTTCCCGCTCGGCCGCACGCCGCCGAGCGGATAGATGCAATTTTCGGGCCGCCGCGATGGTTTGATCCCCCTTGCCCTCGGCAAGCGCCTTAACATCGTTATTGACTTCGGTCAGGACTTGCTGCGCGGCACTGAGCCGCTTGGGCAATTCGGCCCGACGCCCGGCGCGCCCCTTCAACTCGGCGTCCACCTCGGCCAATTCTTTGCGCAGTTGCTCCAGATCGGCCCCTTTTGTCGAGGCCTCCTGCTCGATCTCGGCCAACGTGGCGTCCCGATATTCGATGGCTTTCGGTTCGGTGGACATCGAAGCCAGGGCGGCTTTTGTCGCGTCCAACTCAGTCCCCGCTTGTTGGACCTGCCTCTCGAACTTGGCGATCAGCGCGGCCGCCGCCTTGGCCTTTTCCATCTCGGCCAGGGCCTTGTCGAACAACTCGCGGGCCTGCGACTTCACGGCCTCGTCGAGATCGCCCTTTTCGTCGAGTTGTTTTTTGCCGGCGATAATCTGTTCGATCAAGGCAGCGTCGGACGGCGGCGTCGGCGCCTCGACCGGATCGGCCAAGGCCGTCGCAACAGAGAGCCAAACGATGATGTGCACTAATAAGTTTTTGTTGCGGAAAACCACTGTAGGGTGCGTGCTTGCACGCACCAGCTTGGTTTTGCCGCGAAATAAGGTGCGTGCAAGCACCACTGCTGTAAACATGAATTGACTTGTTAAACGACCGATGAATAAGGACTTACGTTCGTAGGT
>JAFGLH010000186.1 GCA_016928165.1 Pirellulales bacterium | reverse complement strand
TGCCTGTCCCCTTCACCGCCGAGGGGGACAGTCCCATTTTCGCGGTGAACCGCGAAAATCGGGACAGTCCCCTGTGAACGGTTACACCTTTTGGTGTAGAAAGTTGGCCTATATGCGGCAATTTCGCCGCGTCATGGTCGCCCAGTCGTCCCATGTTGCGCATATTGTCGCATTCCTTGTCGTTAGATTTAATGTATTCCGCAAATCTTGCCGATGTCTTACAAGGCGAATTATCGTTGCACCCCGCAATCTTGCGACGACCGTCGAGGTTTAACATAACTACAGAGGGGAATTATGGCCGCCAAGTTTAGTTGGATTGCACGTGCCGGCGCGCTTGTCGTCGGCGGAATACTAATTTTAGGCGGAGCGCGGACTTGGGCAGCCGACGCACCGGCCGGCAATGGACAGCTTCAGCCGGTCCCCGAGCAATCGACGCAGTCGACTACGGAGGCCGACGACTACATGGACGAATCGCTCCCTTACGACGATGGCGAAGGCAGCGAATGCGTGGATTTCTGCGGTCTCCCCTGTTGTAGCCCTCCGGGAAGGTTTTGGCTGCGGGCCGACTATTTGATGTGGTGGACCAACGGAATGGAACTGCCGCCGCTGGTGACCACCAGTCCGATCGGGACTCCGGTGGCGGACGCCGGCGTATTGCCCGCCGCCTCGGTCCTCTACGGAGATTCGACCGTCTGCACCCGGGACCGCTCGGGATGGCGGACGACGTTCGGCCTATGGCTGGACAACTGCCACACCTGGGGCGTGGAGGGAGACTACTTCGCCCTCGGCCGCGAGGCGACCCATTACAGCCAATACTCCACCGGCAACCCGATCCTTGCCCGGCCGTTCTACGACGTGGAAAACATCAAGCAAAACCGCGAACTAGTGTCCTATCCGGACGCCGCCGAGGGAACGGTCTCCGTCGACGCCAAGGATTATTTTAATTCGGCCGGGGTGGCGCTGAGCTACAACCTCTGCTGCTGCGATGGATGCGATGGTTGCGACACCTGTAACGATTCGTGTTGTCTGCCGATGCTGTCTTGTTGCCGAAGCGATCTAATTTTGGGCTATCGCTATTACAGATACAGCGACAGCATTTTAATCGCCGAGGACGTTCGCATCTTGGAAGAAGGCCCGACGGAAAACTACCGACTTCAGGTCGAAGACAAATTCCGCGCGCGGAACGTTTTTCACGGGAGCGAAATCGGGCTGCGCAACGTGATTTATCGCGGCCGGTGGTCGTTTGAGATACTGACCAAGATCGCGTTGGGAAGAACTCGCCAAACCGTAAACATCGACGGACAGACGATTGTCACGCCACCCGACTCGGCGTCGGTCACGCGCGACGGGGGCGTGCTGGCCGTACGCAGCAACGAAGGGACGTACACCAACGACGAATTCACGATGATCCCCCAGTTGGGAATCGATCTGGGCTATCAGATCAACGAGAACTGGAGGGCGTATGTCGGCTACAATATCCTCTACTGGGCGTGCATTGTCCACGCCTCCGAGCAGATCGACTTGAACGTCGACCCCCGCAACATCCCGGAGGTCCAGGACCCGGCCTTGCCGTTTCCGGAGTTTCCCGGCAAGAAGTCCAGCTTCTGGGCACAGGGTTTGAACGTGGGCCTGGAGATGCGGTTCTAGCCGGGAATATCGACCCACCGACCGATCTTCGCGCTCTCCAGCACGGCGTCGCAGACCTGCTGCGTGCGCAACGCGTCGCGGATCGTGGGGTGGAACTCCGCCCCGCCGTCGAGGCTCGCCAGGAAATCGGCCAGGCCGTTGATGAACGTGTGTTCGTAGCCGATCGTGGCGCCCGGCACCCACCAGTGGCGCATGTACGGGTGCTCGAAGTTGGTCACGTGTATCCGCTGCCAGCCGGTCAGGTGGTCCTCGATCTTGCGGCCCGTGGCCGGATCGGCATAGCGGAAGTATTGCAGGATGTGCGGGTCTTCGAGGTCGAAGAAGACCGAGCCGTTCTCGCCGTTTAGCTCGAAGGTGCTGTAGTTTTTCCGTCCGCGGGCGTAGCGGGTGCTCTCGAACGTGCCCATCGAACCGTTGGCGAAGACGGCCAGGAACATGCAAGCGTCGTCGATGGTGACCGGCTCGAGTTGGCCGCTCTCGGCGTGCTTGCGCTCCTTGACGAACGTTTCAGTATGGGCGACGAGTTTTTTTATCGGCCCGTTGAGCCACTCGGCCGTGTCGATCGAATGGGCCAACAGGTCGCCGGTCACGCCGGAGCCGGCCACGCGGGCGTCGAGCCGCCAGAGGGCCATCCCGCCCTGCGGCACCTCGGCCGAAATGGTGTAGTCCTGGTTGTAAACGGCTCGGTAGTGGAACGGCCGGCCGATGCGCCCCTCGCCGATGATTTGTTTGGCCAACGAGATGGCCGGCACGCGGCGATAGTTGAACGAGACCATGTTCGCTACGCCGGCTTTCTCCACGGCGGCGGCCATCTCCTCGGCTTGTTGAGCGTTCATCGCCGGCGGCTTCTCGCAGACGACCATCTTGCCCGCCTCGGCGGCGGCGATCACGATGTCGCGGTGCAGCACATTCGGCACGCACACGTCGATCAGGTCGATGTCGTTCCGGGCGACGAGCTTATGCCAGTCCAACTCCATCGACTCGTAGCCCCAGGTCTTGGCAAAATGCTCGAGCTTGTCTTTCTCTTCCGGCCGGGCGCAGCAAGCCTTTAGCACGGGTCGATGGTCGCTGTGGAAGAAGTGGTTGACTTGGCAATAGGCGTTCGAGTGGGCGCGGCCCATGAAGCCGCAGCCGATAATGCCGATGTTCAGAGGCTTGGTCATAAGACGTTTTCTCCTGAGGATAATGATTATATTTTTGCGTTTTTCGCCAATCGCGTCAGCGCGGCGACGTATTCTTGTGGTATCACGCCATGCTTGTCGGGCGGCACGTCCAGCAACAGGTTCACGTTCCGCTCTCGGCAGGTCCGATATAGTTTCAGCAACTCTTCGTCCGGCCGGGGCTTGTCGCCGGGAACAAAAAACCACTCCTTGCCGATGGTTTCGCAGACTTCGCCGGGCATGTAAAACTCGCGGCCCTCGATGGTCCGCCACTTCCGATGGCCGGCGGGCGGCGGGACGCGGCGCTCGATGGTTATCGCGTCGCTCGGCCAGGCCTTCGGAACCTTGAAGTTCTCGCCCGTGCCGATGCCGTTGTTCATCAGGATTATCGTTTCCGGTTGCAGCCGGGCGATGTGAGCGTACAACGACTCGCGGTAGCCGCGGCCGAGCACGACCGGAATATCGATCCACGTTTCGACCACCGGTCCGTATTGCGTGAGCAATTCGGTCACTTGCGCCGTCTGGAAATTTTGATACAACGACGTGGTGAAGGCGGGCAACTCGTCGCGGGGCAACTGCTTCTCGGGAAACCAGAGCGAAGCGCCGGGACGCCCGCCGTCCGACGGCGTCTTGCTGCCGAAGCGATTGTGGTTGTCCCACGAGCAGTAGTAGAAGCCGGGCAGAACGCCGCGCCGCCGGCACGAATCGACAAACTTCTCCAACACGTTCGTTTTGTTGCCGCTGTTGGCCACCGTGTAGTCGGTCCACTTGCTCGGCCAGAGACAAAAGCCGGCGACGTGCTTCGCGCAGAGCACGGCGTATTTCATGCCGGAGTCACGGGCAACCGACACCCACTGGTCCACGTCGAGCTTGTCCGGCGCGTATAACGTAGCCGGCTGCCGACCGTCGGACAATTCCCGGCCGTCGAAAGTGCTGATGCCGAAGTGAATGAACATGCCGTAGCCGAGGCCCTCCCACCGCTTGAGTTGTTCGAGCGAAAGGCGCTGATCGCCGCGCTTCTCGGATTGCGGCTTGTCGGCCCTCGACGCCGATTCGCCAAGCCCCACGGCCCCGAGGACCATGGCGCTCTTGGCGAAAAAGCCGCGGCGGTTGTTAGGTTCCAACATGCGTGAAGCTCCTTTCGACGACTCGATTACCGCAAGCTGTTGGCGTAACCCAGCAGGATCGTGGACGCCACTAATACGAAGTTGCCGAATACGATTGTCGCCAGCGGGCGGCGGACGTCTTTCCACTCCCCGCCGAGGATGCCCCAGGCGTTGCTGACGACCAGCGAAAGGGCCAGGAACATGGTCCAGCCGACGACGTTGCCGTACTCGCCCATTAGCGCCGCCCCTTGCCCGTAAAATGCCAGGGCGAGAAACCACATCGCCGTGGTCGCCAGCGCCCAGAAGTATCCTCTGGCGGCGCCTCGGGAAAAATATGTGCGATAGCTTTTATTCCTTGCCAGCAGATACAGAACATAAGCGACGTTGACTATCGCGCCGCCCCAGAAGAGCACGACCCATTGCACGATGCTGGCGTTTCGTTGCAGGGCGGCTTGGGCGGCGGGCGAGAGATTCGCGCCTTGTTCGACGGCCGCTCGGGCGATGGGTTCGGCGTAGGCGAAGCCGATGTTCAACAACGCGGCCGCCACGCCGTTGAATACGCAAAAAAAGAGGCCCAGCCAGAACAGCCACCCGGTCTGAATTCCGGCTATCGATTTACCCCGGGCGGCCTGGAGCCGATCGCGGTCGATTCCCGCCCAGGTCATCAAAGCCACGCCGACGACCATCACCAGGTTTCCCACGAGGATTATGACCGTGGCGTTGTCGAATGTGAAGTTTTCTTTCCGCACCAACGGCACGATCGAACCGACGACGGCGGCCAGTCCCATCGTCACGCCGTAGGTCAGCGACATGCCGAGATAATTGACGGCCAGGCCGAACATCAGCGCGCCGATACCCCAGCACGCTCCGAACAACATTACCTTGACCACCGTGGTCGTGCCGGCGGTCGCTATCGCGTCCCAAGGGTGCGGCACGGTCGCTAGCGCCCAGATCGTCGGGATGACAATCATGCCCACGACGGCGAAGATCAGCCAGAACGCCTCCCAGGCCAGCGGCGCGAATCGCCTCATGCCCAAGCCAAACGTCCCCTGAAAGAAACCGGAGAAGAGAATAAGCACAATAGATAGTGTAAATACGTCCATATAATTACTCCTGCCAGCCGTGTGTCGCCCGTAGGGAAATCATGGCGCTAAGGATGCCGTTCCAAGTTTCCCGCTTCATCATCACTGCGTTGGGGAACATGCAGCCGTCCCAGCAGAGATGGCGGATCGAACGGGTCAATTCTCCAGCGTCGTCGCGGAGCCAGTAGCCGGCCGCGCGGACGATGTCCAGCTTGCCGTTAGGGTCGGTCGCCAGACAGTGCCGCCCGGTCCGGTCGTGCGTGCCGGCGCCGAAGACCGTGCCGTCGTTCTGGGCCACGTGGAAGTCGATCGTCCAGGGACGCAGCTTCGAGACCAGCTCGGCGTAGGCCTCGTAGAAGCGCTCCTCGTCGTTCCAATCGAAGTCGAACGGCAGCAGGGCGTCGTCTGGCGAATTGTAGCCCATCAGATACAACAGCGTGTGGGCCATGTCGGCCTGGAAGCCGAGCGTTTGCGGACGATCGACCATCTCGAGCAGTTCGAGCATCCGCCGCCAACTATGCATGCCGCCCCAGCAGATTTCCCCCTCGGCGGCCAAGCGTTCGCCGTGGTCCTCGGCGATTTTACACGCCTCGCGGAAGGTTTCGGCGATTCGTTTTTGATTCGTGTCCGGGTCGTCGGCCCACGGCTCGACGCCGCAGGCCGAGTCGATCCGCACGACGCCGTTCGGCCGGACGCCGATCTCGCGAAGTTTTTCGCCGATGCGGCACGATTTTTCCACTTGGGTTAGGAATGCCTTGCGCTGTTTGGCGTCGCCCATCGCCGAGCCGCCGCCGGCCGGCGTCCAGACCGGCGCGACGAGGCTGCCGATTTCCAGATTGCGGTCGCGGACTTTATCTACCAGACGGTTCAACTCGCCGCCGTCGATGTCGATGTTGATATGCGGATCGCAGAGGAACAGGTCGATGCCGTCGAAGCGCTGGCCGTCTACTTCGGCCGCGGCGGTCATATCGAGCATCGCATCCAGACCGATCGGCGGTTCGCCCTCCGCTCCTTTGCCGACCACGCCCGGCCAGGCGGCGTTGTGGAGTTTGGGGTAGTTGTTGGTGTCGCTCATATTTCATCTCCGTTGATGTTATATCTCCCCTCTCCCGCCGCGCGGAAGAGGCCGTCACCGAGTCCTCCCCTCTCCCGCAAGCGGGAGAGGGGCCGGGGGGTGAGGGCGGTTTGTAGTGGTGTTCGGTTTACTTTAGTTAGTCGTATAATTATGTAATTATGCTAGAAATCATCTCGCTTACGTAGCACCACCCTCCGCAGAATCATTGCAAAGTTGAAAATCAACTGTGTATGTTTTAAGGGTTACTCCTAAAGCATACATAAGCGCGTATCGCAATCTTTCATTGGAATGTCGTGCAATTATCATACCCTCAACATTCTCGTTTCTTTCCGTCGCTAAATGCTCTTTTACCCATCCCATATACCGAAGCACTTGGCCGACTGTATCATCGCTTGCCTGTTCTCGTTTGAGTTCAACAACGAGCCAGCGTCCTTCAGTTTTATGGTGTGCCAAGAGATCGATTTTTCCAATTGCTTTCGTGTCATACTCGTAGCCAACAATATCGCCGTCTACTTCGTACAAATCCCATTCTTTGCCGATTGAGAGAACATCCCAATTATCGTACAAAAAGTCGTGAAGATGTCGCTCCAAACCAAATGTCTGTGACGTCTCGCTGTTAACGACTATCTCTTGCTCATTATTTGCTTCTTCTATCTCTTGCTCATTATTTGCTTCTTCGCATCCGTTGTTGGACTTAATTCCATACCAAAGTGCGTCCAAACTCCAGAGGTAACCGTTCACGGACCGGGGACTGGCTCATTTTTTCGCCCTTTCAAGGGCGAAAAATGTGCCTGTCCCCTTCACCGCCGAGGG
>JAFGLH010000185.1 GCA_016928165.1 Pirellulales bacterium | reverse complement strand
TAACCGTTCACAGGGGACTGTCCCGATTTTCGCGGTTCACCGCGAAAATGGGACTGTCCCCCTCGGCGGTGAAGGGGACAGGCACATATTTTCGCCCTTTTAAGGGCGAAAATATGTGCCTGTCCCCGGTCCGTGAACGGTTACGAGCAGAGAGAATTATGAAGCGTAAGATCGTTTTCGCGGCGATACTGCTTGCAATAGCGGCGATGTATGTCGCCATTGTCCAGTTCTGGCCCTACAGTGAAAAGAATTATCGCGGCGACGGGGTGATAAGCGATTCCGGCTTCTGGAGTTATCCGCGATACCATATCCGATTTTCCGAGGTGTCCCTGACGGCGCCTTCCCAACACTGCTTCAAGTCTGCCGGATTGCCGCCCGCGCTATTGACCCTGACGCTGAATCTGGTCTACAAAGGCAACAACAATAATCCAAGCGAGTTGGCGACATACGATGAACTGAATAAATTGGCAACGTGCGTCAGCGTGACTATTATTGATGAAAATGGCGACATAGCTTATGCCGCATCCGGTCCTTTGCGAGATTGGGTATTATCCTGGATGTCGGCCGCATGCATCGGTGCGTATTGGCACCCGGACTTACGCGACATGAAGTTGGGTTCCAAAAAGACATACGTGCTAAAAATTGCTGTAACAGAGATCGGCGAGGATTCCGCTGCGATTGCAGTCGTGCCGATCATCGAGGGCGGCGGCAACGAACTGCCGTAGGAACTCTAATAAAACCCAACGCCCTCACCCCTCACCCCTCTCTCGCAAGCGGGAGAGGGGCGTATTGTTTGAGTTCCTTAATCAATTTTTCTTCGTGTCCGTACTTTACTGTTAAGCTCGTGTACCGCCTCGACCAACGCGACGACGTTCTCCGGCGGCGTCTGGGGAAGGATGCCGTGGCCGAGGTTGAAGATGTGGCCCGAGCGACCGGCGGCTTGATCGAGGATTTCTTTCGCGCGTCGGCGGATCGTCGGCGGATCGGTCAATAAAACCACCGGGTCGAGATTCCCCTGTATCGCCCGATTCGGGCCGATCGCCGTCCAGGCGTCGTCGAGTCGGACTCGCCAATCGACGCCGACGATGGCCGGGCGGTCCGATTGGCTGAACGCCTCGCTCAACAGCGGCAGCAGCGCCGGATTGCCGACGGCGAAATGGATCGCCGGCACGCCGGGCCGCAGCCCTTCGATTACCGAGCGGGTATGCGGCAATACGTGGCGGCGATAATCGTCCGGTCCGAGACAGCCCGCCCAGGAATCGAAAATCTGCGCCAACTGCGCCCCGGCGTCGATCTGCGCGTTCAGATAGAGCGTAACCGCCCGGGCGAGCCTGGCCATCATTGCGTCCCACGCCCCGGCGTCGGAGAGCATCAGCTTTTTGGCGATTCGATAATCGCGGCTTGCCCCGCCCTCTATGGAGTATGCGGCCAGCGTGAACGGAGCGCCGGCGAAACCGATCAGCGGCAGCGCCGGATCGAGGCCCGCACGGGTCTTGCGGACTGTTTCTATGACGAACTCCAACGACTCGATGCTTTCCAATTCGAGCAACCGATCCACGTCGGCCGGCTCGCGGATCGGATTGCCCAGTCGCGGTCCCTCGTCGGCGGCGAAGTCAAGCGATAGGCCCATCGGTTCGAGGATCAGCAGCAGGTCGGAGAAGATGATCGCCGCGTCGACGCCGAGCCGCTCGACGGTCGAGAGCATGACCTCGGCGGCCAGGTCGGGCGTCTTGCAAAGCTCCAAAAACGAGGTCTTTTCGCGCAGCCGGCGATAATCGGCCTGATAGCGGCCGGCCTGACGCATCAGCCAGACGGGCGTCCGCTCGACCGGCTCGCGCCGGGCGGCCCTCATTATCAAACTGTTTTGCCAAGCGGGTTTGGACATGGGATGTAGGGTGGGTCGAGCGTTAGCGAGCCCCACCATTGTGTACACGATGTATTCGATTCTTCCTGGTGGGGCTCGCCGACCAACGCTGCGCGTCGGTGCGCTCGACCCACCCTACACGCACACCGTTATCCTACATCCCACGTCCTAATTGTTCAATCCCTCTATTTTCGCCGCCGCCAGATGAGCAGCGCCGCCAAGCCCGCGATCAGCAGCGCAAGCGTTCCCGGCTCGGGCACGACAGTCAGGTTGTCCATGGCGAAATAGGCCGGGGTGTTCATGCCGAATAATGGATCGTTATCGGTGGAAGTCCACGAAAAGCCCATTTTGCAGACGTTGTCGCCCAAGGAAGTCATATCGACCCAGGTCCACTCGTCGACGATATAGTCGTCCGCTCCGTCGGCGAAGGTATAGTCGGCCAGCAAGAACTCGACCGATCCGGTTTCTGTTCCGGCGTCGTCGTATCCGGTGATTGTCAGTTTGAACCAATCCTCGTCGGTTCCATCGTCGCCGCCGAATTTCTTGGCGTAGTCGTCGCCGTTCAGCATGGAATAGTAGGCATAGGCGGTGTTGGTGACGTACGCGCCTTGCACTTGGACCGGGGAGGCGAAATTTATTGTTTTACTCGACGTCCAACTTTCAAACGCGACGCCGTAATTCGCCGAGCCGTCAACGCCCGCGCCGGTGATCGCGCTGTATTGATTATTATATCCGGGCGTCGCGGCGTCGGTCATATTCGAATACGCCCAGCCGTCCCAGGACGTGTATCCAGATTGGTAGTCGGGGTAGTATGTTTCCGCATAGTTGTTTACGAAGAATGCTCCACCGCTCGAAAAGCCGCCGGCGTAGGAATCGACCGTGTATCCGTAGGTGTCGTAATAGTCGTAATGCGTGTGCGCCCCGCTTTTGTCGGAGCCGTTCCAATAAGATTCGGACGACAGACTAAGGTCGTCGAAGGTCGCGACGCCCGCTGGCGCGGACGATCCGAACAAACAAGTTCCGGCGACTGCCAGAGCCGCCATTGTCAAACCGCGATGAAGCTTCGTCATACGCTGCCTCCCTGAAAAAGTGGTGATTGTGAAATACAACATCCTAATACGAAACAAATACTCTTGTTTTTTCAAAAACTCCCGTTGATAATTTCCCCTCCGTCGCGAGTGCAGATCGCCGCCAGAATTTCCAGTTCCATCGTTTCGGAGAGGAACCTTGCCGATCCGTCGCAGAACGCGCCGTTGGCGCCGCCTGGGTGCCGGCTCGTTATGTCGTTTTCGATTTCCGGCGCGGTGTTGATGGCGTATGCCTGATCGAAGACGTTCAGGGCGTTTATCCACTGCGGAGCGCCGTGCTCAGTGTCCTCGGCCACCGCCAGGGTGTGCGACGTGCCGTCGCGTATCTCAGCGTAAGTCACCGCCCGATCATAGAGCATGACTCCCTTGGGCGGATTATTCGGGCTGCTTATCCGTTCGCCGTAGATGCCCCCGTAGTCGGTCGCGCCCAACTTGCCCGAAAGCATTGTGATCGCCCGGGGCGAACTGGGGCAAATAAAGACCGGCAACGGCGTATAAGCGGCCGGAAGGTTAACGTTATCGTAGTAGGGCAGACTGAAATCGATCGACTCGTATAACGCCTGCTGCTCGAGGAACGGCAGAATGAAGGCGTTCCAGGCGTATTGCCGTCCGTTGGTCTTGGTGATTTTCAACTCGATTCCGCCCGGGGGAAGAGAGCCGTACGCTTGGTGGTATCCGTGCAATCCCAGCGCGATCTGATGCAGGTTGTTGAAACAGGAGATGCGTCGGGCCGCCTCGCGGGCCGCCTGGACCGCCGGCAACAGCAGTGCGATCAAGATGCCGATGATTGTTATCACGACGAGCAATTCGATAAGCGTGAAGGCGGAGCGCAGTGGATTCGGGAATTCGGAGCTTCGGAATTTTGGACCATCGGTGATAGAGGCGGCGCCGGCGTCTCGCCGGTGTTGAGCGGAATACGTGCGAGATTCCCGTGCCGCCCGCGAAGGCGCGGCATCGCGCGCATTCCATCTGCGGTAATGACGTTTATGGAAAAAACGAGCCATCCAACGAAAACCGGACAAAACGCCGACATCCTCGGCGGCCACTGTCCCTCGCAACGGGCCGCGGTCAACGCGCTGGTAGGTCTTCTGGCTCCCGAGCATGGGGCCGGTCCGGCCTTCTCGCCGCACGAAGCGGCAATGGCCTTTTCAGATCGGACCGCCCATCTCGCGGGACAGATTGTCAACCTGTCCTGCATCTTACTCGGTTACAGCGGCGGGGCCGCCCCGGATTCGCACCGGAGTTCCCTGTTCGTCGGCCTTTCCCACAAGAAAAACCGACCACCAACGCACGTCGTAACAAAGCATGACTTTAGCAGATCGGCCGTTGTTTGTCAAACGGTTCGTGGAAAAAAACGGAGCCCTGGGGACAACGCCCGCGATTCCCGCGAATCGCCGCCGTCCCCGGGACTCCTTCCCGATCATCAACGTGCCGCGCGAAGCGGAAGTATAACTACCACTCTGATTGATGGTGTTGCTGTCGGTTCTGGTTCTTGAGATGGTTTTGCCGATGCTCCTTGGTTTCCTCCGTCGGGGTGCCGACGAGGCTGGTCGAGTCGATGATCAGCCCGTCCTCGGCCGCCTTCAGGGCTAGGTTGGCCTCGTAGTATTTGTGCTCGTCGGCGAGTTTGGCGGCTTCGGTTACGCACTTCCACGTCGCGTCCCAAGGCATCAAGATGCACGTGTAGCTCACGTCGATCTCGCCGAGTTTAAGCTCTTCGATTGCTTGCTTGCTTTGGCCATTTTTGAAGTAAATGTTGGCCTTGTCGATGTGCTTGGCTTTCTCGAGCGAGGGAACGTAAGTCTCGGCCAGGGCCACTTGACCGTCGATGGGAATCCACTCGACATGCGAGGTTTCTTTCGTGCCGGTTTGGGTGTGCCCATTGGCCTCGTAATCGGCCTTGTTGAAAAACTCCGAGAAGTCGTTATACGCTTGCTGGAGATTATTCTTGGCCTTGTCGAGCATCTCGGTCGCCACTTCCGGCTCTCCGTTGAAGATGGCCAGCCGCGCGGCGCGGATCGCCCTCATGGCGGTAAAACCGTCTTGCGATACCTTCATCATCTCCCCCGCCGGCATGTTCGTGTTGAACGTCTTGGCGGGATGATCGGCGGCCGGGCAGAACGAACACAACGCCAGCGCCAGCGCCAATGCAGTAACAACAGTTCTCACGATCCACCTCCTCGAATAGTGTGTGCGATGCGGGAGAAGACGGCCGACGATACTCGATCGGCCTCGGACTGCTTCTCCGCCTGAGAATACATAGGTTGCACGATAACCCCAATCCAGATTGTGCGTTATTTTCGCACCTCGGGCGGATCGCCGTCGCCGTCGTTTCGTGCGGAAAGGGTTGAAAATGCGAATAGAGATGGTTGTATGCCGACGAGTAGGCCGGAGATAGGCTGGGTACTCCGCACCTGGCGTTAACTCGGTTCTGCTTAAGTGTCAGGTATGAGAGTGCCTAAGCTACGCGGGAAGGAACGCGGAAACGCGTCGAAAAACGTCAATCGGGGAAGTCCTGCTCGACGCTCCCGGAACTGTAGATGGGCATGTGGCGATAGTAGACCTCGAGGATCATCGCGGCCATTGCCGTGCAATAGAGCCGTCCGCCGGTCGGGGCGCCGAGGTCGCCGCTGCCGGTGAACCAACTACCCTCTTCGTGTCCCTGCTTGGCCTGGCTGTGGACCAACTGGTCGCGCATCTGCCGGTTCCAGTTTTCCCACGGCTCGCCCTCCCAGTGCCGCATGACCTGGGTGGCGTAGTAGTTGTAGTACATGTTGCTGGGCGAGGGGCCGCGCTTGCTGAGCATTCGCACGCCCCGCTCCAAGGCTGGATTGTCCCGCTTCCAGCCGAGATACATGCGGCAGAGCAGGCCGATGGCGGTGGTCGCCTCGCCCTGGCCGGGGGTGGTGTAACCGTAGCCGGCGCCGCCGTTGGTCTGCACGCTGTCGAGAAACAGGGAAGTTCGCTCGACGACCTGCGCGGGGATCTCGAAGCCGGCCATGTAGCCGCTCTTCAAGGCCATCAATTGCCAGCCGACTACCGACGTGTCCCCCTTCTGACGCGGCCGGTATCGCCAACCGCCGCCGATCGGGTCCTGGGCGTAGCAGATGAAACCGAGCACCGCGCGAGTCGGGGCCAGCAGGTCCGGGTCTCTCGTCATGCCGTAGGCCTCGCAGATGGCCGTGGCTGCGATGCCGTGCGAGTACATCGTTCCGTAAGACTCGTTCAACGCGCCGCCGTGGCTGCCCACGCGCATCTGGTTGACAAGGAATTGCAAGCCGCGATGGATGGTCGATTTGTATCGCTTGCTTTCCTTGTGCGTGTCGCCGGTACCGAGGAACGGCAGCAGGGCCAAGCCGGTGGCGGCGACGCGGGCCTTGCCGTATGAGCCTGAGTTGCGGCATTTGCCCTTGCAATGAGGACACTTCGTCAGGTCGAAGCTCCAACCGCCGTCGGGCAATTGGTGGATGGAAAGCCACTTCAACGCCTTGGCCACCGCGTGCTCGCTGGCCTGGGAACCGCCCTCCCGCTCGAGTTGATTGACGTTATTAGGCACGTTTTTCCGCATGGAATACGGGCTGTAGCCATGTGCGCCGTCCAACTTGAGCATCTCGCTTGGCGACACCAGGTCCGGGCCGGAGTCGGTCGTTTTGGGTGATGCCGGCGCGGCTTCCGGTTCGTCGATCGGGTCGATGTACTTCATCGACTGTTCGTAGTGCTTGTCCAGGGCTTCCACCTCGAACACCGCAGCGTCGTCCAATCTATCAGGTTGGTCGTCGGGAACGTCCACGATCTCCTCGACTTCCTTCTTTTCTGGCGGGGGGGTGACGATAAGGTGTTGCGGTTTGTAGGGGACCGGCTCGGAGACGGTAACCATGGCCATCGTCACCAAAGTGACCATGTGGACGACCATGCTTACCATCCAGGCGGGCGCTTCGTGGACGAACAGTTGGGCCAGACAGAAAATGGAGACCGTCAAGCCGTGCTTGCCCGTCAACAATCCTAAAGGCAAGGCATTTTCGACGTGTCCCACCTCGGGCAGAAGTTCGGCTTGCGGCAGCGAGTGGGGGCGATTGTTGGCGAAAGACGTTGAATCGGCGCCTATCGGGTGTGCGGTCCGTCCGCCCGACCATCCTTCCCGGCCGAGCGGTTTGGCCACTTTCAATTTTATTTCGGCCAGAGGCACATTCGACATGGCCTGGCGCTCCCGAAAAGGGCCCGATTTAATAAGTATATTTAGCGTAACGTAATCTGCGCAAATTGCAACAAAAAGCGCGATAATATCCGCTTAAACCCGGCGACGGCTACACCAGGTCCATAGTATTCAATTTGAGAAGGGTAATCTAACAACTCGCCTACATGCCGGCTGCCCAAACCGACATCCCCAACCATTTATTTTAACTTGATTGGAACAAACACGCTACCCTCCATATATGGGGAAAGTACGCTACCGGCAGTTCCCGCGCGACTTACGGCAATGGGCGGCGCCGATAAATCAAAACAGCTTCCATCATGGAATCACCGGGAAAAAATGGGTGAAACGTCAACATCCCCCCCATTCGCGCTGGTGGTTGTCGCCCTTCGCACCTCCAGTATTTTACACATCCGGGACTCGGAATTCTGCCAACCGGAGGGTGCAACGCGAATCCAAGCGAATGGTCGTTCCCAGAGGGGCGCTTTATTAGTACAATGCATGTTTCGACCCTGTTTAGGGTTTCTCGATTTATCGGCTCGGAGGGTTATAAATGGCGAAGGGCAAGAAAAAAGCGGAGGTCGTATTCCTGGTTTGCAAGGAGACGGGCGACTACAACTACACGCTGCGGCGGAAGCCGGGCGGGGAAAAGTTGAGCCTGAAAAAATACTCTCCCCGGCTGCGGAAACATACCGTGCATACCGAAAAGAAGAAGTAATCAGTTTTCAGTTATCAGTATTCAGCGGTTTTGGCGGAAAACAACTGAAAACTGATCACTGATGGCTTATCTCCATGTCCAAGCGTTGGCGCATCCACTGCCACGATCTCGCCCGCATCGAAGACCTACGGCGATCCGCCGACATCCCGGCGGTAGTGGCCGAGTTGCTCGTCTGCCGCGGAGTGACCGATCCGGCCGCCGCGAAAGTGTTTCTCGACCCCAAGCTTACCGCCCTACACGAGCCGGAACTCTTGCCCGGTTGCGCTCGGGCCGCGAAACTTGTTCATGAAGCCGTCGCCGATAAGCGACGCATTACCGTCTACGGCGATTACGACGTGGACGGCATTAGTGGCACGGCCATACTCTGGTTGTGTCTGAAATTGTTGGGAGCCGAAGTCGGATACTACGTTCCCCACCGCACGGACGAGGGCTACGGTCTGAACGCCGAGGCCCTCCGCTCCTTGGCTGCCGAGGGAACCAAGCTGTTGATTACCGTCGATTGCGGAATCGCCGGCGTCGAGGAGGCGGCGCTCGCCAGGCAATTGGGCATCGAGCTGATCGTCACCGACCACCACGAGCCTGGCCCTCGGCTGCCCGAGGCCGATGCGATTGTCCATCCACGCATCGATGGAGGGTGCTATCCGTTCGGCGATCTTAGCGGCTCGGGCGTGGCGATGAAATTGGCCTGGGCCGTTTGCCAACGGGCCGGCGGAGCGAAACGGGTCGCCCCGCGAATGAAAGATTTTCTCGTTCAAGCCGTCGGGCTGGCCGCGCTGGGGACCATCGCCGACGTGGTCCCGCTGGTCGACGAAAACCGGGTGATTGTCCGCCACGGCATGGAGAGCCTGGCCGCCGCGCCCACGCCGGGATTGACCGCGCTGATGAGCGTCGCAAAAATCACCCCCAAAAAACGGCACGACGGCAGGATCCGCATCGAGGCCGAGGACGTCGCCTTTCAACTTGCCCCGCGAATCAACGCCGCCGGTCGGCTCGGACAGCCGCAACTGGCCGTCGAACTGTTGGTAACCGACCGGCCGGAAAGGGCCGAGGAGCTGGCTCGATACATCAACGGGCTGAACGACTCGCGGCGGACCATCGAGCGGAGTATTCAGCTCGCCGCCTCGAAGCAGATCAAGGAATCGTTCGATTCGGTCGAGGACGCCGCGCTGGTGCTGGCCGATCGCGGCTGGCACGCGGGCGTGATCGGCATCGTCGCCGGGCGCTTGGCCGAAAAGTATCATCGCCCGGTGGTCCTGATCGCCTTGGACAAGTCGGGCGTGAAGCCGGGCGTCGGCTCGGCGCGAAGCGTGCCCGGCTTCGAGCTGCATGCCGCCTTGGCCGATTGCGGCGAACATTTGCTGGCCCACGGCGGCCACGCTGCGGCCGCCGGGCTGCGAATCGATGAGCATCGGTTGGCCGACTTCCGCGCGGCCTTCTGCCGCTTGGCCGAGGAACGCATCCCCCGCGACCAGCGCGAGGCGGAGATATTCATCGACGTCGAAGCGCCGCTCAGCGCACTCACGCTGGAGACGGTCCGCCACGTGGAGCGTTTGGCCCCCTTCGGCCACGGCAACGCCCGACCGCTGCTTTGCACGACCGGCGTGACGCTGGCCGGCGCGCCAAAACCGCTGGGCAGCGGCGGCCACCATCTGGCGATGACACTTTCGCAGCACGACGTAGCCCTCCGCGCCGTGGCCTTCGGCGGCGGCGAATGGGCGGAACAGTTGGCCGCCCTGGACGGACCGATGGACGTCGCCTTCCGTCCGGTAATCAATCATTTCCGCGGCCGGCAAAGCGTCGAACTGCACCTGGTCGATTGGCGACCAAGCGGGACGATGTAGACTACGTCTGCCGCCATTGCCCCCGGCCCCTCCCCCGCAAGCGGGCAAGGGGAGGGCTGTTTTAATCCTCCACTCGCAGCTTGATCTCGTCCGAATTGGCCTTCAACTCGGGCGCGTACATCGCCCAGCCGCGGGTCGGCAAGGCGCTGAACTTGCCCGGTATCTCGGTCCGCATCCGATACGAAACGCTGTGCTTGCCCCGGGCGACCGCGCGGGCGAAAAAGACCACGCGGTTGTCGCGGTACTCGACGTATGCGCTCAGGTCGTTGCCGTTGTAGCCGCTGCGCAGCTCGACCGGCTCGAAGCCCGACGGCTTCATGTCCTCGAAGACCAGGTACTCGTAGTCGTTCTTGCTGTCGATTTCCAACTCGATCTCGACCAGATCGCCGCTTTTCAGTTCGGCGAGGTTTTCGAGTTCTTGCCGCTCGTATTTTTCGACCTTTTGATCGACGGCCTGCCCGCGCGAGCCGGCCGCGTGGATCGACTTATCGACCTTGACCAGCTTGTAATACTTGCGGTTGACCTTGATCTCCAGCCCGGCCCGGCGGATGAAATCTTCGAGCGTGAAGGTGGTCAGGTATCCGTTGTAGTAGAGCGGGCCGCGCCCGTTGACCTTCAGTTCGACGGTGTGTTTGCCGGAAGTAATGGCGTCCCCTTCGAGGACGTACTTGTTGTCGAACTGGAAGAGGTTTTGGGGCGTGATCTCGACGGCCTTTTGCAGCTTGCCGTCGTAGAAAATCTCGACGGTCATCTCGGGCCGGTCCTCGCCGCTTGCCCGGATGAAATCGGCCATCGCCTCGACGCAGATGGCCGTGTCGCGGGTAGAGTTCCAGTAGGTGGCGTGTTTGCGGTTGTTGAGCAGGTATTTTACAAGCCGCGGGGCCACCTCGCCCTTCGGATCGGTTCGGGCGAGCAACTTAAGGTAATAGCCCTGGGACTCGTACTCGCTGCCGTACCAGCACCACCAATATCCGCCGGGTAGACGGAGCCAGGCCGTCTGGTTCTCGTCGTCCTGCTCGAGATATTGCGAGATGTTTCGCATAATCATAGTCAGTTTTTCATTCAAACCGCCCTCACCCCCTGCCCCTCTCCCTGAGGGAGAGGGGAAAACGCGAGCGCCTTGCTTTTCTAATGCGAGTCCGTACATTGCCATGGCGTAAACGGCCAAGTGGGTACGGTCGCGGTAGAGGAAATCGAGCATCTCGGGATTCTTCACCCCGGCGTCGACCAACACCATGTAGACGAAGGCGTCAATGTTGTCGGCGTATTTTTTCCAACGCAAATCCTTCGGTTTGTCTTTTATCGAGGCGTTTTTCAATAGTTCAATCTGCTCGTCCTGATAGCGGCGCAGCCACTGGACGCCCCCTTCCAACATGCCGGGGACCAGGGCGACGTCGTTCGCCCGGGCGATTTGCAGGCCGTGGACGACCAGCGCGGTGGTGTGCGGCGAGGAGTGTTCGCCCCAGCCGGAGAACCAGCCCCAGCCGCCGTCGGAGCACTGCATCTCGGTCAGCGCCTCGACGCCCTCCTTGACCATTTTGCGGACCTCGTCCTCATTGAAGACGGGGTTTCGGGCAAAGGGGACAGTCCCATTTTCGCTGTGCGAAAATCGGGACAGTCCCCGTCCCCACTGCTTCGCCCGCTCCGCATCGTCGCCGATTTCCTGGGCGTTGAGATTCGTTCGCTTCCGCTCGATCTCTTTCAGGTCGAGTTTCATATCCAAGAGGATTTTTTGCGTGACGACCGTCGGCAGGAAGCGGTTCAGCGTCTGCTCGGTGCAGCCGTAGGGATAATCGACCAGATAGGGGAGGGCGTCGACCATCGCCCCGGCCAGCGTCGGCGAGAAGCGGACTTCGAGCCGCGAGTCCTTCGGGCGGCGCTCGGCGGGAACGTCGATCATGAAGCTACCCACTCTCACTCCCGGCCCCTCTCCCGCTTGCGGGCGAGGGGAGGATGGGATCGAGCCGCTGACCGCCTCCATCTTCAGCATCCCGTGGATGTAGCAGGGGAAGCGCTGTTCCATCGCGTCCGATTCCTCGTTGGTCAGGGCCTTCATGCGGATGACCGCTTCGCCTTCGTCGAGCACCTTTACGCGCCAATCCACGCGGGCCTCGCCTTCGGCCTTGACCTCGACTGTTTGAGAAATCGTATAGCCAATATCCTTTCCATTCCACTCTTGCAGTCGGAATGTTCTGCCGGGAAACGAATCGTGTAGGGCGTCCAAGGTTTTCACGACTTTTTCGTGGAGAGAATTTCCATTTGCATTAACAGTAATTGTAGCCGATGAATCGACATCTATTGGTTGAAACAAATCGCTGTCTAAATCAAGTTCAACCTTCATACTCTTCACACCCTTCACACCCTTCACACTCTTCAAGTAGTTATGCACAATCGCCGACAGCACAACCTCGTCGGTTTGGACGAAGAAGCGTGGGGCCTCCATGCGGATAATCAAGTCTTTGCGGGTCACGACGTCGGTGAAGCCTTGGCCGACGCGGGTGCCTTGACCCATCCCCCAAACTTTGATCCTCCAGGTGGTCAGGTTCTCGGGCATTTCGAGCGAGACCTCGGCCGTGCCGTCCTTGGCGGTGGTCAGAGCGCCGACCCATAGCGCGGTGTCGGCGAATTTTGTCCGCACGGTCGGCTCGACCATCGGCGCTTCGGCTGCTCCGTCGGCGGCTAAACCTTTGTCTGCCTCTTCCATGACCATCATTGGAGCGGCGGCGGTTTCCAACGGCGCGCCGGCAACCATTGACTTCGCCATTCGCTTGCCTTCGCCGCGTCCGCCGAATCCTGCTTGCGCCATGCCCGGCATGGGCGAGTTCATCGCATCGGAATCCCATTGACCGGTGACTTCGTCGGCCACGGTTCCGCCGAAGACGCCAAGATCGCTCATGCCGACGGTTTTCGGCCGTTGCATGTTGCCGAACCAGCGGCCAAGGCTCGATTGGGTTTGCGGGTGGTGGTGGCGGCGCCACTTCCAGAAAAACTCCTTGATGTCCGGCACGTTCGACCCGCCCGAGATGTACTCGACCGACTTGTCGTAGATCGCCACGACGGTCGATCCGACGAACGGCTCGCCGGTCATGTCGGTGAGCTTGATCTTCGCCTTGGCCTTTTCGCCCGGCTTATATGCCTCCTTTGACGGTTCAATTCCGACGTTAAGAATCCGCTTCTCGGGCGGGACGACGATCTCCTTCGACTCGGTGTATACCCGGCCGTCGGCCACCGTGACCGCCTCGACGAAGAAGTTGGGCATGTCCTTTTGAACCACGCCGATCTCCTCGATCGTACTCTTGCCGTCCAGCCGGATTATTTGTGGCGGCAAATAGACGCCGTTGGTGGGCCGGGCGAACAGCAGCACCGTCCCGCCGGCGCGAGCGGTGTTGATCTGGAGCTTGATCGTATCTCCGGGGGCGTATTCCTTTTTGTCGGGGATCAGTTCCAGGTGGTTGAAGCGGTACTGGGCGCCGTCGAAGCCTTCGCCGATGACGGTGAAGAGGTAGCCGCCTTCGACGGTGTGCATGGTTCCCTCTCCCTTTGGGAGAGGGTTAAGGTGAGGGCTGTTTGTGGTTTGATTAGAAGTGCCATCCGCCCTCACCCCCGGCCCCTCTCCCGCTTGCGGGAGAGGGGAGGATGTCAGCTTGTACGAAATCCTATACTGCCCCGACTCCGAGGCGGTCATCTGCTGATGGGCTGCGCCCTCGGCGTTCGTGTCTAGCTCCCAGGTCTGGACAGGCGTCTCGATCGGCTTGCCGTCGCGGTAGGTGATTTTAAGCAATTTCAACTCGCCACGGCCCTCGACCGGTTTGCCGTCGAGCGTGCGGGCGCGGAAATGGGCGCCTATCGTATCGCCCACGCGGAAGTAACCGCGATCGACCCAAGCGAAAACCTTAAACGGCTTGCGGGCGACCAACACGCGGCCCGTGCCGACGATCGTCCGCCGCGACTGGTCGACCACCTCGGCGGTGATCGTGTAGCTGTGGTCCTGGTCGGGGTGGATGGCTTGGGCGACTGACGTGTCGATCTCGACTTTCACGGTGCCGTCCTCGCCGATCTCGACCTCGCGGTCGACGACCAACTCGGGCGGCTGATGGCCGCGCGGCCACCAGAACGGCGTCGGCCGCTGGCAGCCCCACGACTTCCAGCCCGGGAACCAGTCGTAGTCGTAGCCGAACCACCAGTAACCCGGCCCGTAGAGCCAGTCCCAGGGGCCGCCGGGATACCAGCGTCCGTCGTAGCTGTCGCGTTTGACGGTGTATTTCACCTTGGCGTGGACGACCGGCGAGCCGAAGTAGTATTTCGCTTTGATCGTGACGGTGATTTTATCGCCGAGCATGACCGGGCGTTCCGGGGCCTCGACGGTCACCTCGTATTCCGGCTTTTTGTATTCCTCGACGCGGAAATGGCCGCCTCCTAAATTTCGCGAAGAGTCTTTCACGACTATACTATAAACACCCAAGGTCGCATCCGTGGGAAGGGGGTATTCGCCCTCGATGCCGCCGTAGGCGTCGGCCTTCAGCGTCTGATCGGCGACCTTATCTCCCTTGGGATTGTGTATCTCTACGACGAACTCGCGGCCGGCGAACTCCGACGTATCGCTCATGTCGTACTTGGCGTGGCGGACCCAGAACTTGTAATGCACCTTCTGATCGGGGCGATAGACCGGCCGATCGGTGATCGCGTAGGCCTTTACCTCGTTGTATTCGGCGTCGTGGCGGCGGCCGAACCAGACGTGGTCGAAGCCGAGATAAGCGAAACGTCCGTCCTTGGTGCGGGCCGTGGCCAGCCACTGATACTCGTTCGGCTGATCGTCTTTGCCGAGAATCACCTGTCCGTCGGCGTCGGTGTATTCGGCGAACTGCTTGGTGAGGATCTCGAACCGCTGCGGCCGATTGTGGTGGATCATTCGCCAGCCGAAGAACTCGACGTTGGCCCGCGCAACCGGTTTGCCCGAGACGGCGTCGGCGACGAAGTAATAAGTCTTGTTTTCAAGCTGCTTCTTGACGATCGCCGTATCGTCGACCCAGAGGACGATGAAGCTGGTGTTGCCGTCGGCCATGCGGGCCTCGATCAGATAAGCCCCCGGCTTTTGCAGCGGGGTGGCGATCGTCACCCGCTTGTCGAAATGGTCGGGCTGCGGATTGACCATCATTTTCCACTCAGCGACTTTCTCGCCGAGGTATTTTTCTTGGTTTTCCGCGACCAGCCGGTGGCCCACATCGCCGATATTGATTTTTCTATGGTCGATGCGGCCGGGTCTGGATTTGATGTACGTCTTGACGTCGTCGAGGAGTTTTTCGACCTTAATTTCATGGGCGGTTAGGGCGATCTGCCGCCCGTTGCGGAAGCGATACGCGACCGTTGCTCCACGGCCGGCCGGCTCGGTTTGGGCCGGCTCGAAGCGGCCCCAGGCGCCGACGATCTGGTCGAGCCGTTGTTTCCAGGTCTCGCGCTGCCGGCGATCGTAATTGGGATAGTCCTTCAGCAATCGCCGCCAGTAGTCGGCCGCCTTGGGGTATTGGCGGCGGTTCTCGAAAATCTGCGCCAAGTGCTCCAACGCCTCGATGTTATTGTGGGACAGGTTGCCAACCTGTCCTACGTCGTCGGCCACCTGCCGATAAATTTTGATGTAGTTGAACTCGTCGGGCAACTCGAAGCGTTTGATTCCTGTGGCCAGCCGGGCGATGGTTTCGTTCTCGCCGAGGGTGTGCAGCGCGTACGTGCCGCTTTCGTCTTCTCGCGTGTCGTCGGTCTCCATTTGCCTGAACCGCCATCCCCACTGAACCATTGTCTGCACGCCGAACTGGTTTTCAAGAAAATTGGCGAACTGCATCCGTACGGAATTCATCCGCTGTGGATCCATCTCGGCGGTCTGTTGCAGACACCACCGCCACCGCTGGCCGTCGTTGACGGAAGACTCAAACGTCTTCGGGACACTATAGAAAACGGGTTTGCCGTCGTTGTCGACCGGCGCGCCGGAGGTCTGACGCCCGTATCCCCAGCCTTCCTCGTAGTCGGGCAGGACGTTGAGGTCGGTCAGATATTGCAGCCGCCACGCCTCGCCGTAACCGCGATTGTTCAACAGCATCTCGCCCAGTGTGGAGAGGTAGCCGGCCACGTCCCCATGATCGTCGTCAGTCATGGCTGTGGGCATGGCTTGGACCATTAGCTGCAAGGCGCGTACTCGGTCGCGTTCGGTGGAGTTGACCACGCGACCGCCGCCCCGGTGCTGGCCGCGCTCGAACTTGCCGGCGACGATGTAGCCGAAATGTGGGATTTGCATGTATTGCGAAGCCGCCGCCTGGAGCAATCGCCAGTTGCCCTTGTGAACCCTAACGGCGTCTTCCAAGAGGACGTCAACTTCGCTCAGGCGATTCAATCGTTGGAGGCACTGAACGGCCATGTACAGATCGCTTCCGACCAGGCGGGCGGCGTCGTCCGGATCGAGGGCCAACTTGCGGAAGCCCTCGTAAGCGTCCTTGAAGTTGCCCTGCTTGAAATTATTTTGCATTTGATTTCTCAGCGAGTCTAGATCGGCGGCCGATGCGGCGGCGACCGAAAACGCCCCAAAAACGACGGCCGTGGACAACCAGCAGACAAGCGATTTCATTGGTTTTTGCTCCCTATGCCATGTTTGGCGGCCGTCGGAACGACGGCCCATATTTTTCGCTGTTTTGGCCGTCGTGCCGACGGCCGACAAACGACCTATAAACAAAGACGCCATAGAGGCTTCGATAGTTCCAAAACCCAGAACAATCACTACCCCCCTCAGTGATGGGGTGGATCATTGTGAAAATCACCTGACCATCATGGTGGTGTTATACTACGATAGGTTGATTGGACAATAGAGTTCCTGTAAAATTCTTGATATGGAGAAAGTGGAACGAATTCGTGTGAAAATACTGCGCAAGCAGTACGAATTTTCCAAACATGCCGTCGATCAAAGTATTCTTCGGGATATTTCCATAGCGGAGTTGGAAGAAGCCATCGGCGGCCGAAGCGGGATAATCGAGGATTATCCCGAGGACAAATACGGTCCAAGCTGTCTGATCTTGGGATTCACCAGTGCGGGCCGGCCATTGCACGTACAATGCAGTTATCCCGGCCGTCCATTGATTAAAATCATTACCTTGTATCAACCGGATCCAACGTTGTGGACCGAATTTCGAACCAGAAAGCAAGCTGGAGTTAACGGATATGAATGAGACAATGGTCAACACAACCGTGACTTATACGCTCGAACGCGATGGGAAGTTGATCGTCGTCGAACACGTTCCCGCCCGCGTGTGCGTGGAGACCGGCGAGCAGTTTTTTATGCCCGAGACCGTGGAGCACATTCAATCCTTAATCCAAAGCCAACAGAAGCCCGCCAGAATCATTGAAACACCGGTCTACGAATACGCGTAATTCTTCTTTTGGGGATCGGCATTGCTCATCGGCAGCAATCTTTCGGACACTCGTCGGGCCAGGGGCCTAATGTGCCCAGGGCAAGCCGCTCGGCGGCCGGATCGAGCCGCTCGACGACCAACTCGCGGATCATGCCGACCAGTCGCGGATGGCCGCCGACCACCGCCGCCCGGATCATGTTGACGCCCAATGCGTTGCACAGATCCCGGACCTCGATGTCCAGATCGTAGACGACTTCCATGTTTTCCACTAAAAACCCTATCGGCGCGATTACCAGATGTTTCACGCCGCGCTCTTCGTGCAGCGTTTGGATATAATCGCGGACGTCCGGTTCGAGCCACGGCTGCGACGGCGGGCCGCTGCGGCTCTGGTATGCCAAATCCCATTTTCGCACCCCAAGGGCGTCGGCTACCAAACGGCACGACTCGCGAAGCTGGCGCACGTAGGGCGAACGTTCGGCCGCCGCAATCGGGAGACTGTGGGCGGTGAACAACAAACGCGCCGATGAACGATCGGGCGGGGGAATCTCGGCCAGCGCGGCGGCCGTCCGCGAGGCGGTTGCCTCGATGAAGCCCGGATGGTTGTAAAACAGTCGCAATTTGTCCACCTTCGGCGCCTTTGGTCCGATTTCCCGCCGCGCCTGCTCGATGGCTTCGACATATTGCCGGCAGCCGGAATAAGAACCAAATGCGGAAGTGACGAAGGCCAGCGCGCGGCGCACGCCGTCCCCGGCCATCTGGCCCAGCGCATCGGATAAAAACGGATGCCAGTGGAGATTTCCCCAGTAGACCGGCAGCGGTGGGCCGCGTGTGTTCAGCTCGTCGGCCAGCGCGGCCAACAGGGCGCGGAGTTGCCCGTTGATCGGGCTGACGCCGCCGAACATTTCATAGTGCTTTGCAACCTCCAGCAGTCGCGACCGAGGCACGTTCTTGCCGAAAACCACGTCTTCCAGGAAAGGCAGAACGTCGTCCGGCCCCTCCGGTCCCCCGAAGGAGGCCACTAGCAGTGCGTCGTAGTGCCGAAGCGAATCGTTCGATGTGGTTTTGCCGCACATTGGAAGCGTTTGCATCGGGATTGAAAAATACAACTTTTTGCGTCAATCAGTGTAGCAAAACTCGCAAATACGACAAGCGAACCGACCGCAGAATAAATATCGATCCGTTCCCGGACGGTGTGCATTATCGGAACGGAATGAATCCCGTTCTACAAAAGTGGCACAAAAAGCAATATGGAAATCCACCCGGCAATGTTGTATACCGAATCGCAACGGCGATAAACCGATTTTCATTTCCCATCTCCAGCTCGCGTGAGAACGGCTGGGGGGCGAGGGCGGTTTGAAGTTAAACGGATTTCAATCCGTTCACGCGTAACCGTTCACAGGGGACTGTCCCCCTCGAGGATAAAAGAGGCAGGCACATTATTCGCCCTTGAAAGGACGAAATAATGAGCCAGTCTCCGGCCCGTGAACGGTTACCTTCACGCGATATTCCATTCACAAGAACGGAATGAATTACGTTCTTCGGGAAAAGGAACACTCCATGTCAACGACCGAATCGATCGAACAAGTCGTACGTAAAAATTCTGTCGCGGCGAACGGCCAAACAAGTCCCCGCCTGACATATCTCGAACGCCGGCTGATTGAGTCCTTCGACCAGCTTTGGGACGATTTTGTCGATCCGGCCGAGGCGCTGTCCGACTTCGACGGCACGCCCTGGCGACGTTTAGGGGGCGCGGCCGGAGGCGGAACGTGCGGCATGCCATTCAACGACGAATTGCAACTGGCGCAAATCCGCGACCAATGCCGGGCGCTGGCCGTGGAAAACGAATTCGCCATCAACGGCCACGAGAACCGCATCAGCTACATCGTCGGCAGCGGGCACGTCTATCGCGCGGCGCCCCGGCGCGGCGCGAAGCCCGACGATTCAACCGTCGCCGAGGCGCAGGCGTTAATCGACGAGTTCGTCCGTCTGAACCGCTGGCGGCGGCGGCAGCAGGAGATTGTCCGCCGCATGGACCGCGACGGTGAATGTTTTTTGCGACTGTTCCCTTCGGTCGACGGTACGACCCGCGTGCGGTTCGTCGAGCCGGCCGAGGTCGCCGCGCCCGACGGCCGCCGCTCCGATCCCGCCGCCAGCTTCGGCGTTCAGACCGACCCGGACGATGTGGAAACCGTGCTGGGCTATTGGATCGGCGGGCGGCTGATCGACGCGGCCGAAATACAGCACCGCAAGGCCAACGTCGACGCCAATGTAAAGCGCGGGCTGCCGTTGTTCTATCCGGTGAGGAAAAATCTCCGCCGTGCGGAAAAGCTGTTGCGGAACATGAGCGTGGTGGCGGAAATTCAGTCGGCCATCGCGGTGATCCGCAAACACCGCGCGGCAACCGCCGCGGGGTTGGCCGAGTTCGTCGCCAGCCAGGCGGACCTGAGCGTCGCCAATGCGGCGACCGGCCGGACAAGCCACTTTCGCCGCTACGCCCCCGGCACGATCCTCGACGCGGCGGCCGGGACCGATTACGAGTTCCCCGCCGCCGGCATCGACGCCGGCCGATACGTCGCCGTCTTGCAGGCCGAGTTGCGGGCAATCGCCAGCCGGCTGGTCATGCCGGAGTTCATGCTCACTTCCGACGCCAGCAACGCCAACTACTCGTCTACGATGGTTTCCGAGGGTCCGGCGGTAAAAATGTTCGAGCGGTTGCAGCACGAGATGATCGACGACGACGTGGAGTTGTTCGATCGAGTCATTCGCAACGCGGTCGAGGTGGGACGATTGCCGGTCGAGGCGATCGACGCGGTCCTTGTCCGTGGCGTCCCGCCCACGTTGGCCGTCCGCGACCGCTTGAAAGAGGCCCGAGCCGACGAAATTCTTGTCCACAACGGCGCCATGTCCGCCGCCACGTTGGCCCTGCGCAACGGGCTAGACCCGGAGCAAGAGCGACTGATGATCCGCCAGGGGGCCGACGAACGCCTCGCTCGCCCGGCGTAAACTCCGGACCATGGGAAAGAACGGCTTTTGCTGAAATTGCTTTTATCTTTCATGGCAAATCTTCTTAAAACGTGTTTTGAAATTGGTGCCTCTGCTGGTTTGCCGTAACCGTTCACGGGCCGGGGACCGGCTCATTTTTTCGCCCTTTCAAGGGTGAAAAATGTGCCTGTCCCCTTCACCGCCCACGTTTCTTACGCCATCGACATCCGCGGCAATTTGCAATAGAATTGAAAATCGAGTCCCGGCAACAATGGCAACTGTTAACAGGCCGCACCGCCGGGGGGAGCAGTCCCCTGTGAACGGTTGCATGCTTGGAGACAAGCGACGCCCTCAAGTATTTCTTTTGTCTCCACAAACTTCGATGAGCCGATGCCGCCATACGATCACCCCGCCGCGCTGCCGCCGGATAAGTTGCTCGAAGATTGTTCCATTCAGTTTGTCAAACGGTCCGGCCCCGGCGGCCAACACCGCAATAAGGTTTCCACCGGCGTCGTGCTCGTTCATTGCCCCACCGGCGTGATGGCCGAAGCGGCCGAGCGGCGGAGCCAAGCCGAAAACCGCGCCGCTGCGATGTTCCGGTTGCGGGTCAATCTGGCCCTGGAAATCCGGCGATCGATTTCTAATAAGGGTGCTGCTGATAATCGGACAATCCCAAGTCCCTTGTGGCAATCGCGATGCCGCGGCGGGCGAATCGAAATCAATACCTCGCACGCCGACTTTCCCACCCTGCTGGCCGAGGCGCTCGACACGCTGGCGGCCAAGGACTTCGATCCCCGCCGAGCGGCCGAAATGCTCGGCTGCTCCGCCTCTCAATTGATCAAGCTGTTGAAAAAAGAACCCCAAGCCCTAGCCGCCGTCAATGCGGAACGGCGGGCCGTGGATTTGCACCTGCTTCGGTAGTCTGCTAGGATCAGATTTTCTCCGCCGAGATCAGTAGATCAGCAGGAAACATGCCATGCGCATATTGATAAAGACATCATTGGTCGTCGCGGTTTTGTGCGGTTGTCGCATTTGCTTAGCGGTCGAGGAGGCTCCCAATAATATATCGTTGGCCGGGAAATGGAGTTTTCGACTCGACCCGGAGGATGTCGGGGTTGCCGAAAAATGGTTCGATCGACAATTGCCC
The DNA here is from genome assembly GCA_016928165.1 of Pirellulales bacterium. GTDB lineage: Bacteria > Planctomycetota > Planctomycetia > Pirellulales > Thermoguttaceae > JAHIKV01. The sequence goes on along the minus strand of JAFGLH010000185.1, from coordinate 52,706 downwards.
GATCGGATCGATCTGCCCGGCTCGACCGACAAAGCCGGCTTCGGCACGAAGACCGCAGAACCGACCACGCAGTGGCTCAATCGCGTGGTCGAGTACGTGGGACCGGCTTGGTACGTTCGGGAAGTGGCCATTCCCCGCGACTGGCAAGACAAGAGAGTTGTGTTGTATCTCGAACGTTGCCACTGGGAGACGCGTGTTTGGGTGGACGGCCGGCCCGCAGGGATGAGAGACAGCCTGAGCACGGCGCACGAATATGATTTGAGCGATCTGCTGACCCCCGGCAATCACCGCTTGGTAATTCGAGTGGACAATCGCTATAAAGTGAACGTGGGGGGCGGCGCCCATAGCATGTCCGACCATACTCAAACCAATTGGAACGGCGTCATCGGCCGAATCGAGTTGCGGGCGACCGATCCCGTCTGGATTTCCGACGTGCAGGTCTATCCGGACGTTGCCGCCGGGACGGCCGCGATACGCGCCACCGTGGTCAACTCCTCCGGTCAATTCATCAAGGGCCGGCTCACCGTCGTGGTCCGAACGGAGAATCAAAAACCATATTCGCGGTCCGTTCCGGTCGAATTCCAGCTTCACCAACCGACCACAGGCAACGTCGAAATCCCCTTCGGCAAAACGATGCGAACGTGGGACGAGTTCACACCTAATCTTTACCAGTTGGACGTGATTCTCGAAGCGGGCAACAAAGCATACTCATACGCCGACGCGAAATCCGTCTGTTTTGGAATGCGCGATTTCGGCGCCAAAGGCAGGCAGTTTGCCATCAACGGCCGGCCGATATTCCTGCGCGGCACATTGGAGTGTTGCGTGTTCCCGCTAACCGGATACCCTCCGACCGACGCGGCGGAATGGCAACGCATTATCCGCATCGCGAAAAGTTACGGCCTGAACCACTTCCGATTCCACTCGTGGTGTCCGCCCGAAGCCGCCTTCGAGGCGGCTGACCGCGAGGGATTCATTTTTCAAGTCGAAGGTCCGTTTTGGACATATCTCGGCGAATATCCGGAATTGGACGACTATATCCGCTCGGAATGCGATCGGATTCTTCGCGCTTACGGCAATCATCCGTCCTTTTGCATGTTTTGCGTGGGCAACGAACCTTACGGAGAAAAACAAGCGGAGTTTTCGTCCGAAATCGTCGCGCATTGGAAGCAGTCCGATCCGCGACGCCTCTACACCAGCGCTTCCGCCTGGCCGAACATACCCGAAAATCAATACCAATCCCTCGGCGCCAGGATACAATCCGCCGAAGCCGGGCTGAACAGCCGCGTTAATCGGCGGCCGCTTTCGACCGACAACGACTATTGCGACATCGTGGCGAAGTTTCACGTTCCCGAAGTATCCCACGAGATGGGACAGTGGTGTTCTTATCCGAACCTCGATGAAATTAAAAAATACACCGGAGTGGTCCGCGCGAAGAATATCGAGGTCTTTCGGCGATCATTGGCCGATCACAACATGCTCGACCAGGCCGAGGATTTTCTCGCCGCTTCCGGAAAACTTCAAGTCTTGCTTTACAAGGAAGAAATCGAGGCCGGCTTGCGCACGCCGGGGTTCGGCGGATTTCAGTTGCTGGGGTTGACGGACTTTCCCGGACAAGGATTCGCTCCGGTGGGAGTGCTCGATGCCTTCTGGCAAAGCAAGGGTTATGTGTCCGCCGCCGAATTCCGGCGTTTCTGTTGCGAAACGGCGCCTCTGCTGCGAATGAACAAATTTACGTTTACCGGCGACGAGACGCTTCGAGCTTCCGCTCAAATTGCCCACTATGGCCCGACCGCAATGAAAAACATCCGGCCGCGCTGGACAATCCGCGATGCAACCGGACGAACGCTCGCCTCCTCGCTTCTGCCCGCGCAAAATATCTCAACCGGCGGCATCGCCGATTTGGGATCGATCGACTTTCCGCTGGGTGAATGTCCCGTCCCGGCGCAACTGACGCTGACACTTTCGATTGAAGATACGCCATACAAAAATCACTGGAACTTTTGGGTTTATCCGCCGACTCTCGACTTAGCGCCGCCGGACGACGTACATGTGTCCCAATCGCTCGACGCCGAGGCGGCGGCGGCGCTCGAAGTGGGAACAAAGGTGCTGCTTCTCGCCCCGCCGGCAACCGTCCGGGGCGACGTCGCGCCCGCATTTTCCACGATCTTCTGGAACACCGTCTGTTTTCCACGTCAGCCGTTGCGAACGCTCGGCATCCTCTGCAAGCCAAACCACCCCGCCTTGGCCGGTTTCCCCACCGATTTCCATGCCGACTGGCAATGGTGGGACCTTGTGAGCAAATCTCGGGCGATGGTTCTCGACGACTTGCCCGCCGATTTTCGCCCAATCGTTCAAATTATCGACGACTGGTACTCGAACCGCAAATTGGGGCTTCTGATAGAGGCAAATGTCGGCAAAGGCAAGCTGTTGATGTGCAGCATAGACTTGCGCAACAATCTAGCCGAGCGGCCAGTCGCCCGACAGTTCCTCCGCAGCTTGTTCGACTATCTTGAAAGCGATTCCTTCTCGCCTCGGAACACGGTCGATATTGCCATGCTCCGCAGACTATTGAAGGACAGCCGATAGTATTTCGCCTAGTTTTTCGGATATTCCTATTTTGCCTATTATCTCTTGACGGCGACAGATTTTCAACACAATAATCCTCACCCAAATGATCTTCATACATTGTCGCCGTTGAAAAGGAGACTTCCGTGGCAAGGATGCCGTTGTTGCCGATGATGGGGCTTCTGTCAGTGGTTCTCTGCCATTCAGGCTGCCAATCGCCGTATCACTCCGACCGGGGCGCGCTGCTGGGTGGACTGCTGGGGGCGGGCACCGGGGCGATCGTCGGCGACCAGATGGGCAACGCCGGGGCGGGTACGGCCATCGGGGCCGGACTCGGCGCGCTTGGCGGAGCGGCCATCGGAAACGCCATCGACGAGTCCGAAGCGCGCAACCGAGCAATGATTGCGCAACAACTCGGCCGGCAGGTGGCCGCCGGCGCAGTGACCATCGACGACGTGATTGCCATGACCGCCGCGGGCGTCGATGAAGAACTGATCGTCAACCATGTTCGCGCCAACGGCATGGTTGCTGCGCTGCAAGCGGGCGACCTGATCCGCCTGCAACAGCAAGGCGTTGGCAAGCGGGTCGTGGCCGCCATGCAGGAGCCGCCCCGACAAGCCGTCCATCCGGTCGCGGTCCAGGAATCGACGCCGGTGATCGTCGAGGAATATCACTATGCCCCGTACTGGGGACCGCGATACTATCGTCCCCACCGCTGTCATCCGCACCCCGGCGTAAGTTGGGGAGTAAGCATCAGCAACTGATTAGCGGATGATCTGGTCGACCATAAACAGCCCGTTGTCGGCCACGTTCGCCATGGGCCGGTAAGGATTGCAACGCTGGCTGAGGGCCGATTGTCCGGGGTACCAGACCAGTTGGATCGTAAGTCCCCAGGATTCGTCGGCATGTGCGCCGTGCGCCCGGCCTTCCTTGGGCAGTTTGTAGTTGATGATGTTCTGCAGCGCGAACCCTTTTCCCAAGGGCACCCAGAGGTCCGCTCCGATTATCCCGTCGCCGCGGCCGGTGGCGCCGCCCCAGAACCGCCCGTCGCCGCCGTTTTCAAAATTGCGGCGGAAATAGAGGGCGTACATGTCGGTCGGGTCGAGGACGATGTTGTTGAAGTTGCCGAAATTATATGTGTCGGTGTTGGCGCCGAACGTGCCTAGGAAACCAAGCTCGTTCCATGGATCGAGGACGAACCCGACATCGGCCCGGATTTGATGGAGTTTGAACGTATCGTAGTATCGATCGTGCATGTAATCCCAGACCGCGCTCCACTGTAAGCCGCGGCATAGCTCTCGGCGGAATACTCCCGCCGTAACAAAATACTGCGTCCGGTCGGTCCCCGGAGCGGAGGCCGGCAGCCCGTAAACGTCGCTCTGCGTGAACCGAGCGCCCATCTGGTAGCCGCATCCCCAGGGATCGCCGAGCGGACCGGATATGCCCAATCCCTCGTTGAAGCCGAAGTTTCCGTTCGTGCCCCAGTCAAGCGGTCCCTTGAATCCTTGTCCTCCGACGAAGACCGTCAAATTGCGAAACCACCAATCGCAGCGTCCATCGAAACACTCGTAGCCGAAGTCGCAACACTCGCCGCTGGGAGCACAATCGCACGCCCCGCAGTCGCCGTTACAATCGTAGCCACCGCACCCGTCGTCTGCGAAAACCCCTTCCTCGGCGATCGGTTCGTACTCGGTCGCCCCGGGTGGAATTACTTCGGGCACGTCGTTGTTAGCCAGTCTGGCGGGACGTCGAGCCGAGTAGATCGGTCGTCGGGTCATTTTTTCCGCCGGACCGTAAGTGCCGCGTTCATAAGACGAGCGACGAGCAATCCGCTCGGCGCCTTCGACGACCGCTGGTTCCACGGATCGACTGACCGCCGGCTTTTCGGCGGAAACAGGGCGTTTTAATACCCGCTGCTGCCAGTTCAGCGCGGCAGGCGAACCGTCTTCCTCCGCGGCGGTTTGCCAAGTATCGGAACGGGCCTTCCAGGTTTCCGCGTTGACGCTTTGAACGGCCGTCAAAAATGCGATTGAAATAAGCAGAATTCCAACTGACCAGCTTCTGGTCGAGTTCATTATCTTATCCTCCTAACAGTGGGGGCATACCCACAGAGCCTCCACGATGGAGGTTGTGGACGGAAAAGTCATCGGATTTTGCCGGACTAAAACTTTCGTTAAAAAGAGAATAATCGGCAATAATTACTTTATTTGCGCATATTGCCTATAATGTCCGGCCATGCAAACCGCCACATAGGCGGTATTTGCAGCTAATGCCACACTGAAAAGGGAAAAGGGAAGGGAATACGCTGTTGAGGCGGCAGAAGACCTAACATCCCAACTAAGGAACTCTAACAATACTCCCCTCTCCCGCAAGCGGGAGAAAGAACCCTAATAATACTCCCCTCTCCCGGAAGCGGGAGAGGGGTCGGGGATGAGGGCGTTATGGTTTTGTTAGAGTCCCTAAGTTAGAACCCATATTTTGCCACGAATTCACAGCGGACCGAATCGCCCGGCAACCGCTCGGCGTAGAGCGTTTTCCACGAGCTGACCTCGAGACCGATGAGGAACTTGTCGGTCAGGTCGTACGCTATGTTGCCGAAATAGCACTGGTTGTAAGTCCTTTGCCCGGCGGCAACGTCGTTGTCGTTCGGATCGTCGACGCTGTAGCCGACGTGGCTGTGCAGATAGGCAGTCCAGTCGAACCAGACCTCGAACCAGCCGCCGTAGCTGCGGATTTCGCCCAGGGTGACCGGATTGACGCCCTGGCCAATGCCGCCGAGGAACGCGCCGAGATTTTCGCCCATGAACCACTCTCCCTGAAATCCGAGCCGATCATTGATCGGGATACGGAGATCGGCGTTTGCCGACCAGGTTTGACGGCGGACGTTCGGCCCCACGACGGTGTGGTCGAACTGTTCTTCGCCGACGTGCGCCGAAACGCCGCACGTGATCGGCAAGCAATTCTTTCCGCGATGGCCAATGGTCCATCCGAGGCGGCCTTCGATGATCGGCCAGTCGGGAAATTCGCCATCGATCTCATTCGTGCCGTCCTCGAAAACCTGCTGATTGGCGGAGAGTTGGACCGACAGCAGCGAAACGTCGGAGAGGGCCAGATACCGCTCGCCGCGCAACTGTGCCCGGCGATAGCCGATGTTGCCGGCGTCCCAGAGGATGGAGTAGAGCAATGTTCCGGGAATCAGCGGTGAAACCACGTCCCATGTCTGCCCGAACAAAAGCCGGAACTCTTCGTTCTTCACCTCCAAGTAGGCGTGGCGCATGAGGATTGTCGGTTTGTTCTCCGTGGATAGGACGCTGTTTTGGAAGTCAATTTCCACCTTGCCGCCGCTGGGAGCGTAAAAAAGGAAGGGAACTCGCGGACCGCCGACGTCAAGCCCGATCCGCGTGTTTCGGGCATCGACGACGAACTCGTCCTCGTTGGACGCGGTTTTCGAATCGACGAACAGCGTATATGAGCCGGGCGAGGTCCGCTGAGTCGCATAGACCATGTTCCCCCAAAGTATTCCATAAGGAACGATCTTGAAATCGCCCTTCGTCCACGCCAGCTTCTTCATTTCGCCGCGCAGCTCTTCGAGAGTGAAATAGTCTCCTTGGTCTTCGGCGGCCATCATTGCGGACATGCTTACCGGCGCGGCGTTGTTCTTCGGGGGCCGGACCGGATGCGCGCGGAGCCATTCGACTTCCGCCCGAAGGGATTGCGTCTCGGCCTCTAATTGGTTCAACCGAGCGGCAAGATCGTCCGTATGTCCGAGATACGGTGGGTTTGACGTTTGTGCAAAAACGGCGCCCGAGAATGCAAGTATGATTGCCACGATCGGCAGGGTTTGCTTAATCATTGTCGTCGTGTCCTGTCGTTAACGTAAAAGGCCCCAATTCCGTCACTTACGGTATCGACTGAACATGTATCAGACTTAATAAATCGGGCACGACGGGTAGCCGAGCGGCCGAGATGTTCTATTGTTGTAACAGCAGGGAAAACTTTGACGGCGGTGGCAGCCATTTGCCGGTCTGGTTCCGCCCGTCAATTTTTAATGTCATGCCTGGCATGACCTACAAAGTCCAGAATAGAAATTATCCGCATCCATGTCCGCCCCACAACTGATCCATCAACATCTGTCCTTGCGCGGTTTGTGGTATCGAATCGCCGATGCCCTCTGCATTGTCTTGGGGCTGATGATCTCGCTGCAGCGAGGATTGACGACCACCGCGAATCTTTACGTGACCGTCGCCGCCGTTGCAATCGTCGTTTTTTACGTGGTGGCCGAGGCCGGAGGTCTGTACCGGAGTTGGCGCGGGGTGTCGATAAACCGCGAATTGTTCGGCGCGCTGGCTTGTTGGGGGTGCTCGCTGGCCGTGCTGCTGACGTTGGGATTTCTCACCAAGCATACTTCGCATTTCTCGCGGATTTCGATGGTTACTTGGTTCGTCGTCACTCCGGCGATGATGATCGTCGCGCGGACCGCCGCCCGCGCCGCGCTGCGCGGATTGCGTTTGCTCGGCTACAACACGCGCACGTTCGCCATCGTGGGCGTAAATGAATTGGCCTTTCAGTTGGCGAGGAACATCGAAGCGACGCCCGAGATGGGCCTCTCGCCGGCGGGGTTCTTCGACGATCGTCCGCCGCGGCGCACCCCGAAAATTCCTCCCGAGTTGGGCGGTCACTTGGGAACGATCCCGGACCTGGTCGCAAAAGCGCGCCGCGGCGAGATCGACCGCATCTACATTACTTTTCCGATGCGCGCCGAGGACCGCATCCGCGGAGTGCTCGATAAACTGGGCGACACTACCGCCTCGGTCTATATCGTCCCCGATTTCTTCGTCTTCCAACTGCTGCACTCGCGTTGGACCGATATCCACGGCCTCCCGGTAGTAAGCGTTTTCGAGACGCCGTTGTACGGCATCGACGGGTTGGCAAAACGGCTTTGTGATCTGGTTTTCGGCGGCCTGATATTGTTGCTGGCCGCGGCGCCGATGGCGGCGATCGCCGCCGCCGTCAAGTTCACCTCGCCCGGGCCAGTCTTCTTCCGCCAGCGGCGATACGGACTGGACGGCCGGGAAATCCGCGTCTGTAAGTTTCGCACGATGAAGGTTTGCGAGGACGGCGCCCGAGCGGTGCAGGCGGTCCGCGACGATCCCCGCGTCACTCGCGTCGGCGCGATACTGCGGAAAACTTCGTTGGACGAACTGCCGCAGTTGTTCAACGTCATCGGCGGCAGCATGTCGCTTGTCGGGCCGAGACCGCACCCAAACGCGCTGAACGAGGAGTTTCGCGCGCGGATCGGCGGATACATGCTTCGGCACAAAGTCAAGCCGGGCATCACCGGCCTGGCCCAAGTCAACGGCGCCCGCGGCGAGACCGACACGCCCGATAAAATGGAAAAAAGAATCGAATTCGACCACTGCTACATTCGCGAGTGGTCGTTGTGGATGGACCTGAAGATCATGTTGAAAACCGTGGTCGTCGTGTTTTCTGGAAAGAATGCGTATTGAAGTAGGGGCCAGGGATTAGGCGGCAGGGGTCGGAGTGCGAAATGAAACCTTTGCTGCGAAACCGCAAGCTGCACGCGACCTTTGCCCCTTGGTCCCCGACCTCTGGCCCCCGACTCCTCAAACATGACCTCGACCGATAACTTTCATCATTTACAGCATTCCGCACTGCCGCCGTTGGCGCTGCCTCCGGCGATTGCTCCGGCCGTGCCGCCGACAGCGGCGCCGGTCAAAACGCTTCGCGTCTTGCATCTCATCAACGGAGAACACTATGCCGGGGCGGAGAGGGTTCAAGACCTGCTGGCTAAACGCCTGCCCGAGTTCGGCTACGCGGTCGGATTCGCCTGCCTGAAACTCGACAAGTTTTATGCTCTGCGACAGACCCGCGAGGCGCCGCTGTTCGACGTGCCGATGCGGAGCCGGTTCGATCCGCGCGTGGCGCGGCGCGTGGCGAGGATTGTCCGCGAGGGTAGATACCGCATTCTGCACGCGCACACGGTCCGCTCGCTTTTGGTCGGCGGCGTTGCCGCGGCCATGACCGGCGTCCCGTTGGTGTATCACGCCCACAGCCCCACCTCGAACGATTCCACCAGCCGTTGGAAGACGCGGCTGAACGCCGCCGCCGAACGGATGTTTTTGGGGCGCGTTTCACGGGTAATAGCAGTATCGAAGGCCATGGCCGATCACATCGCAAGCGAAGGGTTCGATCGGGCAAAAATCGTCGTCGTTCCCAACGGCGTTCCTTCATTGGCGTCGATTCCGTTCCGCAAAACGCCGAGCGGAAATTGGACTTTGGGCGTGGTGGGTCTGTTTCGGCCTCGCAAGGGTCTGGAAATCCTCATCGAGGCGATGGCCCGTCTGCGCGGCGAGGGCATCCCCGTGCGGCTCCTTGCGGTGGGAGCGTTTGAGTCGGCCGGCTACGCCGATGAAATCGCCGATCGGCTGCATCGGCGCGAGCTGGCCGATCAGGTCGTCTGGACCGGTTTCTCGCGCGACGTAACGGCCGAATTAAAGAAGATGGACCTGCTCGTCTTGCCCAGCCTTTTCGGCGAGGGGCTGCCGATGGTAGTGCTCGAAGCGATGGCGGCGGGCGTGCCGGTGATCGCCTCGCGCGTGCCCGGCGTGCCCGAGGCTATCCGCCACGGACTGGACGGCGTGTTGGTCGATCCGGCCGACGCGGACGAGCTTGCCCGGACGGTCGCCGCATTCGTCGACGGCGAGTACGATTGGGCGGCAATGCGACTCAGCGCGTTCGAGCGGCAGGCGCGATTGTTTTCCGACCGCGCGATGGCCGAGGGCGTGGCCGTCGTGTATAATGACGTTCTTCATGCGGGGCAAGAAACCGAAAAACAACCGACGGATGGAAAAGACGCTCGATAAGAAACTCGCCCGCATCGCGGCCGACGCGGCCTGCCGCGACTTCATCCTGGCCGACGCCAAGGACGCGGACATGGCGTTCGGACTGGCCGCTCCCGGTCGCAGTCCCGAACACTATGCCGACGAAGCCCGCTTTCGCACCCTCGACGAATATCGCCAACTGATCCGCGAGATCGTCCGACAGGGATTGGTCGACGTCATGTTGACCAGCGCCAGCACGAACGAGGCGATTGCGATTCGAGAACGGCTCTTCGACGACAGCCCCGTAACACCGGCGGTCCGCGCCAACGACGCCACCGACATTTGGCTGGCCGGCGTCGGCGGCGAATACCCCCGGCAGCCGTCGCGCCCCTTTCGCACGGCCACGATCGACCACATTCAATGCGGCAAGGCGGAATGTGCGCCGGAGGAACGCCGCTTGGGGGCCGACCTGGGACTGTATTCAGTCACCTTCAACAACGACGCGGAAGCGGACCATCGCACGCTGGAGGCCTACAAGGCGTTTCGCATCGAGGCCGAACGGAAGGGTTTTCGGCATTTCCTCGAGGTATTCGATCCGAACGCGCCAGCGAATCCGCCGGCCGACGTGGGCCGCTTCGTGGCCGACCACATCGTCCGCGCCTTGGCGGGCGTGACCAGCCGCGGCCGGCCGCTGTTTCTGAAGATCGTCTACCACGGCCCGGCGGCGATGGAGGCCCTGGCCCGATACGACCGCTCGCTGGTCGTGGGCATTTTAGGCGGCTCGGCCGGGACCACTTTCGACGCCTTCCACATGCTCTGGGAGGCGAAGAAATACGGCGCACGGGTGGCGCTCTACGGACGCAAGATCAACAACGCCGAGCACCAATTGAGCTTCATCGAACACCTCCGCTCCGTGGCCGACGACCAAATCGAGCCGGCCGAGGCGGTAAAGTCGTATCATGGCGCGTTGCAGCGGTTGGGCATCCGACCGCGCCGCTCGCTGGCCGACGACCTCCAGCGGACCGAAACGGCCGCCAGCTACGCCGGCCGGACCTCATCGACGCGCAAGCCTCTCCCCTCGCGTCGTGCTCCCGTGCAACCGGCCGAGACGCCTGACTTCAGCAAGATGACCCAGGCCGAGAAGAATCAGTGGAACCTCGACCGCTGGAAGCGAATCGTGGGGTGACATTTTCGCGGACATTGCCAAAGCCAAATCACGCTGGTAAAATACGGTTATGAACATTACAATCCAAGAACTACTCAACACGGCTCTTAGCTTGCCCGAGAGGGATCGCGCCGATCTCGCCGCTTCGCTTATCGAGAGCCTCGATAAACCGTTTGACTCCAACGCACAAACCGCCTGGGCTGAGGAAGTCCGTCGGCGACTTGCCGATCTGGACAGCGGAGCGGCCCAGACAATTCCATAGGATGAGGCGCGCCAAGCGATAGGCGGTCGAGTAGAATGAAACTATTAGCCGTCGAGCTTCACCCCGAGGCGGTTGCGGAGGCGCGTTCGGCCCGAGAATGGTACGAAGCAAGAAGCATCGGATGCCGCTGAGGCCTTTCTCGCGGAACTCGATGCGGGGATAGAAAGCATCCGCTCCACACCAGAACTTTATCCCTCTTACATACACGGAACACGCCGTTATTTGATGCGCCGCTTTCCGTATTTGATCGTGCACCGTGTTGTTTCAACGACCATTCAGGTCATTGCCGTTGCCCACGGCCGGCGGCGCCCGGGGTACTGAAAGGTGCGAACTAAGGTTAAGAACTGAACTTTTGCAAATTCGAAAACGAAAGTCCCCTCTCCCTCCGGGAGAGGGCTAGGGTGAGGGCTTGCGGTCTTAAAACGCCTTGGCTTGCTTGCGCGATTTTCCCATGCCCTCACCCCCGACCTCTCTCCCAAAGGGAGAGGGGACAAATTTGCAAAAGTCCAGCTTATACTTATACCCGATGATCCGGGACATGACATCGACCCGAATCGTAGTTTTCTTGCCCTCTATTTCAAGTATTGCATACGTCGCGCCCGCCTTCTTGATCGATCCGCTGCTATGGGAATCCTCAAGCTCACCGTTGACTCGAAGTTCGTGGATTACCTCTCCAAAAGCATAAAAAGACGCCAGGTTCCATTTCGAGTGAACTGAGATGACATTTTCGCCGACTATCGGGTAGAACTGGCGTATCGCGCCCATACGCATCTCCTTTTCGCGAATTGCTCGGAATTTCAAGGAAAAACATGCTGCGGTGCCCGCTGTGCCTGGCCGTTGTTTTCCTATTTAGGCCCAAGCAGTTTCGGCGGTCGGTGGACTACCTTACAGTCGGACTCGCGCTGAGTGCGACGCAAGTCGGCGCAGATCAGCTTCAGGTCGCCGCCGAACTTGCGCGTGTGCTCCATGCGGTGACGCCGGACTTCTTCTACGGTGGGATCGCTCTTCACGCTCATATCAGGTGAATTGCATCCATCCGCCTGTAAAACGTCAATCTGATGCAAGCACTTTACATCACCGCGAAGTAATTCTCCACCGCGCGGTCGAAGTGGTCGTTGCTCATCTCGGCCTGCGCGCCGTTGTACTTGCAGTAGTTGCGAATCTGTAAGAGCAGGTCGCGGGGATGGCAGAAACGAAACGGGCGATGCACGCGCCGATAATGAGTCGAGATCAGATAATCGACCGACTCGCGGCTGTAGGCAATCTCCAACTCGCGGCCCATCAATTCGAAGAGCCGGTGGAACTCCTCCTCGGTCGGGTCGATCACCTCGATCTTGTAGGGGATCCGCCGCAGAAACGCCTCGTCGACCAGGTCGCGCGGCTCGAGATTCGTGGAAAATACGACCAGTTGGTCGAAGGGGACCTGGATTTTTTTACCGTTCGGCAGGCTGAGGAAATCGATGCGTTTTTCCAGCGGCACGATCCAGCGGTTCAGCAGCTCGTTGACGTGCATCCGCTGGCGTCCGAAGTCGTCGATCACCAGCGTGCCGCAGTTGCTCTTCAGTTGCAGCGGGGCCTCGCTGATGCCCGTCGAGGAGTTGATCGTCACCTCGAGTTGCGAGATGGTCAATTCCCCACCGGCGACGATCGTCGGACGGCGGATGCGGACCCAACGTTTGTCGATTTTGCTGCGGTCGTACAGCCCGTTGCCCGCCGCCGGCGGGACTTCCTCGTGGTTCATCGGGTCGAACAGCCGTATGATCTCACCGTCGACGCCGATTGCGCGGGGAATCCAGATTTCCCAGCCGAAGACTTTAGTGATCCGCTCGGCGATGCTTGTTTTTCCGTTGCCCGGCGGCCCGAAAAGGAACAGCCCCCGGCCGGAACTGATCGCCGGCCCCAGCCGATCGAGGATGCTCTTGCCCAACAGCAAGCCGTCGAAGGCACGGAGCAAGTCGTCGGGCGTCGGGTGTTGGCCCGCCAATGATTGGGCCTTCACGCTGGCAATGTAATCCGTCAGCGCCACCGGGGCGGCGCCGAAGTAAGTGCAGTGCTGAGAATAGCGACGACCTCGTTCCCGGCCTAGGTCGCTGAGTTGATATTGGAAATCGTTCATCGGCGCGGATCCGCGATGGACGACCAATCTACTCTCTTTCAGGTTCCGCAGCAGCTCGTCGGCCAGCACGAAGGGTAGTTTGATCTGGTCGGCTATTTCGCGGCCGGTCGCGTCTCCTCGCGCCAAGAGGAATTTCAGGATCAAGGCCTCGATTTCGCTGTCGGTCAAGCCGGCGGCGCGAAAGGAATCAGGCTCGATCGGCATGAAACGCCCGTCGTCGTCAAGCGTCGGTTCGTTCCCGCCGGAATCGGCAAGCCGGCCGATCCGCGCTATGGCAGCCTCCAACGCCGCGTCAGCGTCTGATTGGCAAGAGTTCTGCATGGTGAATTGAAAGGTTTATGGGACGTTTCAAGTGTAGCTTATGCGAAAGGGGGTCGGGGTTGGTGTCCTGCGGAAGGCAAGGATTGTAACATTGAACGGGACGTCAGGCGGAATAATCCTTTTGTTTAGCGGCCGTCGGCACGGCGGCTTGCGCAATGTAATGGCAGTCGTGCCGACGGCCGCGAAACGAACTTGCCCGCTATTCATTCGCGAAAATAACAAATATAATGATTATTTCTCTGTCGTACTGGAAAATGAATCTGCGTCAATCATCATCGAAACGCAACACCGTCCGCGTCGGGGCGGTGACGTACCTCAATGCCCGGCCGCTTGTCGAGACGCTCGGCAGGCTCGATCCAACGCTGGAAATCGTTTTCGACCACCCCAGCCGGCTGGCCGATGCCTTGGCCGCCGGGCGGTTGGACATGGCTATGATCCCCTCGATCGAATACGCTCGCCGGCCCGGCTACGCGATTGTCTCCGACGCTTGCATTGCCTGCGACGGACCGGTCCGCAGCGTGAAATTGTTCGGGCGGACGCCCGTGGAGCGGGTCCGCACCCTTGCCCTGGACGAAGGCTCGCGGACCAGCGCCGCGCTGAGCCTCATTCTCCTGAGGGAGCGATACGGCGTGACGCCCAAGACCGAACCGTTGCCGATCGGAGCGCGCCTGGAAGATTCGTCCGCCGATGCGTCGTTGATGATCGGCGACCGTGGCATCGCCATGGCCGAGGGCGACTTTCATTTCGTTTGGGACCTTGGCGAGGAGTGGACGCGTTGGACGGGCTTGCCGTTCGTCTTCGCGCTATGGATTGCCCCGCCGGGCGTCGAGTTGCCAGGCGTCGCCGCCCGACTGGCCCAAGCACGAGACGAAGGAATCTCTTTGTTGGAAGAAATCGCCGAGCGCGAAGCGCCGAAGGTCGGACTTGGCCGAGAGGATTGCCTCTGCTATCTCCGCGACAATTTGAAGTTCCACTTCGGTCCGCGCCAACGGGAGGGATTGAAGCGTTACTACGAACTGGCCGGTCGCAACGGGTTGGCGCCCTCGGACGTGGAGTTGTTGTTTTACAACGACGTTATTTGACTGACGCTCCATGAAACATGCAAACCGCGCGATCCTCGAAAAGGCGATTTCCGGCAGACGGCTCTCGGATGCGGAGGCCCTGGCGCTGCTGGAATCGCACGAGTTGGCGGCCCTGGGCCGCGCGGCCGACGCCGTCACCCGACGCCTGCACCCCGAGCCGTATCGCACCTACAACGTCGATCGCAACATTAACTACACCAACGTCTGCACGAGCGGCTGCCGCTTCTGTGCCTTTTCGCGTTCCCTCGGAGCGGCCGACGCCTACGTCCTCTCACGCGATGAGTTGCACAAAAAAATTGAAGAAACGGTTGCGATGGGCGGCGACCAAATTTTGCTCCAAGGCGGGATGCACCCGGAACTGAAAATCGAGTGGTACGAAAACCTCCTCCGCGACCTGAAACAATCGTTTCCCTCGATCAACATTCACGGCTTCAGTCCGCCGGAGATCGACCATATCGCCTCGGTTTCCGGGCTGTCGATCCGCGAGGTCTTGGATCGGCTGCGGGCGGCCGGGTTGGGCTCCCTCCCGGGCGGCGGGGCGGAAATTCTCGTCGATCGCGTCCGAAAAGCGATCAGCCCCCGAAAAACATCGGCCGACCGCTGGCTGGAAGTCTGTCGCCTATGGCACGCAATGGGCGGCCGAGGCTCGGCCACGATGATGTTCGGGCACGTCGAAACGCCGGCCGAACGGATCGAACACCTGCGCCGGTTGCGCGGCTTGCAGGACGAAACCGGCGGTTTTACGGCCTTTATCTGTTGGACGTTCCAGCCGCAAAATACCGCCCTAACACAGCTACCAAAATCCGGCGCGTTCGATTACCTGCGGACCTTGGCGGTCGCACGGCTTTATCTCGACAATTTCGCCAACCTTCAAGCGAGTTGGGTCACGCAGGGTTTGGCCGTTGGGCAACTGGCCCTGCGGTTCGGGGCTAACGACTTCGGCAGCGCGATGATAGAGGAGAACGTGGTGGCGGCGGCCGGAACAAGCCATCGGGCAACCGAATCGCAAATTCGCGGTGCTATCGAAGATGCCGGTTATTCGGCTCGAAAAAGGGACGTTTTTTACCAATTACTTGACGCCCGACGCCCATCCCAAGCAGAATAGGGGAAGGGGATGCAGGACAGATTGCCAACCCGTCCTGCGAAGCAGCATGATTCACGTCCACGAATTGACGAAGTGCTTTTCCGACTTTCGGCGGGGACAAATCGTAGCGCTGAAGGGCGTCATTTTCCATGCCCGGCCGGGGGAAATCTTCGGACTGCTCGGTCCCAATGGGGCCGGCAAGACGACCGCCCTGCGGATCCTCGGCACGGTGCTTCGCCCCAGCGGCGGCAGGGTTTCTATCAACGGATTCGACGTGGTCGCCGACTCCGCCGAAGTGCGGCGACAGATCGGCTTCATGTCTGCCAACACGGCCGTCTACGACCGCATGACAGGTTGGGAGATGGTCGAGTATTTCGGCCGCCTGCACGGCATGCAGCGCGACGCGCTCGCCGAGCGGATGGAAATGCTCTTCAACCGATTGAAGATGAACGATACCCGAGACGTGCTGGGGGCGAAAATGTCGACCGGCATGAAGCAGAAGGTGTCGGTGGCCCGGGCGGTGGTGCACGACCCGCCGGTATTGATCTTCGACGAGGCCACGTCCGGGCTTGACGTGCTTGTAGCCCGCGCGCTTTTGGAAACGGTGGCCGAGCTGCGCAGCCAGGGGAAGTGCATCGTCTATTCGACCCACATCATGCGCGAGGCGGAGAAACTTTGTGATCGAATCGCCATTCTCCATCGCGGATCGGTCCTGGCGGAAGGAACGTTGGAAGAGGTGCGCCGTCGGCACGGCGAGGAGGACCTTGAGGAGCTATTCTTCCAACTGATTATGGAACACGATCAACGATCGCTGGAAGAGGCATTTTGCAGATGAAGCCGGCTATCGTCAAGCTGATCCTTGCACGCGAGGTCCGCGACCAATTGCGCGACCGGCGGACGCTGTTCGTGATCGCCGTGTTGCCGATCCTGCTTTATCCGCTCCTGGGGATAAGCATGTATCAGCTATCGCAGTTCATGCATGTTCGTCCGGCGCGGGTGCTGGTCGTCGGCGCCGAGCGGTTGGAGGTCTCGCCGCCGCTGATAGAAGAAGGCCGCTTCTCGACGTTGTTATTCGCCTCCTCCGGCTCGGCAAAGATGCTGGAGTTGCACTTCCCCTCGACCGAGACGGCGGAATCCGAGCGTTGGGACCGCGCCCGAGAGTTGGTGCTTGCGGGCGAATACGAGGCTGCGCTCTACTTTCCCGCTGATTTTTCCGCCCGGCTCGAGGCATTCCGAGCTTCGCTGACCTCTCGCGTCGGTCCGAGGCCGGCCGGCAGGGCGTCTTCGCCCGAGGTGCCGCAGCCGGAATTATTCTACATCGAGACGAACGAGAAATCCGTGCTCGCGTCCCAGGCGTTGGACTCTGTGTTGCAGCGTTGGACAGACAAAATTGGCGAGGAAAACCTCAAAGCAGCGGGCATGTCGGTCAGAGCGCCGCACCCGTTCGCCGTCAAAAAAATCGACGTGGGCGGCAAGACGAACCGCCTCGGCTCGCGTTGGGCCGGCATCCTGCCCGTCTTGATGCTGCTCTGGGCGATGACCGGGGCGTTCTATCCGGCCGTGGACCTTTGCGCCGGCGAGAAGGAACGCGGCACGCTGGAGACGCTGCTGAGCAGCCCGGCCGGGCGCGGCGAGATCGTGCTGGGAAAACTGCTGACGATCATGATCTTCAGCATCGCCACGGCCGTGTTGAACCTGCTCAGCGTTGGCGCGACCGGCTGGGTCGTGCTCTCCGGCCTGACCGGATTTGGTCTGCCCTCGCCCGCGGCGCTGGCCGTCTTGGCGATAGCCTTGCTGCCGATGGCCGCGCTGTTTAGCGCATTGTGTCTGGCGTTGGCCGCACTGGCGCGCAGCACCCGGGAAGGACAATACTACCTGATGCCGCTGCTGCTGCTGACCTTGCCTCTGGTAATCCTGCCGATGTCGCCGGGGGTGGAACTGAACCTGGGGACCAGCCTGATCCCAGTGACGGGCATGTCGCTTGTTTTGCGGAACACCTTGTTGGGCGATTACCTGAGCGTGCTGCAATTCGCGCCGGTCGTGGCCGCCGTGACGTTGGCCGTCTGCATGTTGGCGATCCGTTGGGCCGTCGAACAGTTCAACCGCGAGTCGGTCCTGTTCCGCGAGAGCGAACGTTTCGACCTGTGGATTTGGCTGCAACGATTGTTCAGCGATCGCCGTCCGACGCCCAACGTGGCGATGACCGTCTTCGCCTGCATGTTGATTCTGTTGCTCAGTTTCTTTCTCGCCACGTTAGGCGGAGAACCGGATAATTTCGCCGGCCTTGTCCGTTCGGTGTTGACGCCTCAGCTAGCGGTATTTCTCTTGCCGACGCTGTTGCTGACCTTGCTGTTCACCACCAGCCCGCGCGAAACGCTGTTGCTGAAACTGCCCGCGTGGTTCACCGTCCCGGCGGCTGCGCTGTTGGCCGTTGTGATGCATCCGTTGATTGTCTTGCTGGGTGCTTTGGTCGAATACGTTTACCCGGTAAGCGAAAGCCTGCTGCCCTCGCTGAAAAACATCCAAGAATTGATAAACAGGTCGCATTTCTGGCCGCTGGTGATCTTGATCGCGCTGGCGCCCGCGGTCTGCGAGGAGCTTGCCTGCCGGGGATTCATACTCTCGGGCTTCCGGCATTTCAAGGGCAAATGGCGGGCGATCATCTATAGCGCGCTGTTGTTCGCCGTCGCTCACGGCTTTCTGCAACAATCCATGCTGGCTTTTTTCAACGGGCTGGTAATCGGCTACCTGGCGGTCCAGACTGGCAGCATCCTGCCGTGCATGGTTTTCCACGCGATGCACAACACGCTGGCGCTGGCCAACGGCCGGTTGACGCCGCAGTTATTCGAGCAATGGCCGATATTGAATTCTTTTGCAGTCCCCGGAGAACAGGCCGGCTGTCTGTTCACGTGGCCGGTGGTGCTCGGCTGCGCGATTATCGGCGCATTGCTGCTGATCTTGTTCGCCAGGCATCCTTGCGTTTGCGTACGGCCGCCCGAAGAGGGGCTTGAAAATAGGATACTATGCCCCGCCGATTCGTTCTGAAAGCTCGTTGCGTCTTTCCGGCGATAGGATCGCCGATTGCCGACGGCGCGGTCGTCGTCGAAGGAGACCGGATAGCGTCGGTCGGTCTCAGTGCCGCGGCGCGGCCCGAAGCGGAAGAGATGATCGACCTGGGCAACGCGGCTATTTTGCCCGGACTGATTAACGCCCATGCCCATTTGGATTTCAGCGGGCTTGACGCCCCGTTGGGCCGTCGCGGCATCGGCCTGGTCGATTGGATCCGGTTCGTGTTCGAGCACCGTCGGCAGGCGTCGATAGCTCGCGAAGATGTCATCTCCAAGGGGATCGAGGAGTGTATCTGCGGCGGCGTCAGCACGATCGGCGACATTGTCCAGCCCGATCAAACGCTGGGTAATGCGTCGCCGTGTGCCACTGCTGGCTTGTCCAGCAGTGCAGAGAATAATCCACTGTGGTCCACTGCTGGACAAGCCAGCAGTGGCACCCAAAACGGACCGGAAGTGGTTCGCTTTCTGGAGTTGAAGGCACTGACCGCTGATCGGACGGGCGAGGCGATCGAGCAAGCGCGGACGCATGTCGCGCGCGGAAACGCCGGACTCTGTCCCCATGCCCCGTATACGGTCCATCCGGAGTTGCTCGAAGCGGTCGTCGGGCTCTCGGCCGCCGAATGCTTTCCAGTTGCCATGCACCTGGCCGAGTCGCCGGAGGAAATGGAATTCCTAGGCAACGGCGGCGGTCCGCTAAAGCCGTTTCTAGAGGGACTCGGTTACGGCGGGCCGGGCGGGGTGCTCGCCGACCATCTTCCCCGGCCGATGGATTATCTGCTCCGTCTGGCCGATGCCGATCGCGCGTTGGTGGTCCACGGCAATTATTTGGACGACGAAGAGATCGATTTTTTAGGCGAAAGCGCCTCGCGGATGAGCGTAGTCTATTGCCCCCGAAGCCACGATTGGTTCGCCCACGCCGAGTATCCGCTGCACAAAATGCTATCGGCCGGGGCAACGGTAGCGCTCGGGACCGACGGCCGCGGTTCCTCGCCGGATATAAGTTTGCTGGAAGAGATGCGGTTCGTCGCGCGGCGTCATCGGGGCGTGGGCCTGGATCAGGTTCTTCGGATGGGCACTCTATGCGGCGCTCGCGCGCTGGGCCGCGAGGATGAAATCGGCTCGTTGTCCGCCGAGAAGCGGGCCGATCTGACGGTGGTGGCCTTGCCCGACCGCGAGGCGTCCGACCCGCACGAATTGTTGTTTCACTCGGATTTGCCGGTGATTGGACGTTGGCTTCGCGGCGCGCGAATCGGCTGAGCGCGCGGCGTTCAGCAGGTGACGTGCATCAGGGCGGCCTTGCGGAGTTTCGAGCGGTTGTAGCGATCGGCGGCCTCCGGCGTGGGCAAGATTTCACATTCGATAGCGCGTTGGGCGAGATATTGCTTCGCCTCTTCGCTCAGCTCGAGCTTGCCGGACGCGCCGGACCCGATGAACAACACTTCCGGGCCGCGCCGGCACAACGACTCCAACTCTTCCGGGCCGACGACGTGCGCGGAGCCGTGCAGTTTTTTGGCCAGCGACTTATTGCGTTTTTTAATCTTGCCGTCGACGAAGATGCAGACGTCGCGGCTGTAGGTTTTTTTTCCGACGGTGATTTCGCCGAATCCAAATCGTGCGATGCGGGGGTAGTTCATCCTTGCGCGAAAGCGTTTCTTAAAGGGGCTTCGGCCGACCAGTCTGCGCGCGGCGGCCACGGCGCCGAGCGCCACGGCGTCGTCGCCCAACGCGGAGAGCAACACGCGGCCCCCCTCGCGCGCGCCGGGCAAGGGGTCCGTGCCGACGATGTTTTCCACGATCGGCATGATGAAGTCGCTGCACGCCTCGACCACGCCGCCGCCGAGTACGATCGCCTCGGGATCGATCAAATGGCGTACGTTCACGCAGGCGTGGCCAAGCGCTTCGGAGGCCCGCCGCATGGTCTCGGTGACCAGTACGTCCTCGGCGGCCAGCGCCTTTCGGATCATGCCGCTGCGAATTACCGAGAGGTCTCCGCCGGTAAGCTCCAAGAGAATGGTTTTTCGACCGGCGGCCACGGCCTCGCGCAGCTCGCGCTCGATGGCGGTCCGGCTGGCGATGGCCTCGAAACAGCCGCGGCCGCCGCAGCCGCACAACGGGCCGTCGAGCTGCATGAGCATGTGGCCGATCTCGCTGGCAGAATCGCGGCTGCCGCGCCACAGTTTGCCGCGCCGGACCAGCCCCCCGCCGATTCCCGTCCCCACGCAAATGTAAAACGCGCTGCGGGCGCGGCGAGCCGAGCCGAGCCACGTCTCGCCGTAGGCGCCGAAATTGCCGTCGTTGCCGATGATGATCGGGAGCTGGAAGCGGGCGGACAACAGCGCCCCCAGATCAACGCCCGTCAGGTCCATGTTCGGCGTATTCACGACCAATCCCTCGTCGGGATCGACGACGCCCGGCACGGCGACGCCGACGGACGTCAGGTCATCCGTCCTCACGCCACCCTTTTTCACGGCGTCTTCCATGCACTTTTCCAACTCGGCGACGACCCGCTCGGGGCCTTTTTGCCGCGGCGTGGGTCGTCTTTCGCGGGCGACGATTTCGCCCGATTCGCGGACCAGCGACGCCTGTATCTTCGTCCCGCCGACGTCCACGCCGAGATAGAGCCGTTGATTTCCTCGGTCGCTTTTTTTCATGGATGCACTATCCTCCACGGCCAATTTAACTCACATCGCGCCGGTTTGTAAAGATGGCGAAATTACTCCACCACCAGCTCCTCCAAACCCTCTTCGGCCGGCGGATATTGGGGAGACATCTTCTCCAGCGTCCTTCGCAGAATGCGGCTGATGGTGAGATTGCGATACCACTTGCGATTAGCCGGCACGACGTGCCAAGGGGCGTATTCGGTGTTGCAGCGGGTCAGGGCGGCCTCGTAAGCCCGTTGGTAGTCGCTCCAGAACGCGCGCTCTTTCAGGTCCGCGCGGCTGAACTTCCAACGCTTGTTGGGATTGTCCAAGCGGGCCTGGAGCCGACGCCTTTGCTCTTCCTTGCTGATGTGCAGAAACACCTTGACGATCGTCGTGCCCCCCTCGCGAAGCAGTTTCTCAAAGAGGTTGATTCGCTCGTAACGGCGCTCCCATTCCGACTTGGGCACGAGCTTGTGGACGCGGACGACCAGCACGTCCTCGTAGTGCGAGCGGTTGAAGATGCCCACGAAACCCCTCCGCGGCACGGACCGGCTGATCCGCCAGAGAAAATCGTGCGCCAGCTCCTCGACGCCGGGCTGCTTGAAAGAGGTCACGCGGCAGCTTTGCGGATTGAAGCCCCGCATCACGTGGCGGATCGTGCCGTCCTTGCCGGCCGTGTCCATTCCCTGCAACACCAACAGCAGCGAGCGACGGTCCTCGGCGTAAAGTCGATAGCCGAGGTCGGCCAGCACGGCAATGTTTTCGTCTAGTTCGCGGCGGGCCTTTTTCTTGCTCTTGATCCCGCCGGTGTAATCGGCGTCAAAATCGGCCAGGCGAAACTTTTCGCCCGGTGGAAGGCGGATCGGCTGTTTTACCATGACAGTGGACCGTTGTTGATTATTGGTTCACTGCAAAGATAGGTCGCCGGACCGCGGGCGGCAAGTGGTGGAATTATTCAACTCCAGTCACATGCCGACGTAATTTAGTAATCGCCGCTCGTTCCCGCGCTCCGCACGGGAGCCGGAGGTCCGAGCGTCGCCGGCTCACGCGTTTCCCGCGACGGCGGGCTGCACGTCGGTGAATGGCGACAATGGGGCGATGGGAAGCGCGCCCTCGACGAAACCGGCCAACTGCGCGGCGCGGGAGGGGTTCTGCAACGTCCGCAGGGCTTTCGTCTCGATCTGGCGAATCCGCTCGCGGGTAACGGAAAATATCTTGCCCACCTCCTCCAAAGTGTAGGCGTAGCCGTCGGCCAGGCCGAAACGCAGGCGGATGATCTCCCGCTCGCGGTAGTCCAGCGTGTCGAGCACCTCGGCGATGCGGGTCTTCAGCAGCGATCGGTTCATCTCCGACACGAGGTCCTCTTCGCGGTGGTCTTCGAGAAATTCGCCGAAATAGCTGTCTTCGTGATCGCCCACCGGCTGGTCCAACGAGAGCGGCTGTCGCGTGATCCGCAGCGCGCATTCGGTTTCCTCGATGGAGAGGTCGGCCTCTCGGGCCGTTTCGTCCAAAGTTGGAACGCCGCAGTTTTGCTGCGTCAATTTTCGCGTGGCGTCGCGCACCCGGCCGAGACTGTCGATTACGTGGATCGGAACACGGATCGCGCGGCCATGATCGGCGATGGCGCGGGTAATCGCCTGGCGAATCCACCACGTCGCGTAGGTCGAAAACTTGAATCCGCGGGCGTACTCGAACTTGTCCACCGCGCGCATCAGCC
Source organism: Pirellulales bacterium (assembly GCA_016928165.1). Taxonomy (GTDB): domain Bacteria; phylum Planctomycetota; class Planctomycetia; order Pirellulales; family Thermoguttaceae; genus JAHIKV01. Next base: position 29,842 of record JAFGLH010000185.1, on the reverse strand, counting down.
CCGTGTTTCCTTCCTGGATCAAGTCGAGAAAACTCAGCCCGCGGTTGCGGTACCGCTTGGCGATGGAGACGACCAAGCGAAGGTTGCCGGCCGAAAGTTCCCGTTTGGCGGCGTCGTATTTCTTCGCGTAACCGTCTATTCTCTCCAGTCGGCGGCGGAGCGTGGCCGCGCTTTCCTGGGAAATCCGCATCAATTGGCGCAATTCCTTGCGAAGCTCGTCGGCGCGGGCCATGTCCGCTCTATCGCGGCAGGGGGCGGCCAGTTGATGGCGAATCGCCTCCATTCGACGGGAGATCCCCCGCGTCTTTTCCAACGCCGGCTGAAGGCGCTGGGTGCGAAGACCCATCTCTTCGACCAGACGGACCGCTTTTACCCGACGGTTCAACAATCGCCGCCAGGCCGCGCGGCGGACCTCGGCCGGCTGGCGCCGCGAGACGGCCACGGCGAAGTCGCCCTTGTTGCGCAACATTAGATCGCGGAGCGTGCGAAGGTTCGGCTCCATCATCTTCATCAACCGCGCCTTCTCGCGCAGATCGACCACCGAGACCTCGATCGTCCGATCCAACCGCAGACGGTTGTTGCGGATGTTTTCCAACATGCCGACCGCTTCCTGGAGGACGTAATCGGTGGCCAACATGCTGTAGCGGAATTTGCGGCGATAGCGCTCGATGCGTTTTGCCACGCCTCGCTCCTCGCCCGCCCGAAGCATGGGTATCTCGCCCATCTGCATCAAATAGATCCGCACCGGGTCTTCGATCTGGTCCTCTTCGCCGGTGTGGTCGATGTCATATTCCTCTTCGAAGTCGTCCTGCAAATCGTCCACGCGGGGCGATTCGTCCTCGTCGCGGCACTCTTCCCGCGAGGATCGGCAGACCTGCTGTGTGTCTTCCGGCCGCTTGGAGCGGCGTCTTGGGCAACGGAAACGACGGCTGACGCGGCTGGTGGTTCTGGACAAGGGTACGTCCTCTCGTTGGCGGTGGCGGTGCTTGGTTCCGCGGCGGAATTTCTCGATTCCGCAACAAACGCGAAGATAAGCACACGGTGCGCCAAACGGCCGCCGGACGACAATCAACGCCGCATCCGATTGTGCGGCAATGAGTTACGCGAACGCCCCAACATTCGACCTCAACTTGTGGCGGGGAACCATTGCAAATTCGCCACGTCCGACACCCCAGGACGTTGCCTTTCGGCAACCAGCCGGACGTGCGACAAATCTGTTGGTCATCAACTTCTCAATTTTCCAGTTTAACCCCCCCCGATTCCCCCCTGCGGTGGATGGTGGTGGGGATTGGCGGCCTGATTATACCTCAAGCAATGGCCCAATTTCGATAAGAGATCAAAGGGCCGTTATCCCGGCGCCAAGGAGAAGAACGGCCGGATGGGAATGTTGCGAAACATCTCGTAGGTCAACGGGACGCCGGGAGAATACCAGCACAATCAGGGACGATGGGACAAGACATCCTTTCGCTTCCGCTCCACCAACTCGGCGATCACGTCTTCCAGCGTCCAACGGGCCTCCAAACCCGTCAGACGGCGAAGTTTCGACAAGTCGGGCACCCGACGCCGGCAGTCCTCAAAATCGTCCCCGTACGCCTCCGCGTAGCTCTGGAACTGAATTTCGAGGGGCGAGGAACGAGGGGCGGAGGGGGAGGAGTGTGAAGGGTGGTGGTTGCGACTGCCAGCCGCCACCTCCGCGATCACCAGTCGGGCAAGCTCCAAGATGCTCACCGGACGGTCGCTGCCGATGTTGCACACGCCGCCGTGGGCCGCGGGCGTCGCCATCAACGCCAGGATCATCCGCACCACGTCGGAGACGTGGGCGAAGCTCCGCTGCTGGCGGCCGTCGTCGTGGACCACCAGCGGGCCGCCCGTCAACGCCGCGTCGATCAAACGCGGCAGCACCATTCCGTACGCGCCCGTCTGTCGCGGGCCGACCACGTTGAACAGCCGCCCGACCACCGTCGGCAGCCCCCGCTCGCGGTTGTAGGCCAAGGCGAGGAATTCGTCGATCGCCTTGCTCGCGCCGTAGGACCATCGCGGTCGAATGGTCGGCCCGAGCACGATGTCGTCCTCTTCGGTCCAGCGCGGCTTGGGGTTCTTGCCGTAGACCTCGCTCGTGCTGGCCAGGAAAAATTTTACCGTTCGTCCGGCGTCGATCAGCCGGCCCAGCTCGCGGAGGATCAACTCGGTCGTGTAGATGTTCGTCTCGATGGTGCGGATCGGCGATTGTGCGATCAGCCGCACGCCCACCGCCGCGGCCAGATGATAGACCTCGTCCGCATCCGCGGTCAAGCGGCGGATCAACCGCTCGTCGGCAGCGGTGCCCTTGGTGTAGACTAGACGGGGATGGTCGAGCACGGCGGCCAGGTTGTCGATCGAGCCGGTCGATTCGTCGTCGACGACCGACACCCGGTCGCCCCGCTCCAACAGCGCCTCGACCAGGTGGCTGCCGATGAATCCCGCTCCGCCGGTTACGAGGCAATTTGACATGGAAATTCGTAGGTCAGGTACCCCGTACCTGACAAAATGTGCGACCCGTAGGTCAGACCCGTAGGTCAGGTACCCCGTACCTGACAAAATCAGTCAATTCCGCTTCCGGATGTCAGGTACGGGGTACCTGACCTACTCCTCACTCTTCACACCCTTCACACTCTTCACACCCTTCACACTCTTCAAATGTAGCACAACCGCCTTCGGCCGTGCCGCGTCTGTTGGTCAGCAAACTTTCATTTTTCCAGTTTAACGCCGTCCTTCCCCCCGTTAATGGCAAAAAAAGAGGCGCCGAAGCAGTATCGGCGTCGGGTATCCTATCGCTCGGCGCCGGTCCGTTCAAGCTCAAGAAATGGGCCGCGACCGTAGACCCGTAGCCCGTAGGTCAGGTACTCCGTACCTGACATAAATAACCAGGAAAATCGCGAGTATTTTGTCAGGTACGGGGTACCTGACCTACTCGATAAACCTATCCACCAGGATCGCCTTGTCGACGTTCAGGTCCTGGCCGCGCTGGAAGCCGACCGGGATCGAGCGGTCGAAGATGTAAAAGGCCCGATGGCGTTCGATCTCGCCCGTGTCCACGCCCAACTCCCGGCCGAGTTCGTAGCCGTCGGGGTAAATGGCGATGTCATATCCTGTCGGCCTGGGCGTCACCTCAAAATACCCCACGGTTATCCAGACGGCGTAGACGTTCGAGCGGGTAGTGGTTAGGTTCGCCAGCCGCTGGATGCCCTGGTAGCGGAAATACGGGTTGCGGTCGGTGTTGTCCGCCGGCTGATCGCTGTTGTGCTGGAACAGCGGGGTCGCGTCGTCGGCTGGGTCGGGCCGCAGCAGCGTGCAGTCGATCTCCCTGTCGAGCAGGGCCTGCATGACCGACGGCGTCAATGCACGTCCGCCGAAGGAGCGGAACGGCCGGGCGAACTCGGTCGGCATGCCCGTCGCACAGCCGAAGACCCGGTTTGCCGGGCCGCCGGCCCCCTGCCGGCTGCCGATGAATTCCCGCCAGAAGCTGCTGGCGCCCATTCCGGGGAACCCGTTCATCAATGCGTAGAACACGTCGTTGTCGTAGATCGTGTTGAGGTTGATTTTACCCGGCTCGCGGTAGGCGGAGATTCGGTTGAAGGGCGGATGGAAGTTGTGGTCGTTTGTCGTCGCCGCTATCGTCGGGTTGGCCCAGGTCTCCGTTCCCGCGAACGGCGAGGGGACGCGGAGGAACTCGAACACCCGGTGCAGTTCCTCGTTTGGCGAACTAGGCGTACCCGAGGGGAAAAAGTTCAATAGGTGCGAGAACGGCTGCCAGGGTTCGGTGTAAGGATCATCTGACGGATCGGCCATTCGATAATTGTCCAGCAATTTCGACGATCGCATCCAGGAGACCTGCATCATCTCCAACGGGCTGACGTAAGGCCGATTGTTCCAGGTTAGCCAGGAGAAAGGATTTTCCGGCGAGCCTTCGCACCCCGCGATTGCGCTGAGCGGGAAAAATGGATCGCTCAAATACCCGAGCGTGTGATTCAAAGCCCGGTTGAAAACGTGGTTTGTGGCGTCGCTGGGCACGTCATTGACGTTTGCCGTTGGCTCGGAATCAACCGGCTCTTGACTCCAGAGATTGGGGTTGCCCGGCGACGTTCCATTATTTTGGCCGCGCTGTCGGGCGAAGAAATTGATAGTGGACATCAGCGTCCCGTTGGCTTTCGGATCGGTGTCGCTCGTCAGACCGTTGAACGTCGTCAAATCGACCGGCACTCTATCTATGGTGCGATAGGGGTTGGTGTCCGCGTCGTAGGGGAGCAATGGGTTGGCGAGTCGTTGCAGGTGAATAACCTGGATGTGGTCGTAGCGATTGTTTTCGGCGATTTCCGCCGCCAAAGGCGACGGAACCTGCGTGTCCTGCGGTTGGTCGTATGGCGGCGTATAGCCGTTGGTTTCATTGTAGGGAGTTCCCGCCGGGCTATTATCCGGATAACCGGCGTCCGGCTCCGATATGCTGAGGCGTCGCGGATGGTTGATTACTATGGCGACCGGCGGTTGAATGTTGCTCGGGACGTCGTTCGTCGTGCCGTCGTTGTAAACCTCGACCTGATTGGACGTATTTGGATTGGGATCAGGCGAGGGAGGAGGCGTCAGAACTATGCGGCGCGTGCTGTTCGGGCTGGTGTCCACGTTGCCAGGGTTCTCGTTGTTCTGGAAACCGAGGTAGGTAATGCTGTTGGCGTCGTCGCTCTCGTCGCCGGGGCCGATCACCGCGTAACGGCCGGGAAGGATCGGCGGAATCCGGGCCGCGAAGTTGTCGTTGGGTTGAAAGCTTACCGATCCGTCGCCGGGCAACGTCGCGCCATCGCTTGGCCCGACGAAATACACCGCCCGTTCAATCGCCGGCAATTCGCCGGCGTCCCAATCGTCGGGGTCTTTCGCGGCGTCGGTTTCATTAACGGTGATGATTCTCCAGACGGGCGAATTGCCTCCGGGCGTAATCTTGGTCAAATCGACGCCGCCGTTCGGCGCGTCGCACAACTCGACCGGCCTCGGCTCTTGCGCCGTCCACGGATTGTACAATTCGATGAACAAAGACCCCTGCGGTCGGTATCGTTGGTCGAAACTCGCATCTTGATTTGGATCCGGGTCGTCTGTTCTCCCGGATGCCGTCGAGTCGTCATCCGGGTCCGTTGGGTCGTGTTGTTCGTTTGCAAGGTCCTCGGTCCGACGATCGTGCAAGGCGATCGTTTCGCCGAAAATCAACTCCGGCCGTTCGCAACCCCATACCAATCCGCGATATGCCTGAGTGTCATCGGGGCTTGGAAGCGCGGTAGTGCCGATTCTGCCGTCCACATCCCAAGGATTGTTGGGCGTCGCATCGTTGTCGGCGAACGGGTAAACGTCGTACTCGAACGGCGTCATGATCGAGTCGCGGTCCTTGAAATCAACGGCGTTCACGGCCCATTGGGCCAGGAAGCGGGCCAGTTCGGCGTCCGTCGCGCCGCCGAGGCGGTTGCGAATCTCATCCGTGTCGGCCACCAGCATCGCCAGCACGTACAAATAGCGGGCCATTAGCTGCCGGGCCTCGAGCGAATCGGAGGCCAACGCGCCGTCCGCGCCGTCGTAGCTGAACGACGAAGTTCCGAAAATCTCGTTTGATTCGCCCGGCTCGTCCACGATGCCGTTCGTGTTGTTGTCCAGTCCGTCGCCGAAGGGGCGGTTTACGTCCATCCGCAAGCCGGCCAACAGGTCCGGGGGCAACAACCGCGGCCAGGCCGACTGGGGGATGCCGCGCGCCGTAAGCAGATCGGTTATGTGTCTGACGCGGACGCCGTCGTGCAGGCCGACGCCCGGCGCCGGCAGGTCCCAGCTCTCCGTGGTCAGCGAATGTCGAATGTTGAACAAGCCGGATGTCTTTGGATCGCCGACCGTCGCCGCGGTCAACTGGGCCAGCCGGTCGGGCAACGCCGGCGCGTCGCGGTCGAAGGGACGCAACACCCGCTCCAACTCCGCAGGAGAGAACGGATTGTCCACCGTCGCCAGGTTGCTCGGCTCGCCCCGGGTCTGGTTGGCGTCGAGATTCAACTCGTAGGGGCAGTCCTCCACGCCGCTGCCGTAGCCTTGGAGATACGTCGGGCCCAGGGCGTCGAACATTTTCATATAGACCGGCCGGCCCGCCTGGTCCAGGCCCACCGCGCCGACGCCGAAGGGATCGGGCGGGGAGCCGAAATCGCCCTCGTTATCGGCGTCGGCGAACGTCCAGTAGTTGGCTCCGTAGCCGTAGCCCGCCCCGTAATCGAACCACTTGTATTGAGTGAGCGGGTCGATTGCGGCCAATCCAGGGTAGTGGGTTCCTGCCGCGCCGTCCGTGCCGTAGCGGCCTTGATAGCCGCCGTTGCCAATCATCAAATACTGCGGATACGCATCGCCTAGAAGATAGCGGAGATTTATTTCCGCCGGGCCGAGTCCTTGGCCCCGGGCGATGGCAGTGGGGGAACCGGCGAACGTTCCGCCGAGTTGGGAGGCCAATGTGTTGTAGTTAGTGTTGGTTTGCGGCAGCGAGCCGTGGGCGTTGAGGTTCAGCCGGCCGTCGAGATCGACGCAGAGGATGGCGAACAGCGGCTTGTAGAGCCGTCCGTCGGCCGTGTGCCGGACCGGCATGCCCAGATCGACCCACACGCTGTCCGGATCGCCGTCGCCATCGCAATCGACGTCCCATTGTCCCGGCCCGGTGTTGTAGTTTGAGACGTCGAACCAGGCGGGGTTGAAGTACGGATTGCCGCCGTTGAAGTTGGGGTGGTCATCGGAGAGCGGCCGCAGCATGATCTTCCGCTTTATGGCCAGGATCGTCGGGTCGAGCGCAACCGGATCGTCGGCGGTGCCTTTTATGCCGTCGGTTCCGAGCGGATATTTCAACGCATACATCCGGTCGTCTGCGGTCATCCCGCCCGGCCAGTAACTGTCGTATTCGGAGCCGCAGAGCTTGTCGAACCAGTATCGGACGAGCGCCGGGCGGTGGAGCGAGGGGATGGTGTAGACGGAATCAATGCCGCTTGGCCCGGTGCGGGCCACCTGGGCGGCGAGCATCATGTTTTGCATGTCGGCCGCGTCGTAGTCCTCGTTTGCCCCGCCGGGCGGAAATGGTCCGCCCGCAAAAAGCGATGGCGGCAGGTTCGGCAACAACGCCACCGGCAAATGCGTATCGTTTGGGTCAACCGATGACAGAGACCAAGTCGTTGGGTCCGCATTTGTAATATCCAGCGTCCGGTCCAGATCGTTGCTGCTCGAATCGAATCCGAAACCCGTGCCGCTGAACGGGACGCCGTTGATGGTGAATGTTGTGTTGATTGGCGGCGTCGCGCCGTTAGAAAATGCGGCGACTTGTACAATCGAATTGGTCGCATCCACCGCGACGATCCGCGTGCTTTGGCCGTATAGCGCCAGTTGTTCGGCGGCAACGCCGCCGGTCGGCACGCCCGTGATCGTCAGAACGCAGCCGTTGCAACGGGCCAACTCGGTTGGTGTAATTCCGCTTATGCTAATGGGAATATTTACCAACTGACCGTGAACGCCGTCAGAAGTGATCAAAGGAGTTGGAGTATTGTTAACGAAGCCCCCGTAAAACTCATTGCCATAAATGTCTTCCAGCAGGCTGTGCGGGCCGATCGCGGAGTCGGGCGTGGGTAGCCCGGTCGTGGGATGGGTCGTCGGGCCGCGGAAGACCTGCATGGCCGCCTGGCGGAGCAGTTTTTTGGGCGGGTCCATCACCTGCTCGATCCGCTGGTGGCTGGCCGTTATCCGCCGGTAGTGGCCGGTCAGCACCACGAACGCCACGGCGATCAAGGCGAACATCGCCAGCACCGCCAATACCAGGATCAAAAGCATGCCCTTTCGCGGGGCGCGGGGCGCGTGGCCAGGGGCGCGGGAATGATGAATGATGAATGATGATTGATGAATTGCGGATTGTGGATTGTGAGTATTCATCGTTCGTTCCTTTTACAAGCCGCTCCTTGCCCTTGCTCCGTGTTGCGCCGTCGTGCCGACGGCGGTTAAACATTTCTCCCCTCGCCCTTTGGGAGAGGGGCCGGGGGTGAGGGCAACTCCGCAGCCCATCAGCCCTCACCCTAACCCTCTCCCGGCGGGAGAGGGGACCATATTTTTTCCTCTCCCCCCTCACCTTGTCCATGTCAGATCGGCGTCCAACTGGACGGTGGTCGAGTACACTCCGGTAACGCCCTCGACGACGAGCAGCCGAGGGGCAAACGTATTGTTCCAGTCCGGCCCGACGAGCGTTAAATACGGCGTGGCGGCATCGCCCACGCCCACCACGCGATACCACTTGGCCACAACGGGCGTGACGCCGCTGCTGCCGAAGAGCATTACCCATTGATCGTTTTCGATGCGGTCGAGAATGTCCGCGTCGGCCGAATTCAGTTGTATCGTTCCGCCGCCGTATCCGCCGCCGATGAAGGCGACCGGGTTCGCGGTTGCGTGCTCGGCGGCGGAGGTGAAATCGCGCTTGTTGCAGACGACGACCGAAACGGTGTAGTTCCGCCGCAGCCTGACCGGCACGCCCAAGTTGACGTCGCTCGGCGAGGGGCAGACGGTGAGGAACCAGGAGAAATTGCCCTCGTCCTGTTGGTTGGCCATGTCGGGGACCGGCGCCGGCCGATCGCCCGGTTGCGGCGGGGCCATCTCATCCGGCATTGCGTAGACCAATTCGTCGCCCCAGCGGAAAATTGCGTCGGCCTCGGCCGGCGTGAGATCGAGCGAAAGCCGCGGAAAAACATTGCCGGCCAGAAACACCACATTGCCGGAGCCCAAGTATCCGAGCGGATCAATCGCCACTGCGCCGAACTGCGTGCTGTCGCCTAATTGATCCGGAGTAATTGGCAGGCCGTACCAGCGTCGGTAGTAGAGCGTTCGTCTGACCTCGACCTCGCGCATGGCGGCCCGGCCGCAGGCGCCGGTGCGGTCGGCGACGTTCGTCTCCATCAACGATAGCTTGCCCAACGGGATCAAAGCCGCCACGCCCAACAGCCCAAAGGCGAGAATGAAGATCGAGACCAAGACCTCGAGCAAGGAGAGGGCGCGGCGGGCGCGGTTGGCCGCCCTCACCCCCGGCCCCTCTCCCGCAAGCGGGCGAGGGGAGATGTGATTGGCTGCCCGCGACCGCGGTCGCGGGGCGCTTCTAATCCCTAACCCCCAATCCCTAATCCCCTTCATCTCATCTCCCTCCCATTCCAAGCCCCTGGCGGGCCAACTCCCGGGCGGCGACGATGGCATCGTTCCAATCGGCCACGCCGGCGCACGAGGCCACCGGCTCGGTCTGGACCGCGCCGGAGTGCGGGTTGATCGTCACCCAAAGATTGCCCATGTCTTGCAAGTTGGTCAGCGCGGCCTCGTTGGTGTTCGGGTCGGTGTAGACGTTGTCGACCCGCTCCCGTTTGCCGATCAACAGGTAGATCGGCTCGACGATAGCTTGTTTATTGCCGCCAATGTATATGGACTCGACCGAGCCGTTGGGCGAGAACATTATGGTTGCGTCGTTCGTCATCCCCGTGCCCCAAGCGCTGTTGCCCACGCCAGATCCGGCGATATCGACGACCGTTCCGGCGGGCAGTTGCAGCGGCTGTGCGAAACCCTTGATCGGCGAGCGGATTATGCGATACGGCACTGTCTTGGAATCGGTTGTCGGCCAGGGGACCAATATGTTTTCGAGGGGCCGCAGATACAGCGTGCTTGTGCTGCCGGTGGACGGGTCGGGGTCGGCGGCGAGCGCGTTTACCGTGTAGTACGGCCCTTGCAGGTTGAGTTGCATCAGGTCGCTCCTTTTGACTATGCCGAGCGGGATCGGCTCCGCGTTGCCCGAGCCGTCGGTCAACTCCGCCAGGACCGTGGTCTGGTTGAGCGCCCGGACCTCGGCGACCGACGAATAGCACTCTCCGCAGTAGTTTGGGGGAACCTCGCACTGGTCGGCGTTCATGGCGAAGCCGGGCGCGGCGAAATTGCGGAGAATCACCCCGCAGGGCCGGCCGGTCTCCATCGCCCTGACCCGCGCCGAGCCGAGATAGAGGTTCACCGCCCGGGCCGCCTCGCGGATCCGCCGGTCGTCCCGGTCCGACGACATCGTGCCCACGACCACGCCCATCAGGATCGTGATGATCGAAATCACCACCAGCAGTTCGATGATGGTGAATGCGCGGGGCGCGGGGGTTGGGGGCTGGGAGCAGGGGACAATTCGGCGTCCCTTCTCCCTTTGGGAGAGGGCTAGGGCGAGGGCTGCTTGCGCGCTCGTCGTAGCAACTGCCCTCACCCCCGGCCCCTCTCCCGCAAGCGGGCGAGGGGAGGAAAGTTTAGCCGCCGCGTCCACTCGGCGCGGGGCGGGGGTTGGGGGATGCGGGGATTCGGGGTGTCGGGAAGCGCCCTTCACGCCCTTCTCGCCTTTCACACCCTTCATACTCTTCACACTCTTTATATTCATGTTACCGCTGCTCGATATGGTGGTTGGTTATGTTGTCTTGAAACGACGTGATGTCGCTACCTTCTATTGCATCAGCAGCCGGCTCTCCAATTGTCGAGTTATAAGGATGATGCTCGGACATAAAATGAAAACCATCGCCTGTACTTGGATCTATTACATCAGTACGTATTCCATACTTCCCGTCGGCGCCGGCCGAGTAGATTAAGGGTATTAAATGAAATGCTTCGGAATGTACCTTGCGAACGTCAAATGGATCGTGATGATTTATCGCATCGAGAAATTGAATATCAGAGTATGGATATACAAAACCAGGCGCGCAACGCAACCACATAATTGGCCTGCCCCAGCCATCAATAAACTCAGGGTATCCATCGCCATCAACATCGCCGATTTCTGATTGATTAAACTGCTCCATTTCTTCAGGAAACCCCATGTTTATAGTCAGATATAAACATTCGGCAGGCCCGTAGCCGATGGGTGCTCCATTTGAATCCGGCTGCGATGAAAGATAACGTTGCGAATATAGTTGCGACATAGCGGGACGAAGTAGTTCAATACTGATGGAATTCGTGCTGTCCGAAATAGGAATAATCCCATCTGGATCAGGTAAATTACCGTTAGGTGGATCAATAATATCCGTCCACCGATCGGGCATTTCCATTCGCATTATCTCGCGAATCGCTGCTAACCTTAGCTCTGCGGCTTGGCGGGGCGTTGCGCCATTCGGAATATTGATCGGCACGCGGCGGGTCATGTAGGACTCGTACTTGCGCATGATGATCGAGTTGAGCTTTGCGATGGTGGCCTCGGTGGCGGCCTCGCGGGCCGATTCGCGGGCCAACTGCAACGCGCCGAAGGAAATCGCCGTCAAAATGCCGATGACCGAGATCACGACCATCAACTCGACCAGCGTGAAGGCGCGGGGGTGTGAAGGGTGTGAAGGGTGTGAAGGGTGTGAAGGGTGTGAAGGGTGCTTGCCGCATTCCCGAACCCAGAACCCCGAACCCCGAACCTCTAATCCCCAATCCCTAATCCCTAATCCTTGTTTCATGGCTGCTTCTCCCCTGCGGAACCGAGGCTCTATCCGGCCCCGGACGCCGCGCGCGAGACGGAAACCAGCCTTGCCCTTTTCACGGCCCGTTGTCAACTAGACTCATTGCGGCACTGCTGGACAAGCCAGCAACGGCGCCCGCAAGCACTGGCGAGACGCCAGTGCCATCCATAGCCCCCGCGCTTTGCGGCCGCGGGGCGTTTCTATACCCTCTCCTCACTCAACTCAATTCGGTAATCAGTTTAATCAACGGCATGAACAACGCGATGACGATAAATCCGACGATGCTGCCGAGCACGATGATCAGCAGCGGCTCCATCAGGCTCATGAGGCTCTCGGTTATCACGGCCACCTCTTCGTCGTAGGTGTCGGCGACCTTGTAGAGCATGGTGTCCAGTTCCCCGGTCTCCTCGCCGACGTCTACCATGTTGACGACCATGTCGTCGATGACCTTTTTGTTCATTTTCGTCAGGTACAACAGCGCGCCGATGATCGGCGGATAGAAAAACCAGAAGAACAAGGCCATCGGATGGAAGGGGGGTTTTGAGTTGTCCTTCAGCGGCTTGGCGATCGACTCGCCCTCGCGGATCGACTCGTAGACCTTCTGGAAGAGCCGCTCGAAGACGGCGTTGTTCGACGTCTCCTTGGTGATGTGCAGGGCCTCGAGGATGGGCACGCCGCTGGCCACCAGGGTGCCGAGCGTGCGCGTGGTGCGGGCGACGATGTTTTTCTCGATCAGCGGGCCGAAAATGGGCATCTTGATGATGAACATGTGCCAGCCCATCCGTCCGCCGGAAAACTTGCGTATCAATTTCAGTGTCAGCCAGATGCCCAGCGGTATGCCGGGCAGCAGATACCAGTAGGCGTAGATGATGTTCGACGCTGTAATGAGGATTTCGGTGACTGTGGGCAGTTCGGTGTCGAAGTCGAGAAAGATTTTCTTGAACTTGGGCACGATCCACAACATGATGAAGATGAGGATGGCGCAAGCGAAGACGACGACGCAGACGGGGTATACCAGCGCGCCCTTGACCTTGCGTTTCAGGCTTTCGGAACGCTCTTGGAATTCGGCGAGGCGTTTGAGGATCACCTCGAGCGCGCCGCCGGCCTCGCCGGCCTTTATCATGTTGACGTAGAGGCGGTTGAACGCCTTGGGCGATTTGGCCATCGCCTCGGAGAGGGTGGCCCCGCCCTCGATCTCGTCGCAGACGTCGATCAGCGCGTTTTTCAGCGCGCCGGGGGGCGACTGCTGCTCGAGAATTTTCAGGCTGCGGAGGATCGGCAGGCCGGCGTCCTGGAGGATCGACAACTGCCGGGTGAAGGTGGTCAGCGTTTTCGACTTGACCCCGCCGATGGCGAAGGATTTTCCCTTTCGATCGCCCTTTTTCCCGGCGGCGGTCTTGCGGCTCTTCTTAACGGAGATTTTCGTGACGAAGTAGCCCATCTGCCGGATCGTGGCTTGGGCCTCGTCCTGGTTGGTCGCCTCGATGACGTCCTTGATCTCCTGACCAGTGGCGTCCATGGCCTCGAATTGGTATGTCGGCATGGCTCTATTCCTTATGCGAAGCCGCAAGCGGCTGTTGCGCTATACCCCCGCGACCGCAGTCGCGGGGCGTTTCCCTCCACTCTCCACTCTCCACTCTCCACTACGACTCGGCCACCGTCTCGCGGACGACTTCCTCGATGGTGGTGATTCCGTTGAATACTTTTTCCAGCCCGGACTCGCGCAGCGGCACCATGCCGGTCTGCAAGGCCAGATCGCGGATTTGCTGCGTCGAGGCGCCGTGATTTATCAAGTCTCGAAGTTGGTCGTTTATGGGCATGAACTCGAACAGCCCGGTCCGGCCGCGGAACCCGGTGTTGTTGCAGGCCGGGCAGCCGCGTCCGCGATAGAACTTCTTGTCCAGCACGTCGTCGGGAGTAAGGTTCAATTGCGCCAGCGTTTCGGTGCTGGGCGTGGTCTGCTCGCGGCACTCCTTGCAAATTTTTCGCACCAGCCGCTGGGCGAGGATCGCCTCCAGCGTGGCGGTTAGCAGAAACGGCGGCACGCCCATGTCGCGCAAACGGGTAACGGTGCTGGGGGCGTCGTTGGTGTGCAGCGTGCTGAAGACCATGTGCCCGGTCAACGACGCCTGCACGGCGATCTCGGCCGTCTCCAGGTCGCGGATCTCGCCCACCAGGATTTTGTCCGGGTCCTGGCGGAGGATCGACCGCAAGCACTGGGCGAACGTGTTGCCGATGGCCGCGTCGATGGGCATCTGAACGATCCCGTCGATGTCGTACTCGACAGGGTCCTCGGTAGTGATCAGCTTGTCCTCGATGACGTTCAACTCGTTCAAAGCCCCGTAGAGCGTGGTCGTCTTGCCGCAGCCGGTCGGGCCGGTCACCAGCACGATCCCGTTGGGGCGGCGGATGATCTCGCGGAAGGAGGCCAATATCCCGTCCGGCAAGCCAATCGCGTCCAAGTCGAGCATCACCACCGAACGGTCCAGAATCCGCATCACCACGCTCTCGCCGAACATGGTGGGCAAGACGCTGACCCGCAGATCGACCGGGTGGCCGCCTACGGTCAGCCGGATGCGGCCGTCCTGCGGCAGACGCCGCTCGGCAATGTTCAGGTCGGCCATCACCTTTACCCGCGTCGTGATGGCGAAGGCCAAGTGGCGCGGCGGCGGGACCATCTCGTACAACACGCCATCGGAGCGGATGCGAATTTTGAACTCGGTCTCGAACGGCTCGAAGTGCAAGTCGCTGGCCTGCTCGCGAATCGCCAACAACAACACCATGTTCAACAGCTTCCGCACCGGGGCGCTGTCGGCCAGGGCCTCGACGCTCGTCAGGTCGACCGAGGCGCTCTTCTCCATTTTCTCGACCGCGGCGGCCAACTCGTCGTCCTGCTCCATGTCGGCGATCAACGTCTCCACGCTCTCGCCCGTGCCGGAATAGTAGCGGTCGAGCGCCTTGAGCATCTCCTTCTCGGTGCAGACCATCGCCTTGATGTCGTAGCCGAGAAAACTCCGCAACTCGTCGATGATCGACAGTTTTTGCGGATCGCACATGGCGATCGTCAGCGTGTCGCGCTCGAACTTCAACGGGATTATCCGATAGAGCTGCGCCATCGGCTCGGTGACGTAGGTGAGCACGTCGGGGGGGATCACCACGTCGCTCAGGCTGACCACCTGCATGTTCATCTGCTCGGCCAGCCCCTGGGCCAACTGATCGTCGGTGATCATGCCGAGACTGATGGCGATCTGGCCGATCATCTCGCCGGGCCGCTGCTGCTGCTCTTCGAGCAGCGTCTCCAACTGCTTCTCGCGCAGAAAGCCCAGATCGACCAGTATTTGTCCGATGCGGCGGATCGCCATGGTTTACTCCTTCAAGACCTTCTCGCCCTCGCCTCTTTCGCCCCTTTCGCGGGCCTCGCCTTCGTCCTCGAACATCCCACGCTCGGCCCGGGCGATCTTGTTTTGCAACTCGTCAACCGCATGGGCCTTGAGCAAAATGTCCCTCTTTTCGACAAGCCCGTCCTTCCACAGTTTGAACATGTGGTCGTCCAACAACTGCATGCCCAACTTCTGACCCGTCTGGATGGCGGACGTGATGCGGAAGGTTTTGTTTTCGCGGATCAGGTTGGCGATGGCCGGGGTGACGACCAGCATTTCGTAGGCCGCTATCCGGCCGCCGCCGATCTTCGGCAGCAGCGTCTGCGAAAGGATGCCGATGATGGCCACGGACAACTGGGTGCGGATCTGCTCCTGCTGCGTCACGGGAAAGACGTCGATAATGCGGTTTACCGAACCCTGCGCGCCGGTGGTGTGAAGGGTGCCGAAGACGATGTGGCCGGTTTCGGCCGCCGTGATCGCCGTCTCGATCGTTTCCAGGTCGCGCATCTCGCCCACCAGGATCACGTCCGGGTCCTGACGCAAGGCGCGGCGGACCGCCTCGGCGAACGAGGGCACGTCCACGCCCAACTCGCGCTGATTGATCGTCGATTTCTTGTGCGTATGGTAAAACTCGATCGGGTCCTCGACGGTGATGATGTGGTGGTCGAAATTTATATTGATATAGTCGATCATCGCCGCCAGCGTGGTGGTCTTTCCGGAACCCGTCGGCCCGGTGACCAGGATCAATCCGCGGGGGCGCGTGCATAGGTCCGCCAACACCGGCGGAGTGCCCAACTCCTTGAAGTCCATCAGCCGGGCGGGAATCAACCGCAGGGCGATGGCCACGTTGCCGCGCTCCTTGAAAATGGAAACGCGGAACCGACCCTTGTCTCCGAATGCGAAACCATAGTCGGAACCGCCCACCTCCTGCAACTCTTGCTGGCAGCGCTCGGGCGTGATGCTCTTCATCAGCGACATCGTGTCTTCGGGGGTCAAGACTTTCGTCTCCAGCCTGACCAAGTGCCCGTCGACGCGGATCACCGGCGGTTGACCGACCGCTATGTGCAAGTCGCTGGCGTTGCGGTTGACGACCGTCTGCAACAGTTTGTCAATGAGTATGCTTGCCATGGAACAACGTCTTCCCCGCGTAAAAAAGTATAATGCCGGCATTCGGGGGGCAAAGAGGCCTCTTCTCTCGCCGCAATTCCGCTTATGCCGGTTCTGGTTTCACTAAGATTATTCGTGAACGGCCGATATTTGACCAACGATTGGTCTATCCGGATTCGGATCTTTTGGCCACTCGCAGCACCTCCGCTAGCGTGGTAACACCGCGTAAAACCTTATCAATTCCGTCCCAATAGAGGGTTTTCATCCCCTCTCCGACGGCAACGCGTCTGATCTCTTCGGTTGGCGAGGCGTTGAAGGTAAGCTCTCGAATTTTCGGCGACATGAGCATCAGTTCGAATATTCCCAAACGGCCTCGGAAACCGCTTCCTTGGCAGTTTCCACACCCTCCCCCTTTTACGAAGTTGGCCTTGGACGCCATTTCTGGAGTGATCCCGGCGGCTTCGATCATTGAGTCTGGAGGGGTATATTGGTGCTTGCATTTTTGACAAACTACTCTAACAAGACGCTGTGCCATGATGGCGACGACGCTGCTGGACACGAGGTAAGCTGGAACACCCATGTCTATCAAGCGTGTAATGGCACCGGGCGAATCGTTCGTATGTAGTGTACTGAAAACTAAGTGTCCAGTCAAAGATGCCTGTATTCCCATCTGCGCCGTCTCCAAATCGCGCATCTCGCCGACCAAAATAACATTCGGGGCCTGACGCAGCATCGCGCGGATCACTCGCGCAAAATCCAGCCCGATTTCGTGGCGTATTTCTACCTGGTTTATCCCCTGAAGGTAGTATTCGACCGGATCCTCCGCCGTAATAATTTTCCTGTCCGGCGTATTCAGTTCGTTAAGCGCGGCATAGAGCGAGGTCGTCTTGCCCGAGCCGGTCGGGCCGGTCACTAGGATGATTCCGTTGGGGCGCTGGATGAGTCCTCGGACTTTCAGGTAGTCTTCGTCCGAGAAGCCGAGTTGCCTCAACCCCACCTTGATGCTTTCCTTGTCGAGGATGCGCATTACCACCGATTGGCCGTGGCTGGTCGGAATGACGCTGACGCGCAGGTCGAGTTCCTTTTCGCCGACGGAGATTTTGATTCTTCCGTCTTGCGTCCTCCGCCGCTCGGCGATGTCGAGTTTGGAGAGGATTTTGATCCGCGAAAGGATTGCCCCGAGCAACCGTCTGGGGGGGCTGTCTCGTTCGATCAGGACGCCGTCGATTCGGTATCTGACCCGGATGCGGTCCTCGAAAGGCTCGATGTGGATGTCGGAGGCTCGGAGTTGCACCGCCTCGGTGATGATCAGTTGCACTAGCCTTACGACCGGCGCGCTGCTTTCATCGACTTCCTCCTCGCCGGCCTCGGTCTCCTGCATCGTTTCGGTGAAGTCGATCGCCGTGTCGGTGAACTCTTGGAGCATCGAGTCGGCGCTCTCGCCGACCGTCTGGCCGTAATGGCGGTTGATGGCCTCGAGGATTGCCTCGCGGGGAGCCAAGGCAATCTCGATCTGGCGGTTGAGGATGAACCGCAGTTTGTCGAAGGTGTCGTAGTCCATCGGGTCGCTGACGATCACCGTCAGTTTGCCATCGGACTCCTCGAAGGGGATAGTGACGTTTTCCCGCGCCACCGACTCGGGCACCAATTCCACGACCGACGGCGGGATGGAGACTTCGTTGAGATTGACGTAATCCAGGCCGTGTTGCTCGGCCATCGCCCTCATAACCTCTTCGCCGGTGGTATATCCCAGCCGGATCAGGGCGTCGGAGAGGTTAATGCCCTGTTCGGCGACCATCTGCTGGGCCTCGGCCAGTTGGTCGGCGCCGACGATGCCCCGGCGGATGAGGATTTCCGTGTAATCGCTCTTGCGTTTGGCGGCCATAATTATCCTTAAACCGATGCTACCCCTACACTTACCTAGAGTAACCGCCTTCCCGCCGGATGTCAACAATATAGGATAAATCGGGGCGGCGAATTCCGATTATTCCGCTCTTGGCGACGAATCGGTTGCCATTCGGGCGGAAATGGATCAAACTCCAATAAAATGAGGTAAACGCCTCCATGCAATCCGGCTACCGATTCCTCGAACCGCAGGCCCTCGCGCGGGTGAAAAATCTCTCGCTCGTCGCACGCGGGGTCGTCGAGGGATTCATCAGCGGCTTGCATTCCAGCCCCTACAAGGGGTTCAGCGCCGAGTTCGCCGAGCACCGCGAGTACGCGCCCGGAGACGACCCCCGGCGGCTCGATTATCGCATGTTGGGACGCACCGACCGCCTCTACGTCAAGCAGTATGAGGAAGAGACGAACATGCGGGTCCGGATTCTTTTGGACGCCAGCGGTTCGATGGGCTACGGCCTCGCGGGCGACTTCGGCAAGCTGCAATACGGCTGTTATCTGACCGCCGTGCTCGCCTACCTGATGATTCGCCAGCAAGACGCGGTCGGCCTGACGGTATTCGACTCTCGGATACGGCTCGACATGCCCGCTCGCAGTACTCCGCGCCACTTCAACGAGATGATGGAGCGGCTCGAAAGGATCGAAGCTGCCGGAGAAACCGACGTCGCCGAAACGCTGCACAGGGTTGCCGACCGCTCGAAGCGCCGCGGCCTGATCGTGTTGATAAGCGATCTCTACGGCCGGCCGGAGGAGATCGTCAAGGCGCTGCACCACTTTCGCCACCGCCGCCACGAGGTGGTGGTCTTCCACGTGCTCGACCGGGGCGAGATCGAGTTTCCCTTTAGCGAGACGACCGCCTTCCGCGACCTGGAATCGGGCGGGCGCATCGAAGTCGATCCGGTCTACGCCCGCGACGAGTATCTCGCTCAAATCAAGGCGTTCATCGAGACGTACCGCCGCGCCTGCGCCGAGGCGCGGATCGACTTCGTTTCGGCCGACACCTCGACGCCGTACGACTTTCTCCTTTCACGATACATCGCCACACGGAGCCGCCTATGACGTTCGCCGCGCCGCTGTTCCTGTTGGCCGCGATGGCGGCAGCGATTCCGGTCGTGCTGCACATGGTCAATCGCCGCCGGGCGAAAGAGGCGCCGTTTCCCACGCTCCGCTTCCTCAAGCTCAGCGTGGAGAAAACACGGCGGCGGAAGCGGCTGCAAGACCTGCTGTTGCTGGTCCTCCGCGCGGCCGTCTTGGCGCTTCTGGCCGTCGCCCTGGCCCGGCCCGCTTTGACCGGCGTCGGCTCGCTCTGGGGCGAGGGACGGACGGCCGCGGCGATCGTGCTGGACAACTCGGCGAGCATGGGCGCGATCGACCGGGACCGCGTCCGGCTGGATACGGCGGCGGCGGCCGCGGGGCGAATCCTCGATCAACTGGGCGAAGGAGACCAGGTCGCCTTGCTGCCGGCTTGCGGACCGACGGCGGCCGAACCGGCCAAGCTGGATAGCACGCAGCATGCGGTCCGCGAAATCCTCCAGCAATGCCGCGTCGGCTACCAAAAAGCAAATCTTGTCTTGAAATTGCGGCAAGCCCAAGCGTTATTGGCCGAAGCAGACGCCCCCAACAAACAGATATACGTCTTGACGGACATGCAGCGGGTATCGTGGTTGGGGGATGGCCGTCAGGCGGCCGCCGGCACGACGACTTTCGCCCCCGGGGCCGACGTGTCGTCGGCCGCTGAACACAAGCCGCTCGTTGTCCTCGTCGATTGCAACCGAGTCCCGAAACCGAACGCGGCCGTCGAGCGGATCGAGCTTGATTCTTCAGTGCGATTGGCCGGACTGCCGATGAAAGTCGTCGTCACTGTCGCCAATGTCTCGGCGGTCGAACAACAACGGCTGGTCGAACTGGTCCTGGATGGAGAAAAGCGGGCGAGCAGTCCTCAGTTAACCCTCCCGCCCGGCGGACGAGCGAAACACGACTTCACTGCGTCGTTTCAAGGGCCTGGCCCGCACCGCGGCGAAGCACGCCTGGTCGGCGAGGACGGCTCGGCATACGACGACCGCCGCTTTTTCGTCGTCAATGTCGCCGGGAATATTCCCGTGGCGGTGGTCGTCGCGCGGCGGCACGAAATTCCCTACCTCGACGACGCGTTTTATCTGCATCGAGCCTTGGCCTCCGCCGGAGGGTTCGACGTCGCCTCGCTTACGGCCGGAGAATTGGTCGGCGAACCGTTGGGGAAATATAAAGCGCTGTTCTGCGTGAACCTGCCGGCGCTCGACGTTGAGACGGCCGGCCGGCTCGCCGACTATGTATCCGACGGCGGAAATCTCGTCTGGCTTTGTGGCGGAAACGTCGATCCGGAAGCATACAATCGGATGAATCTATCGGCCGCAGGGCGGCTGCTGCCCTCGCCGCTGACTAGCCTTCGCCGGATTGTTGCCGGCGAGGGCCGCGACAGTTGGCGGGTCGGATTCTTGGACGCGAAGTATCCGCCCTTGAAGAATCTGGTCGATCCGGCTTCTTTGTACGAGTCGATTTTGGTCTATCGCCGCGTGGGCATGTCGGTCGAAAAGGGTCTCGCCCGCGTATTGGCCCGGCTCGACGACGGCGAGCCGCTGCTGGTCGAGCGCGGCGTGGGCGAGGGGCGAACGCTGATGCTGGGCATCGCCGCGACGGTCGATTGGTCGAACCTTCCCTTGCGGCCCATCTTCATGCCGCTGGTGGTCCAGCTTGCCTTTCATTTGGCGGAGTCGGGTCGCCCCGGCGGCGATCTGATCGCCGGACAACCGTTGCAGTATCGGCTCGACGACTCCGGCGAACCGCGAGAAGTCGAGCTTGTCCCGCCCGACGGCGCGATGCTGCGGTTGACCGCAACCGGCCGGTTCAACTACGCGAACACGTTTGACGTCGGAATATATGAGTTGCGTATTCCCGGCGCGGCGGTTCCGAGCGAGGCGGCCTTCGCGGTCAATTTCGATCCGGCCGAGGCCGACCCGATGAAAATCGAACCGGCGGAATTGGAGTCGTTGCTCGACGGCGCGCCGATGCTGGCCGCCGCCGACCCGGACGATCTTTCCGCCGCCTTCGTCCGGCTTCGCGAGGGGAAGGGTTTGTGGGGACCGCTTCTCTCGGTCGTGTTGATCGCCCTGGTCTTCGAGACTTTGATTTCCAATCGCTTCGGCGCGAAGAGGCGATCGGGGTTGCAATAGAGTCGTCGCTCCGGCACAATATGGTATAGTTGAAAAGATGGGAAGCTAAGCAGCCGTTCACGGGCCGGGGACTGGCTCATTTTTCGCCCTTTCAAGGGCGAAAAATGTGCCTGTCCCCTTCACCGCCGCACAAGACGATGGTCTTGCAGGCGCTAAACGGAACGCCATGAACGATTCATCCTCCCGGAGGCGGAGGGAGGGGCTGGCGAACGGTATCCGACGACTTCGTCGGCAGCGACTCGCCATAGTTCGGCTCGGCAACGGTTTGCAATATCTTCTCAATCACCTGGTCCACGTCGATTCCTTCGGCGTCGGCGTTGAAGTTGGTGAACAGCCGATGGCGCAACACCGGATAGGCCATTGCGCGAATGTCGTCGGCCGAGACGGCGAAGCGTCCGTGGAGTATCGCCCGGGCCTTCGCGCCGAGGACCATGAACTGCGCGGCCCGCGGCCCGGCACCCCAGGCCAGCCAGTTCTTGACGAAATCGGGGCTTGGCGGCTCCTTGGGCCGCGTGGCCCTGGCCAGATCGACCGCGTAATCGACCACGTGACGGCTGGCCGGCACCTGGCGGACTAACTCTTGTGCCCAAAGCACGTCCTGGCCGTGCAATACGGGGCGGACCTCGGGCCGGGCCGTTTGTGTGGTCGCCACGACGATCTCCCGCTCCTCGGCGCGGGTCGGATAGCCGATGTTGATCGAGAGCATGAAACGGTCCAACTGCGCCTCGGGCAACGGGTAGGTGCCTTCTTGTTCGATCGGGTTTTGCGTGGCCATCACGAAAAACGGCGGCGCGAGCGGATAGGTGTTGCCGGCGATGGTGATTTCCCGCTCCTGCATCGCCTGCAACAACGCCGCCTGCGTCTTGGGCGGAGTGCGGTTGATCTCGTCGGCCAGCAAGATGTTGCAAAAGACCGGTCCGCGCACGAAGCGAAAGCTCCGCTGACCGCCCGCCGGGTCCTGGTCGATGATCTCCGTGCCCGTGATGTCGCTGGGCATCAGGTCGGGAGTGAATTGAATCCGCGCGAACTTCAGGTGCAACGCCTGGGACAGCGTCGAGACGGTCAATGTCTTGGCCAGGCCCGGCACGCCGATCGTCAGGCAATGTCCGCGGGCGAAGAGGCAGATCAACATCTGCTCGATCATCTCATCTTGGCCGATGATTGCCTTATGGACCTCGCCGACCAGCGCCTCGCGTGCCTGGGCGATTCGCCGGACCGCCTCCTCGGGACTAATTTGGGGGGTGGTGGGCGTTGTCATGCGCGTTGCTCCTGCCGGATGCTTCCATAGACGGTAATATCCATATACATTAGTTGATGTAGGATGTCCGATCAATGGTGGAAGATTTGCCCGGTTAGAACGTGTTTTGAAAATCTCCCCTCGCCCTTTGGGAGAGGGGCCGGGGGTGAGGACTGTTTGGATTGCGTCGTCAACTTCCGATGTTTTTCAGCCGATCGGCCCTTACCCCAACCCTCTCCCAAAGGGAGAGGAGACTAATTTTTCAATTCCAAAACACGTTCTACAGGGCATTGACGTTATTTGCTCAGAATGTCATAATACGCAAGTTAGGCAACGTTCAAGCCATTTCCGAGGTAGCGCTACTGCCTGCAATGCCGTTTGTGTTTCCCGCCTAAACGGCTTTTGCCATCGAGAACACGGTTTTACAGAGCCGTTTCATCTCTTTGCCGCTAAACTTCGTTTTCTCGAACATTGATTGTTCGAGGAAATCATTCTGCGCACGTTTGATACATCATTGAGAAACAGCGAGGAGCAACATGGTTCGTATAGTGGTTTTTTTGTCGGCAAGTGTGATAATGTTTTGTGATGGCGCGTCTCTATTCGCCGAAACGTTGTCCGGTTCTTTGACCTATGCGCCTTCCGAGTTGGATTCCGTTAATGGTATTAAGGTTGTCGGACAAATGTGGGATGACTACTCGATCACTTTTTCCTGGTCGGTTACCAACGACGACAAGACCCGGCAGGGCTATCCTTGGAAGTATACGTACACGGTAGCTTATTCAGGCGAAGGTGCGTTGCAGAGCGCTATTAGCCATCTGATAATCGAATGCTCCGAAGCGATGAGTATCGACGACCTCGCGGGACTCGCGGGAGCGACCATCGAAGACGACATAGTAATGCAAAAAGCAAATGCCGGAAATCCCCATATGCCGTCGGATGTTTGGGGGATTAAATTCGTTCCTTTGGCGGGTAGTGAATTCAACATGACCTGGTCTTTTTGGTGCAATCGCGAGCCGGTTTGGGGAGATTTTTTCATCAAGGGTGGAAACAACGTCGCATACAACTACAATTTGACTGATTCGGTTCAAACCGGGTTTCTTTCTCCAGACATAGATCCACTACTGCCTCGTTCAAGCGATCAAAACGGCCTTTATCACATTTTGCGGCCGGATTCGCAATTGCCCGAGCCAAGCGCTGTTGTTATTCTCATAACATTGGCGATTAGCGTGTTGGCGCGTCCCCGGCGATGGAAAAAGTATTTCCGGTGAGCATCTTCAAACCTTGCGACATTCGCGGACAGGTCGATACGGAGCTTACGGCCCCGATGTTCGAGGCTTGGGGCCGGGCGCTGGGGCGGCGACTGGCACCAGGGGCGAAGTTCGTCGTCGGCGGGGACGTACGCGAATCGACCCCGCCGCTGATGGCCGCGCTGGTCGATGGGCTTTGCGACTCGGGATTGGACGTGGTCGAACTGGGCCTGCTGCCCACGCCGATGATCCACTATGCCAAGCTCCGTTTGGACGCCGCGGGCTGCGCGATCGTGACCGCTTCGCACAATCCCGCGCAGATCAACGGCTTGAAGTGGATGCTCGGCGACCGGCCGCCGACATCGGAGGAGGTGGCCGAGATGGCCTTGGCCTTGGGACCGGAGTCTGATCGGGCAGGGCAGGGCAGGGGGGCGCGGGAAAATGGCCCTCATCCTAACCCTCTCCCAAAGGGAGAGGGGACCGTTTCGCGCACGAATTCTCTCCCAAAGGGAGAGGGGGCCGTTTCGCGCACCCGATCCGCGCCGCGCGCGCTCGACGTGTCATTCGACTATGTCGCACATTTGCAGGAGACGTTCGTCGATTCGCTCGGCGCCCGGCTCCGCGTGGCGGTCGATCCGATGCACGGCTGCTGGTCGGAGAGGGCGAGGCGCTACCTGCACGCCGTCTTTCCGCTGTGCATATTTACCACCGTCCGCGACAGTTCCGACGGGCGGTTCGGCGGCCTTGCCCCCGATTGCAGCCGCCAGGAAAATCTGCGCGAGTTGTGCGACGCTGTCTACCGTCATCGCGCGCACCTGGGCGTCGCCTTCGACGGCGACGGCGACCGGCTGGCGTTGGTCGACGACGAGGGAGCGTCGCTAAATCCCGAGGAGGCCGTCTTCGTGACGCTCGAATCGTTCGGCGACGACCTCGCCGGCGAGCGGTTCGTCCACGACTTGAAGTATTCCGACCGGGTGGCCGAGCACGCGCGGCGGCTGGGGGCCGAGCCGGTCGCCGAACGGAGCGGCCACGCCTTTTTGCGGACGCGGATGCGCCAGTGCGACGCCCGCCTCGGGGCCGAGGCAAGCGGGCATTACTTCTTCCGCGAGCTGGACGGCGGCGAGGACGCGCTATACGCCGCCTGCCGACTGATCGCCTGGCTGGCGCGGAGCGGACGGAAGCTGTCGGCGGTCCGCCGCGGCTGCCCGACGACGTACATGACGCCCGACCTGCGCGTGCCAATGGACGACGAGCGTCGGGAAGAAATCATCGATCGGCTGGCCGCGGACTGGGCCGATTTTCCCCAGTTGAAGACCGACGGAGTGCGGATCGACACGCCCGGCGGATGGATGCTGGTCCGCAATTCCGTGACCGAGCCGGCCTTGACGTTCCGTTTCGAGGGCCTCGATTGGCACGCCCTGGATGATTTGGTGGACCGCTGCCGCGCCGCGTTGCCGGATAAGATCGGCGACGAGTTGTGGGGCCGCTACCGAGCGGCAATGGGGGGCTTTGATTTTCAGGATTGACAGCCATGCCGACATCCGACAACAACGCGCCGACGGGGCAGGGCAGGGCGGGGGACGACGAATACGGATTGCGGATCGAACCCGAATCGCCCCGCCCGGAAACGGCGGTGGACCTGAATGCCATTCTCGGCGACGTGGATTCGCCGTCGCAGCCGCCCGACGCGGAAGACGAGTCGCAGCGGCGGGCGCCGCCGCCCCGGGCGGATATGAAGCAGTTGTTTTCGGGCGATTTCCTCTTTCCCTTCGGTCTCGACGCGCTCTCGCAAACGCTTTTTCTGATGTTCGCCGCGTCGGTGTTGACGGGGATGATCAGGCTGGCGTTGGCGTTCGGCGGGGCCGGCGTCGGTTGGTTCGGCGGGGCGGGCGTGGCGGCGGGGAGCATGTTGATGTGCGCGCTGGCCGGCGTCTGGCTGCTGATCTGCATCGCGCCGGCCTCGGCATGGGGATTGACCGTGCTGCATACGACCGCTTATGGCGGCGAAAACGTTGAAAGCTGGCCAAACCTGATCGCCTTCGAGGGGTTCGCCGACGCGGTCTACTTCGCTGCCGCGGCGCTGGCGGCGGCTATTCCAGGCGCTATCGCGGCTTCCTTGGTCGGACGCGCGATATCGGGCGTTTTTTTGATCGCCATCGGCGAGTTTTTCTTCTTTCCGGCGTTTCTGCTTTCGATGTTGGAAAACGACACGCCGCTGAACCCGTTCTCGAAGGCGATCTGGGGAAGCGTGTTTTCGCAGTGGCGGGCCTGGGGAGTGTTCCATGCCCTGACGCTGGCGCTGGCTGGCCTCGTCGTGCTGACGTTTAGCGTCTCGCGCCCGATCGGACCGTGGAGCAACGCGATTGCCGTCGGCTGCGTGGTGGGCGCGGGCTGGATGTTCTATTTCCGCCTGCTCGGGCGGCTGGCCCGATACTGCTCGTTGCGCTCGATGGAACGAGATGAGGATGAACTTGAATATGAGGATGACGTAAAAGACCGTTGAACGTCTGTGTCGCGAGAATAGGACGTTATGAAGGGCAGGGCAGGGGGGTAAAAAATTCTTCGCGCTCAATAAATGCAGGCGTCCAAAATCGAGAGGACTCGGTTCAGGACCTTGTCCGAGGCGCGGGCGATCCGCTTCGCCCGAGGGCGGGTCCGTCAAGCCGAGACAATGGAATCTCTCTCGCGCCCGCTCCGTCGCCGACGGCCCCGAACTAAACGACCATCCCCATCCTCTCACCTTGCCCTAACATTACCCTTTTGCTACACTGGAGGGGTTGGGCAAGGCATCATCCAGGTGTAATAATATCGTGGCGCGCGGCACTCCCGGCTATCTCGGCCCTTATCGGCTGCTGAACATCGTCCACACCGGACACGCCAGCTTGATCTGGCAGGCCTACGACGACGACAAACAACGGATCGTCGGCGTAAAAACTCTCCACGAGGCGGATTACGGCAACCGCGAGCAGATCAATTTCCTCCGCCGCGAATACACGATAGGGCAGGGGCTTCATCACCCGAACGTCGTCGAGATATATCCCGTGCAGTGGGATTCCCGACAGCCGTACTTCGCCATGGAGTGGTTCTCCTCGCCGAACCTGAAGCAGCGTCTGAACCAGGGGGGGAGGGATAAACTCGCTCCGTTTTTTGCCAATATCGTCGAACAATCTTGCCGGGCGCTGTCCTATCTGCACAACCAAGGATGGGTCCACTGCGACGTCAAACCCGACAATTTTCTTCTTAGCGACGATGGCGAGTTGAAGTTGATCGACTTCGCCCTGGCCAAGCGGGCCAAACGCGGGGTGGCAAAGTGGCTGACTCCCAAGGCCAAGCCGCAAGGGACCAAGAGCTACATCTCGCCCGAGCAACTCCGCGGACAGACCCTTGACGGGCGGGCCGACCTTTACAGCCTGGCCTGCATGATGCACGAGTTGCTAGCGGGCAAACCCCCCTTTACGGGTACTAGCGCAAACGACCTATTAAACAAGCAAATTCGCTCGCTGCCCCCTCCATTGGAGGCATTAAATTCGAATGTCACCCCCGAATTTACCGCTTTGATTCGTCGCGCCATGTCGAAGAATCGCGAACATCGCTCCAAAACGGTGGATGATTTTTTGATGGAATTCCGTATGATACGTGTTTTCAAGATTCAGCCCCCGGTGGAAAAAAAATAGTAGCGGCCCGTACAACGCTCAATGTCGGGTGAACGGTTTAGCGTGGCCGCCACGGAAAACAAACACGTCAGGCACGAAGTACCCGACCCACGGAAAACAATGGCCGGAAGTTTGCACCGATTGTCGTTCGAGCGTCCGATCTACGAGCTGGAGGCCCGGCTCGAGAAGCTGGGCGCCAAGGCCGGCCAAACGCCGGAGGTGGAAGGCGAAATCCGCCGGCTGAGGCGCGAATTGGTGGAAACGACCAAGCGGATATACGGCAACCTGAAGCCGTGGGAGACGGTCGAGGTCGCCCGGCACCCCGATCGGCCGATGACCACCGATTACCTCGACACGGTCTTTGGCGAGTTCGTCGAACTGCACGGCGACAAGTGTTTTGGCGACGATCGGGCGATCCGCGCCGGCTGGGCCAAGCTCGACGCCTTCAAGCTGATGGTCGTCGGACACCAGAAGGGAAAAACGCTCAAGGAACGGAACGTTTGCAACTACGGCTTCGCCCATCCCGAGGGATACCGCAAAGCGATGGCGAAGATGCGGCTGGCGGCGAAGTTCCACATGCCGATCGTCTGCCTGATCGACACCGGCGGCGCATATCCGGGCATCGGCGCCGAGGAGCGCGGCCAGGCCCAAGTGATCGCCGAATCGATGTTCGAGATGTCGCGTCTGCCCACGCCGATCGTCTGCGTCGTCATCGGCGAGGGCGGCTCCGGCGGCGCGCTGGGGATCGGCGTGGGCGACCGCGTGGCAATGCTCGAACACGCCTACTATTCGGTTATCAGCCCCGAGGGTTGCGCGGGAATTCTCTGGAAAGACCACTCCTTCAAGGAGCGGGCCGCCGAAGCGCTGAAAATGACCGCCAAGGACCTGCTGCGTCTCGGCGTCGTCGACGCGGTAATACCCGAGCCGCTCGGCGGAGCGCACCGCGACCACCAACTGATGGCCAGCCGGCTGAAACTCTATTTGCGGAGCACGATCCGCGAATTGGTCGGCCTTCCCACGGAGCGATTGCTCGCCGAGCGCTACGAAAAGTTCCGCCGCATGGGCGTCTTTTTCGAAGGAGGCCGGCACGACGGCCAATCCTCGCATAAAACGGAAAATGAATCTTCTGCGGGTCCGCCGAACGCCGTTCATTCCAATCCCAATCCAAAAACTCTACCGGAGACGTCCAAGTGAGCAATCCCAAATCGCGCAACGTTATTCCTCTCCTGCTGCTGATTGTGCTGATCCCGGTCCTGGCCGCGATCGTTTACGTGAAGTTTCTCAAGGGAGACAATCGACTCGCCGAGGAAAAGGCGGCGGCCGCGGCCTTGCAGCAGCGGAAGCACGATGGAAAAGACGCTTATTTTCTGACCATCGAGCCAATCTTCGACTCGACCGACAAAAAGGTCACCGGCGTGAATTATTTAGGCCACCCCGTGGACGATGAAGTCGTCGAACAAACGGGCAAGCTCTTCCGCCTTTTGACGCTGCATGCCAGCAATAGCAACATCGCCGACGGGCACCTCAAGCACCTGGCCGGCTTGAACGAGTTGACCAATTTGAGCCTCAGCGACACGAATATCACCGACGAGGGGTTGGCCCACCTGCATCCGCTGAAAAATTTAACCACGCTATACCTCAACGGAACGCGAATCACAAACGACGGTTTGAGCCGGCTTGCCCCACTGGAAAACCTGAAAATCCTGAACCTCTCGAAGACCAAGGTCGACGACGAGGGGGTGAAAAACCTTCTCCTCCTAAAGAAACTCAACAATCTTCTGCTCATGGAAACCGAGATCACCGACGCCGCTTTGGAGACCTTGGCCGGCATGGAAAATCTCGGCCGCTTGACCATCTATGGAACCAAGGTCACGCCGGAGGGGATCGACAAGCTGAAACGGGCAAATCCCAAGCTGACGGTCGATTTCGCGCCGGCGAAAGAAGAGCCTGCGGAAGAAGAGCGGGTACCGCCGGCCGAGCAGTAGAAATTCCGTCGAATGGGATCAGTTAGCGAGCAAGCCGCCGAAAAAGACCCTCTCCCCAACGTCCGATAATGTTTCTTATGTTCGGTCGAATGGCCCGAATTCCGCGGCATTTCAACGCATTGAATTCTTTCAGGACTGGCCTCCCCCCAAGACAACGGACGATTTTTTCCTCAGAGCGGGCCGGGATAATTGGCCAAGACCGCGAATAAAGGAATCAAACACAAATAGCCGACCAACAACAATGCCGCCGTCGCAATGATTGCGGCCTTCCAGCTTCCCTTTAGATACAACCAACCGGCCGCGAAAGCACATCCCGACGGGGAGGAGCCATGCGATAATGGCTGCCCCAAAAAGAGGGGACCAAGACGAGCAAATATCGGACGTGGACGTCAACTCCGTCAGCTCAACAACACAACATCCGGCCAGCCAGACGGACGCAATAAAAATAAAACAGCACAACGCTAATCCCCACAGCAGGGTTGCGGGAATAAGGCAAATACGGAATTTTCGGTTTTTTTCCGCCACGTAAACCAAGTAACCGTTCACGGACCGGGGACTGGCTCATTTTTTCGCCCTTTCAAGGGCGAAAAATGTGCCTGTCCCCTTCACCGCCGAGGG
>JAFGLH010000184.1 GCA_016928165.1 Pirellulales bacterium | reverse complement strand
TGTCCTGAAATTGAATTGATCTAAGCGCAAGGGACTCCAGTGGTTATGTTTCTTTTTCCACAAGGAAACCGTAACCCCTGGAGATCCAAAGGATGGGAAAACGTGCCACGGCCGGCAACACCGTCTTTCCATTGTTGGCTTCGGTCGATACCGCCAGCGCGAAGGAAACGCAAACTTTCGACGAGAAAATCGACGATCTTCCCGATGAGACGGACCGCGTATTGGCCGACAGCGGTTACGACGGCAACGACGTCGCCGAGCGGATCGAGTACGACGAAGCAGGTCGGCGAACCGGCCGGCGTTTTTTTTGCCCTGAAAACCGTCGGGGCAGCAAACGCGGGCCGAAGGAGGCATCTCCGACGCCACGTGATGAGCGGCATCGGCGGCGACTTCAACGTCGCAAGTACTTCAAGAGCCGTGTTGGATGGCGATTGTACGCGCGCCGAGGCCAAACGGTGGGGCCTTTCAATGATTGGTTCAAAGGGTTGTTCGATTTGGATCAACATGTCTGGCATCGCGGCCTCAACAACAACCGCACACAAATGCTTGCCGGTGCTTGAGCACCTCGAAGTAGGCCACGCGGCAGGACCATGCGAAAAAATTGCTCCCCGGCCGATACTCCCCGAACTTCTCCCAGAGCGTAACGGACGTTGCCTGAAAGACCTCTTGCGTGACGTCCGCATCGGGCAGCAAAGCGAGTATGTGCTTGTAGATGCCGCGATCGTGCGCGGCAAACAGAGCAACGAATTCGCTGGTACGATCCCCGCCCGCCATGAGACAAGCCCTTGAATCCCCATGAATGTGCACGGCCGGACGCTATTCGGCCTCTCGGTCTATTGTAATTACAACGGACCGGGCGGGTTTTAGTATGAAATTATTGGATGGGAGATGGCGAGACAGACCCATCGGCCGAGTGGTCTATTGCGCGGCTTTCTCGTTTAGCCACGCTTCGGCGCCGATTTCCTCGCGCCTTTGCAGGGCGGCTTTCCGATCGGCGAGCGATTTATTGAAGACCTCGTCGCTCATGTTCGGATCGCGGAGTGCGAGAAATGTCTTGCAGGGAAAATCAGGGCAGAGTCCGCAATGTTCGAGACGCTTTCGATTGCGGCAACAGTCGTGCAACGGGCAGACGCCGGCCGACAACTGCGCGGTCCAGAACGGCTTGCCGTCGAGCCGTCCGCAGCCGGCGCATGTCTCGCCGAAGAACTCGCGTCCTCCGCAGTATAATCCGCACACCGGCGCCAAATTAACGTCAATCACTATATTCACGCCTTATTTACGACGCCTCTCGCTCCAGCACTCCGAGCACGATCCGCCGCAGTTTCGGCTCGGCCGCGGCCGCCGTGGCGATGATCCGCTCGATGTCGGCCGGCTCCAGATCGTCGGGGAAACAAAGGTCGGTGACGATCGACAGGCCCAAGACCCGCATCCCGCCGTGCACCGCGACAATCACCTCCGGCACGGTTGACATTCCCACCAGATCGGCCCCCAGGGCGCGGAGGCAGCGGTATTCCGCGCGGGTCTCGAGATTCGGCCCGGCGACGGCCGCGTAGACGCCGCGATGGGCGACGATGTTTTCGCGCCGGGCCGCCTCCAGCGCCCGATCATTCAATTCGGGGTCGTAAGGCCGGCTCATGTCGGGGAACCGCGGTCCGAGCCGATCGTCGTTGACGCCGACCAACGGATTGCCGCCCATCAGGTTGATGTGGTCGTCGATCGCCACGATGTCGCCCAGCGAATACCGCGGGTTCAATCCACCGGCGGCGTTGGAGACGATCAACGTCTCCGCCCCCAGAGCGCGCATCACGCGGATGGGAAAGGTGATCTGACGGTGCGAGTATCCCTCGTAGGCGTGGAACCGCCCCTCCATCGCCACGACCGGCAGCCCGCACAGCGTTCCGCAAACCAACTGACCTGTGTGGGTGGCGACGGTCGAGCGGGGGAAATGCGGAATCGAGGCGTAGTCCAGCGCGGCGTGGGTCTCGATCTCGCCGGCCAGCGTCCCCAGCCCGGTGCCAAGCACGACGCCAACCCGCGGCCTGGCGCTCCATCGGGACCGGATCGTTTCGGCGGCTTGCTCGATCTGGGCGGCCAACTTACGCACGGACGGCTCCTTCGAATTAGACCGCGGATTCCAGTCGCAGACCACGCGCAACGCGCCCGCGCCGCAAATCCGTTGTGCCCCGACAAAATTGACGCAACAACAGTCCGTGCCGCGTTACTCGATTTCCCCCAGCGCTTCCTCGCACTCGTCTTCTTCCTCTTCGTCTAGATCTTCGTCTAGATCGTCGTCGAGATCATCGTCGAGATCGTCGTCGAAATCCTCCTCGAAATCGTCGTCGAAGTCGTCGTCGAAGTCGTCGTCGTCAAAATCGTAGTCGTCTTCCTTGGGGGCTTCGGCGACGCATGGACCGCAAGGAACGGCCTGGAAACCATGGGGGCGTTCGAGGTTGGGTCCGGTCGACGGATGCCACAGGGTTTGCTTTTCCCGCAACATAATTATGATCCTTGCTCCAGGAGACAATAATACTCGTTTGCCCGGCCCGATGAGAGTCGTTCTAAATAGGTTCACGTAATCGTGCAATCGGCGGCGGGCGCAAACCGCCAACAATTGCACGGTTATTCGGCCAACGCCACTTTCGCTTTTACGCGGTATAATTTAGACCCCTCGGCTAGGACGGGCAACGGAGCATTTTCCGCCAAGCCCCCTGGTCTGTCAACAGCGTGGCTGGGCAATCCGAAAAAAATCGCACGACTCAGACGGAGAGCTACAAGCACTTTCGCCGCAAGGGTTTATCTCTTTGGCGGGCCGCTCCCCGTCGGTCCTGAAGGCTGCGCCGTTCGCCCGCCCGATTGTTTCCTCCGGCCCGCTTCGCTAGACTGCGTGCGGGGCAGAACCGTCGTTGGCGATGTGTCGTTGGCTTCGATGATCGGGTATGCCCCTCATGCGGACCCACCGAAGAGCCGCGTTCAGCCTGGTGGAGTTGTTGGTGGCCGTGACGATCGTCGGCCTGCTGATCGCCCTGCTGCTGCCGGCGGTGCAGGCGGCCCGCGAAACGGCGCGGCGACTGGCGTGCGTCAACAACCTCAAACAGATCGGACTGGCCCTGCACAACTACGCCGATCAATACGACGCTTTGCCACCCGGGGCGATCGTCGGCGACGTATATCAAACCCGCGGCACAAACAACTTCGACCCCTGGCCGGAAGCGACCGGCGATCAGCCGGGCATGCACGGCTCGAGTTGGATGCTGCAAATCCTCCCCTTCATCGAGCAAAACGCGCTCTTCGACCGCTGGGACTTCACCCGAAGCGTGCTCGGCAACCGATCCGTCGCCGAGACGGACGTCGCCGTTTTTTATTGCCCCACGCGCCGCCGCGGCGTCCGCGCGCAAGACCAAAATATCATGTTTCCCAAGCGAACGCCGGAAGACTCTTACGCCGGATGGACCGCCGGTGGGAACGATTACGCCGGGTGCATCGGGGCGCAAAACTCGTTCGCCAACCCCACCGCGTCGAACGTCGCGCGCCCGTTTTGCGGGCCGACTTACGTCTACCGGACCGACATGCGGGGCGTCTTCGTCCCCAATCTGGCCACGCGATTCCACGAAATCGCCGACGGACTGTCGAGCACGATCGCCGTCGGGGAAGTCCCCCGGACCATCTGGACCGGCCCGGCGCCGAACCACTATTGGAGGCCTTGCCACACGAGCATCGACGGCTGGGCCGCCGCCGGATCGAACACGTTGTTCGACACCACAAGCGCCGGTTCGACCAACGACATCGGACAACTCGGCGGCTTCAACAACGATTACTTCGAGTCGGCCGGGAGCGACCACGTCGGCGGCGCGCATTTCGGGCTGGCCGACGGCTCGGCGCGCTTCATCGGCGAGGAGATCGACCAGGCCGTCTACGCCTATCTGGGCAGCATGGCCGACGGACAAGTCGCACGGGTGCCTTGATGTACGACGCGGCGATCATCGGCGCCGGCCCGGCTGGAGCGACGCTGGCCCGGCTGCTGGCCGATAAATACAAAATACTGCTGGTCGACAAGCGCCCGGCCGATGATGACCGGGGAAAATGCTGCGGCGGGCTGCTGGCCCCCGACGCACAGAAAATGATTGCCCGGCTGGGGCTGGGGCTGCCGAAATCTGTGCTCGTCGAGCCGCAGTTGTTCGTCGTCCGCGCGATCGACCTGCCCCGCCGCGCGGAACGCTACTACCAACGATTCTACATCAATATGGACCGCGGCCGGTTCGACCGCTGGCTGCTCTCGATGGTCCCGCCTTCGGTGGATGTGCGCCTCGGGTGCCGCTTCAAATCGTTCGCGGCCGACGACGGCGGCGTCAACGTCTCGCTGTCCCAAAACGGCGCGGCGACGGTCGAACGAGCGCGAATCCTCGTCGGCGCCGACGGGGCCTCGTCCCGCGTGCGCGCGGCGGCGATGCCCGAACGCACGGCGGGGAAAAATTACTTCGCCGTTCAACATTGGATGGAATCCGACGAAGTGCAACCGTTCTTCTCGGCGATCTTCGATCCCGAGCTTACCGACTTCTATTGCTGGACCATTCCCAAAGGCGACTTGCTCGTCGTCGGCGCGGCGCTGCGGCCGAAAGACGACGCCGTCGCCAAGTTCGAGTCGCTCAAGCAGCGGCTGGCGCGGTGCGGGTTCCGCCTGGGAAAAACGGTGCGCGGCGAGGGCGCGTTTCTGCTCCGTTCGACGCGGGCCGATCGGCCTATCACCGGCGGCAAAGGCGTCGCACTCGTGGGCGAGGCCGGCGGCTGGATCAGCCCCAGCTCCGCCGAGGGTCTCAGCTACGCTTTCCACGGCGCCATGATCCTTGCCGACGTTCTCCGCCAAGGCATCGAGGGGTTCGAGGGGCGTTATCGCCGCGCGATGCGCACGCTGCGATGGACCCTAACGAAAAAGCGCTGCAAGTCGCGGATTATCTTTCATCCGCCGCTGCGAAGGATCGCCATGCAAACCGGACTCGGAAGCGTCGATGTGCGGCGTTGAAACAGTCGGTCCCGCGGGTTTGGAAACCAATGCCTGACAGCGATAACTACGCAATTACGTCGTCCGCCGTCTCGTTCGGCCGCACGAGTCGCACCTGCTGCTTCGCGCCCTGGGCCTTCAGATCGAAACCATACTCGCGCAGCACTACCCAATAACAGTAGGCCGCCGTCATCAACGCCGCCAAGGCGCATCCCAGGATTACCGTAGTGACCGTATTCGACTTGCGGCCCTTCCACAGGGCAAAGCAAACAAAGCCCATGCCGAACAGATATACCGCGGTGGAGAGATGGATTATTTGCACGATGAACAACGCCGCCAGGACAACCGGGACGCCGACCGCCACGGCCCATTCGGCGACGAAAGTCAAGTTGCCGGCCTTCTCCTCCGGCTCCCCTTCCTTTTCTTCTTTCACTTCCTCTAGTGTTTCCTCGACCTGGTCATCGGCAGCCTCCGCGGCCTCGGGCCGCTCGATCGGTTCGAGTTGTGCCTCGTCGGCCGCCTCGGCCGGCGCGGTCTCGTCCTCGAAGACTGGCTCCTCGGCGGCGGCCTCTTCCTCGGGCATTTTCAGTTCTTCAAAATTGAGATTTTTGTCTTCTTGATTGGCCACGGCCGATTCTCCAAATTATGCAAACAAAACAGAATGTCCCTTTTCCCTATATATACCCAATTATAGTTGGCGGTTTGCCACCTCGCCACCCGCCTAACCATACCACGGCGGGGTGCGATCACCAATTCAGTTCCACCGCCTCGTCCCAATGTTCGTGGAGCCGTTCGAGTTCCAGCCGCTGTTGGTCGATTTGGGCCTTGATTTGCCGGACTTTTTGCCCGTCGCGGAGCACAGCCGGGTCGATCAGCTCCTCTTCTAGCCGGTGAAGCGTCGCCTGTCGCTCGGCGATTTCCTCCTCCAGGTCTTGCACTTTTCGGTAGGGGAAACGGCGTTTTCGGGTCGGTTTGTCGGCCGAGGGCTTGTCTTTCGCGGCGCCGGCCGTGGCTTCGTCGGTTTCGCCGGCTGGTTTATCGCCTCCCCCGTCGCGGCCGACGAGCATCCGGTAGGTGTCGTAATTGCCCCCGACGAGGCGCAACCGGTCCGCTTCGATCACCAACAAATGGTCGGCCACGCGATTGACCAGGTATCTGTCGTGGCTGACCAGCAGCACGGAGCCGTCGAATTGTTTGATGGCTTTCTCCAGCGCGTCGCGCGCCCAGAGGTCGAGGTGGTTGGTCGGCTCGTCGAGGACCAGCAAGTTGGCCTCCGCGGCGGCCAGCCGGGCCAGCGCCGCGCGGCACCGTTCGCCACCGCTCAACTCGCCGACCTTTTGCAGGGCCTTCTCTCCGGTCAGTCCGAAGCGGGCCAGCAAGTCGCGCCGCTGCTGTCGGTTCAATCGGTTGCGCCTTGGATCGACGGCCTCCACCACCGGCAGATCGTCGTCCAGCGCGGCCAGTTGCTGATCGAAGTAGCCGGGCACGACGCCGACGCCCATACTTATCTGGCCCTCGTCCGCCGGCGTCAATCCCAATAGGCACCGCAACAGCGTCGTCTTGCCGCTGCCGTTCGGTCCCAGCAGCGCCCAACGCTGGCCGCGGAGCACGTCGAAACTGAGGTCGGCGAACAGCCGCCGCCCGAAACCCTTTGCCAGACCCTCGACGCGGACCACTATGTCGCCGCCGCGGGCGGAGGGCGGAAAACTCATCGCAGGAGCGGAAATCTCGCGCGGCGGCAAGACCCGCTCGATCCGCGCCAGCTTCTTCCGCCGGTCCTCGGCCCGGGCCGGATAACTGTAGGCGTTCCGGCGAATGAACTCCTCGGCCTTGGCGATCTCGATCCGCTGCTTTTCGTAGGTCCGCCGCTCGACCAGCAGCCGTTGTTGTTTCTGGCGGCGGTAGGCGGTGAAATTGCCCGAATACGAGTCGATCGTTCCCTGGAACAGCTCCAACGTGCGATTGGTCACCCGGTCGAGGAAACAGCGGTCGTGGCTGACGATAATCATCGCCGCCGAGCTTTCCAGCAGAAAGTCCTCCAGCCATTCGGTCGACTCGACGTCCAAGTGGTTGCTCGGCTCGTCGAGGACCAGCACGTTCGGCTCGGCCAGCAGCAGCTTGGCGAGCATCAGCCTGTTCTGCTCGCCGCCGCTGAGCGAGGCGACCGGCCGATCGTAGCACGAGCGGCTGAATCGCAAGCCGTCGAGCACCCGCTCGACGCGGTGTTCGAGGTTGTAGGCGTCCTGGCGACGCAACTCTTGTTGCAGGTGATCCCAGCGGGCGGAGAGCCGCTCCTGCTCGGCCGCATCGGCCGACTGGGCAATCGCCTCGGCCGTCTCGTCGGCCTCGCGCTGAAGCGAGACCAAATCGGCCAGCGCGCCGCGGGCCTCGTCGTGAAGGGTAGTATGCGGAGAAAACTCGGGCTGCTGCTCGAGGTAGCCGAGACGCGCCGACGTGTGGACCAGACACCTGCCCGAGTCCGGCTCTTCGCGCCCGGCGACGATCCGCAGAAGGGTGGTTTTTCCGCAGCCGTTCGGTCCGACCAGTCCCGCCCGGTCGCCGGGGCGCAGCTCGAAGCTCGCGCCGGCGATGACCGGCTCCGGCCCGAATCGCTTCTTTATATCGGCAACGTCGAGTAAGATCATCCGTTTGGCTGTCGCCGGCACGGCGGCATGGGGCTGAGTGCGGGCCGATGTGCCGTCGGCCGCTAAACAGACGTTTCACCCATAACGGTTACGGATGAAACACTTGCAACACCCATTCTACCACCAATCGTCGCGCGTGGGACCGCCCTCGATCAATTCGCCGTCGGCCCGGTCGCAGAGTTTTCGCAGAATCTCCGCGTTGATGTGGTTGGTGATCGAATCCGCCCGGCCGTTGCCGAACAGGTAGTTGCACACGTCCGGGTGGCAGGAGCCGAATCCGCCGACAAACAGCACGTTTTGCGCGGTTTCGAGGGCTTCGCCGGCCATTCCCTCCAAAATGCCGTTTGCATCGCCTGGGGTTTGGCTCGGCGGCGTGCCGCCGTTGCGCAGCGTGGCCCGGGTGCCCGACATCCAGCCGAGGTCGCGGTAGCCGATCAGTTTCTCGCCCACGTAGATCGTATGCGCCCGGCCGTCGCTCAGCTCGTCGCCGACGACCGCGCTGTTCAGATACAGCACGCCGTTGTTGTCGTCGTCGATGGGCGCCTCGGACCCGTTCTGACAGCCGGCGTAGTTGCTCGCCGTCCACGTCCCGGCGGCCGCTTGGACAAACCCCGAACTGGACCACGTCCCTTCCCCGCTCGACGCCGGTTTGATCCGGCACACTCCACACGACGGACAGACGAACGTCGGAACGTTGATCGACCGGGCGTGGGCGTTCGCCGCGTCGTACGCCCCGGCCGACAAGTCGATCCGCTCGAAGAGCGCTTTCTCATCGGTGTAGGGCAAAATCTGCACCAGCCAACTGATTTCGCAGCCTTCCGCCGCGTTGCTGACCGGACCGGCCGCGTCGATCGTGCCCGGCGGCAGCGTCTCCTGGGCCTCCTCGTAAGCGACGAGCGCGACGCCGATTTTGCGCAGGTTGTCCAGACAGGCCATCCGCCTGACCGACTCCCGCGAGGCCATCACCGCCGGCAACGCCAACGCGATGAGTATCCCGATGATCGTTATCACGACAAGCAATTCGACGAGGGTGAAACCATGTAGGGGCGGGGTTTCGGGGTTTCGGGGGTGCGGGGTTTCGGGAAACGACCCGCGACCGCGGTCGCGGGGATCGGCTGTCGGCTTATCTATATGCGTCCGCATCATAATTTCACTCCGGTTCTTCGGGCGTTTCCGGTTTCCGTGTTTCGTCGTCGCCCTTCGGCGCAACGGATTCCTTCCGCTCAAGGATAATTTCTTTTCGACATCGGCAGCGATGGCGCGGGTCGTCGGGGAAATCGGCCACCACTTGAATACTAAGTTTATCCGGCGCGTCGGCCGACGGCTCAACGGCGATTGTCACCGCCGCGCCGCGCCGGCCGGCGAACTGCTCCGGCCCGAGCGTCCAGGTCTCGCCGGCGTATTCGGCGTCCAGATCGACCCGGGCGATGGCCCGTTCCAACGCGGCCTCGGCAAGCCATTCGGCCTGCAATCGCCAATGATCCCTTCGGGCCGCGTCCCGCGCGACGGCCGCCGATCGGACCAGCGATACGAAGATCGCTCCGGCCAGGATGAAGCAGACCAAGATGGCGACGATCGCCGCGCCGCGGCGGTCCTGCTTTTGGAAGCGTTTCATCTCATTCACCTCCCTCCGCCGGGCGCGCGAAGCGATGGTCGCGGCCGAGAACGGCCTCCACGCACACGCGCCGCCGGCCG
This sequence comes from Pirellulales bacterium, assembly GCA_016928165.1. Taxonomy (GTDB): domain Bacteria; phylum Planctomycetota; class Planctomycetia; order Pirellulales; family Thermoguttaceae; genus JAHIKV01. Next base: position 1,517 of record JAFGLH010000184.1, on the reverse strand, counting down.
AGCAACGCGGCCTCCGGCGCCTCGATCAGCAACCGCGCCAGCCGCGCGCCGCCGCGCGAAGCGGTCTCGACCGTCACCGCGGAGTCCTTGGGCACGGCGAACGTCTCCCAGCGGTCCGGCCCCGTCGGGCCGTGCTCCCTGCGGGTGACGAACCCGTCGCGGGTTTCGTACTCCACGTAACGCGAATCCGCGCCGGCCGCCAAGGGAAAGACCCAAACGCAGACGCCCGGCGACGATTCGCGCGTCTCGGGGGCCTCGACGGCGGCGTGGGCGTCGCGGCGGAACCGCTCGGCAAACAAGGAAAGCGATTCGCTCCGCTGCTGCCGCTGGCGGCCAACTCCCTCGGCCTTCATCAAGGCGCACAGCAGGCAGACCGCCGCGCCCAGCATCACCGACAGGGACGTTATGACGACCAGCATTTCGATCAGCGTAAATCCGCGGCGTCTCATGGTTGAGTTGTTGGTTGTACGTGATGGTCGGCGGACCGGCCACCCCTTGTTTCATATCTCCAAGTGGCAACAGACACGGGCGGGAGCATCCGTCCGGCCCGATCGAGCCAAGCGAGCGAAACGGCGATCCGCTTCCACGGCGGCCGCTCCTCCGGCGGCGAAGCGGCAATCTCGATCTGCAACTCCGCGCCGGGCAACAGCCGGCGAACGTCGGCGGGGAGCTCCACGCCGGCCGCCGCCGCGGGCGTCAGTTCTTCCCAGGCCCGCGCGGAGAGACTCTCGACGACGTTCGAGACCTCGAAGAGGGCCGTTTGTCGCCGGTCCGCTTCGCGCCGCTGCCGGGCCGCCGCGACGAGCACTTCCAGCGAGACGATCATCAACCCGCCGAGAAGCACGGCGGCGACGACCATCTCGATAATTGTAAAACCGCGTCTATTCATGGGCTTATGACATTGCTGTAATGAGTTGGATCAAAGGCATAAACAGGGCAATGACGACGAAGCCGACGATCATGCCGAATCCGATTATCACGATCGGAAACGCCGTCTGCACGGCGGCCTGGAGCCGATAGGCGAAGCGCCGCCGATTGCTTTGGGCCAATTCGCCGAGCGCCCAGGGCAAGTTGCCCGCCTGCTCGGCCGACCGGATCACGGCCAGGTCGGCCCGGCGAATCAGACCCCGGGCGAAGAGCGATTCGGCCCAACCCCGGCCGTTTTCCACGTCGCCGGCGGCGCGGCGGAGCAGTTCGCGGATATTCCAGCGCGGCGTCGATTGGGCCAACGCCGTCAACCCGTCGGGCATCGGCGTCCGCTGCCGGGCGACCATCGACAGCCCGTCGAGCACGTCGGCCGCGTCCAGGCGCCGAGTAATCCAACCCATCCCGGGCGGATTCCAGCCGAAATACCGCGCCACCGGATACAACATCAACACTATCATAAGTGTCAACATTGGGACAAACAGCCACCAGTAATGCTCGCAATATCGCCCGACGGACACCAGCCATTCTGTCGCGGCCGGCAATTCGGCGTCAAAATCCAAAAATATCTTTTTGAACTTCGGCACGATCCA
>JAFGLH010000183.1 GCA_016928165.1 Pirellulales bacterium | reverse complement strand
GAAGGGCCGTTCCGGCAAATGGGGACTGTTCCCTTTTCCAACCTCGGCCAATCGGCGGCGGCATTTTGCGGCCTCGGTAATCCGGCAGGGTTTCGACGAACGCTCGAGCGTTGCGGATGCCGGCCGGCGGGCTTTCGCGAGTTCCCCGACCATCACCGCTACACGGACGCCGACTTGGACGATTTGGCGCGATGGGCCGAAGGGTTGAACGTTTCGGTCCTCTTATGCACCTGCAAGGACATCGTGAAAATCGAGCGCGACAACTTGGGCGGCGTTCCGTTGCGGGCGGTCGGCGTCGAAATGGAGTTTCTCGCCGGTCAAGAAGCGTTCGAATCGCTATGCCGTAAACACCTATGAAGATCGCGGTATTTCTGCCGAACTGGTTGGGCGATCTGGCGATGGCCACGCCGCTGCTGCGCGCGCTGCGCCGGCACTTGGGAGCGGAAACCAAAATCGTCGGCATACTGCGGCCGTATCTGGCCGACGTGCTGGGCGGGACCGATTGGCTCGACGAACAGTGGTTCTTCAATCCTCGGGCGGACGACCGGAAACTACGCGCGCGGGCGGTGGCGCGGCGGATGCGCAAAGAACGATTCGACACGGCGGTGTTGACGACCAACTCGCTGCGGACGGCCTGGATCGCCTGGCGCGGCGGGGCGCGGCGGCGAGTCGGATACGTCCGCTACGGCCGCGGCCCGCTGCTGACCGACAAACTCCGTTACAATCGCAGGCACGGCAAGATCGTGCCCGAGCCGATGGTCGATACTTATCTGCGTTTGGCCCGCGCTGTCGGCTGCCCAGAGGAATCGCCCCGCTTGGAACTGGCCGCGACGGAGGCGGACGAACGCTCGGCCGACGGGGTATTCGAGCGGTTGGGAATCGGCGGCGGTCGGCCCGTCGCGGCGCTCAACTCCAGCGGCGCGTACGGCGGATCGAAGCTCTGGCCAGTGGAATACTTCGCTCGATTGGCCCGGCGGATTGTCGAGGAGCTGGACTTCGACGTGTTGGTTTGTTGCGGGCCGAAGGAGCGCGAGATCGCCCGAGAGGTGGTCCGCCTGGCCGAGTGCGAAGCGAGGGTGGTTTCCATGGCCGAACAGCCGATGGACCTGGGTACGGCGAAGGCCTGCATCCGCCGCTGCCGGGTGATGGTCTCGACTGACAGCGGACCGCGGCACGTCGCCGCCGCCCTGGGGCTGCCGGTTGTCACGCTTTTCGGGCCGATGCTGCCCGTCTGGAGCGAGAACCCCACGCAACGGGCGGCGAACCTCGTGCTTGACTTGGACTGCATCGGCTGTCACAAGCGGGTCTGTCCGCTGGGGCACCACCGTTGCATGCGCGGCTTGAGCGTGGAGATGGTTTTCGAGGCCGTCGGCGATCTCTTGGAACAAACGTAGATGATCCGTTTGCGGTTTCGTGGATATGCACGACCACTGGTCGCGGCTTTACAACAGTGCCCGATACACGTCCAGGGTCGCATCCACCATGCAATCGGCGGTGAATCGTTGTGTAGCTCGTTCGAGCGCCAACCGCCGCATTTCGGCCGAACCGTCGGGCGAGTCCAACGCCTCGACAATCGCGCGGGCCAAGGCCGGCGGATCGCGCGGCGGGACCAGCCGGGCGACTGCCCCAAGTAGATCGGGTATCCCGCCGGCCGTGGTGGCCACGATCGGGCGGTCGGCCAACATCGCGTCGATCAGCGTCGAGCCGAGTCCTTCGGTCTGCGACGGCAAGACGAACAAGTCGGAGGCGTGGATCAAATCGGGCACGTCGTCGCGATAGCCGAGGAAACGGACGTTCGCGCGTAAACCTAAACGTTCGGCCTGCCGCTCAAGTTCATTCCGCAGTTCGCCGTCGCCGGCCAGGGCGAGTATCGCGTTCGGATGCTTTCGCACGACCGAAGGAATCGCTTCGAGAAGAAACCGGTGGCCCTTGGCGTCGGTCAACCCGGCCACGCTCAGCAGCAATATGCGATCGTCGGAAAGGTTCAGCGCGTTGCGTCCCCGCGCCCGATCGCCCGATCGCACGCGGGCCGGATCGACGCCGTCGGGGACCACCCGCAACATTCGCTCGGGTATGCCGCCGGCCCGGCAGACTTCGGCCGCCGCGGAGGAAACGCAAACAACAATGTCGCACAGCCAGCGATACTGGCGCGGCGAACGGATGGCGAAACCGACGCGGCGGGCGGCGACGCGGGCGGGGATTTTCAAGCCCAATGAGGCCAGGCCGGCGCAGAGGACGGCGTGCGAATCGTTGTAGTGCAACACGTCGGGATGGATGATTTTCAGCAAGCGGCGGATCCGCCACAGCGCCGTCGGCGAGCGGCCGTTGCCGGGAAACGTCTCCACCTCGAAACCGTCGTCGGCCATTCGCCGGGCGAAGACGCCGCCGCGGCGGGCCAGCAACACGCAGCGGCGCCCCCGTCGGCGGAGACCTTCGGCTAGCAGCCGCGCCTGCTCCTCGCCGCCATGCCAGCGGCGCTGGGTGGAAACCAGGGCGACGGTAAGTGTGGTGGAGGACATGAATAATAATCGAGTTGATTGTATTTTCTGAACGACTCTACTAATGCTCACGTTGGGACGGCGGTTTAACCGCTACCCCAACGGTGCGCCCTCACTCCCGACCCCTCTCCCGCGAGACGGGAGAGGGAAGTTAGTTTTCGTCGCGGCTTAGTTGCCAGAGTTTCGCGTATTTGAGAAACGTGTAATGCATGCTGCCGAGACAGACGATCAGGCCGGCCGCGCCGTCGAGGAACCCTCCGCGGAGGATGTAGAGTTGCAGGAACCGCAGCGGCGGGCGGAGCAGGACCGCCGCCCATCCGGCTCGGCGTCCGGCGGCGCGGCGGTCCTCGGCCCAATAGGTCGTGTAGCGGTTCTGCTTCTCCGTCCATTGCGCGAGCGAACGGCAGGTGTAATGCAACAGACGCCCTTGCAGCAATCCCACTCGGCCGGGATCGACTTCCAATTTTTCATGCACGCGGGCCGGTCCGTAGCGGCAGGCGTCGCGGCGGAAGAGCCGGATGACCGAGGAGCGGTTCCAGCCGCAATGGCGGATCGGCCGGCCGAGGAAAAAGTTGTCGAACCGCAGGCGGTAGGCGTCCCGGCCGGGGTCGTTGCGCCGCAGCACGTCGCGGATTTCGACGGCCAGCCGGTCGGTAAGCCGCTCGTCGGCGTCGATTTGCAGTATCCACGGATGGGACGCCTGGGGGATGGCCCAATTCTTGAAGTCGGCGTGATCGACGAACTCCCGCTCGATCAGCCGGCAGCCGTCCAAGCCGCGGACCACGTCGGTTGTCTCGTCGGTCGAGAGCGAATCGGCGACGAGAATCTCGTCGGCCAGCGGACGAACCGACTCGATGCAGGCGCGGATGTTGTGCGCTTCGTTGCGGCAGGGAATCAACACGGTGAGCTTTTCGGACATGGCATTATCCAGGCGCGTTTCGCGCGCTACGGCCCTACTCGGTCTTTTCCGCAAGGTCTTTTCGGTCGCCGCGGACCATAATCACAAATCCCGGCTCGTCGGTCGGCATGGCGTCCCGGCGCAAGGGGGCCATTCCCAGCGACCGCAAGCGATCGACCAGCGCGGCGCAGCGCCGGGCGGTCAACTCCTTCGCCGGACGAAATATCGCCACGTCGGCCGCCGGTCGGTCGCCGATCATTTTCAAGATGAACTCGTCTTTAGCGTCGCAGCGGAAGGACCGATAGGACGCGCCGTCGGCGTAAAAGCTGACGATGTGCGTGAGTCCGAGCGGACCGACCACCACCGGACGGACAAACTCGCGCCGCACCCAGCGGCCCACCGCGACGGCGGTCCGCCGCCCGGCGAAATAGGAGCGGTTGCAGGTCATGGCGTCGGTCAGGCCGGCGACGAAGACGGCGCCGAAAACGACAACGGCAATCGCGTCCTTGCCGATCCGCCATCGAAAGCGTTCGGCGATCAGCGTCAAACTGTCGACCAGTCCCAGCAGCCCCAGCGCGGCGAACGGCGAGGCCATCAGCACGATCGGCAGAGCGTAGCGGGGACAGATGTCGCGGCCGTACCAGAGATGAATCCAAATGCCGCACATGATCGCCAGGGCCACGTAAAACAGCGGCTGATGGTCGCGGCGTGCCCAAACCCGGCGCCAACCCCAAAGGCCGCCGAACATCAGCAAAGCGAAGAGCGGCGACAGCCCGCGGGTCATCGTGGGAAAGAAGACCCACGCCATGTGGAGCAAGGTCATATCCGTTCGGGAATCGCCGCCGGCGTCCGGGGCTTGAGAAAACAGGTGGGCCAGCCACGTCTGCGCGCGCTCCAACGGTTCGAGTCGGACGAGCGTCCAGCCGTAGCGGCCGTTCAGCCAGACGACATTGACCAACAACAGCAGCGCGGGAAATAATAAAACGCACATCGCCGCGCCGAGGAGCAACTTGCGGCGAGCGGAGCCGAGCGCCCGTCGTGTGCCGCTGCCGGCTTGCCCGGCAGCGTTGGCCGTCAGACTCCCGCCGGCACTGCTGGACAAGCCAGCAATGGCGCCCTGTTTTGTGCTTGCCAACGCCCGCCAGCGCCAGAACGTCCATAACGCAAGCGGGATCAGCAGGAAGAGGCCCTCGACGCGGGTCAGCGCGGCGAGGACGATCGTCGCGCCGGCGGCGATAAAAAAGCGGAGGCGGATTTCGGTCACCGCTCGCCAAAGGAAATATATCGTCGAGGCGAACAACAGCCAAAAGGTCGAGTCGCGCATCATCTCCGGGCTCCACTCGATAAACTTCGGGTGGACGATGTAGAGCATGCACGCCAACAGCGCCACGCGGTCGTCGAACTGCCGCCTGACCCAACCCCAAAGGGGCAACACGACCAGGCTGGAAATCGTCACTCCCCAAAGCGCGGCGGCCAACTCCCAATCCAATCCCATTTGGTGCAGGGCCGCCAGCACAACAGGATAGACGTTCAGGTCAATGTCGCGAAAGGCCATGCGCGGCTCGCCCGACGCGAGGGCCTTCGCGGCATGAATATAGAACACTCCGTCGGGGCAAACGCTTGGTATCCGCAGGGCCATCATTGCCCTGGGCACGAGACACAACAGCACCAACGCCGCCAACAGCCACCCTGTCGGCGGCGGCCGCAATCGCTCTGGCCCCGGCGATGCAAGGTGGTTGGGATAGTCTGGCTCCGCCGGCTGAAAGGGAAGGAGCAGCCCCATGAAGATGCGCGTCTGAGTGGAAAAAACGAAAACACCCCGACCGCGTGGCTCCAGTCCACGGGGGGTCCGCAGTATACTCCCGCCGTCAAAAGCGGACAATAGCGTGCAAGTTGGTTTCTCAAAGGGATTTATTGGCAAGCCGCAAAGGATGGGGTATTTTATTGAGTGGGTCGTTGTTTTCGCGGCGTGCGGTCGATGGCAATTGTGCCGCTCGTAGCGATTGACCCATGCGCAGGTCGGGTACTACGTATCTGACATAATAGAGATCACGACCGAATGTCAGGTACGGAGTACCTGACCTACCAAAGGAAGCGAGAGAAGTGAATATCCTATTTGCCAGCAGCGAGGCGGTTCCATTTTCGAAGACGGGCGGATTGGCCGACGTCTGCGGCGCGCTGCCGATCGAGTTGGCCCGGCTGGGGCACAGTCCGACGGTAATCCTGCCCGCCTATCGGAAAACCCGTTATTGCGGCCAGCCGATCGAACCGCTGGGCGTCGATTTCATCGTGCCGATCGGCAGCAAGATGGTGGCCGGACACCTGCTGAAGAGCGTCATGCCCGGCGGTCAGGCGCCGGTCTACCTGATCGAACAAGACCAGTATTTCGACCGCGACGAGTTGTACGGCGCCGACGGCAAGGACTACGTGGACAACTGCGAGCGGTTCGTTTTTTTCAGCCGGGCAGTGCTGGAGGCGATCCGACTGTTGGACCTGAAGGTGGACGTGCTGCACGCCAACGATTGGCAGACCGGCCTGACGCCCGCCTATCTGAAGATCGAGTATCGCAAGCTGGCCCGATACCAAAACATCGCCAGCCTGCTGACCATCCACAACTTGGCCTACCAGGGGCAGTTCTGGCACTGGGACATGCTGCTGACCGGCCTGGACTGGAGGTATTTCAACTGGCGGCAGATGGAGTTCCACGGCCATCTTAATTTGCTGAAGACGGGCATGGTCTTCGCCGACTCGATCAGCACGGTCAGTCCCCGTTACGCTCAAGAGATTCAAACCAGCCCGCAGGGGTGCGGACTCGAAGGGGTTTTGCAGCACCGCCGCGAAGTGCTTTCGGGCATCCTCAACGGCATTGACGCGAACCAGTGGAATCCGAAAACCGATCCGCACCTGGCGGCCGATTACGACGCCGATTCGGTCGACCAAGGCAAACCAATCTGCAAGGCCGCGCTGCAAAAGGAATTGGGTCTGCCGCGGGAATCGCACGTTCCGCTTCTGGGGATCGTCGGACGGCTGGCCGACCAGAAGGGGTTCGACCTGACGATTGAAGTGATGCAACGCTGGGTGCGGAACGAAGACGCACAGTGGGCCATCCTCGGCACCGGCGAGCCGAAATATCACAAGGCGTTGGAGAAGCTGGCCGAGCGATTCCCGGGCAAGGCGGCCGTGCGGTTGGAGTTCTCCATCCCGCTGGCCCATCGCATCGAGGCCGGCGCGGACATGTTCCTCATGCCCAGCCGCTTCGAGCCGTGCGGACTGAACCAACTCTACAGCCTCCGCTACGGCACCGTTCCGGTGGTTCGGGCGACCGGGGGCCTGGCCGACACGATCGTCGGCTACGACCCGCAAGCGCCGAACCCGGCGGCCAACGGTTTCTCTTTTCAGGAGTATAGCCCGCTGGCGCTCGACGAAGCGCTCCGCCGCGCCTGCGACGCCTACCGCCGCCCCGAGATTTGGCGGCAGTTGGTGGCCACAGGCATGAAGCAGGACTGGTCGTGGGGCCACAGCGCGAAGGAGTACGTCGAATTGTACGAGAAGACGATAGAGCGGGGGAAGGGCGTTGCAAATTGAAAATTTACAATTGAAGGGCTAGGCCATAGGATCATTGTCGAGCACGCGTTTCGCAATCGTCAACAAGAGGAAGTGATAGTCTGGATCGTTCTTGAAAAAATATTTATACCAGTGCTTTTGGGGAGGGGATTCTTTAGCCAAGTATTTCCCCGTTGCTTCCCGGTAATAGTCGGATGCATGGTCAACGGCCATGTGAGCCGTCCAGCATAGTCGGACGCACTTCTCCGATATATTCTGCTTTTTCCTGTATCCGGCTTTTCAGTCGTTTCAAGTGTGCAATCGCAAACCTTTCACATTGATCTTTATCAAGGTCGAGCGGCTTAAGCACGAATTCTCCTTCGAAGGGAATAAGATATTTCCTGTTATTCTTTTTCCCGGAGCGATGGTATAGATCATGCAACTCGTCAGTCTCATCAAGCGGGCATCCACAAAGCACGTTGCCCCGAATGGGATAGTCAACGTCATGGCTCAGAAGTTCTCCAAACCACATTCTGGATCATGGATCATCTGTTTAGCCAATTCCGGATCGGATGGAACCAGAACAGGCCGCAGTAGCGATTCACCCGGCACGGAATCCTTTTCGGATTCGACATGTATGATTAGTGTTTGATCGCGAGGCAATTCCACCAGTTCTTCAGGGATCAAAGCCTTGCCGTCAAAATGAGCTCGAATTGCAAGCATTGGAGAAATCCCCCGTCGGAGGCCGATATGGTTTTTAAACTCCTCTCCATATTATGCTTAGCGGCCGTTCAATAATTACTCCCCTCTCCCGCAAACGGGAGAGGGGTCGGGGGTGAGGGCGGTTGGCGCATGAAAAACCGAAGTTGTTTTTGAACGGCGACTTACCACCCGTTCAATACACAATGTCTTGTGTGCCGGCGAAAGCGTGTTACAATCCTATATTCCCAGTTCCATGAGTGAAGGACCGCCATGCACGAAGTCGCCCTGGCCTTTTTCTGGCACCAGCATCAGCCCTACTACCCGGACGATCTCGCCGGAGAAAATCCCATGCCCTGGGTCCGGCTGCACGGGACCAAGGACTACTGGGGCATGGCGATGCTGCTGAAAGAGGCGCCCGAGATGCGGGCCACGATCAACCTGGTGCCCAGCCTGTTGCAGCAGCTTGCGGCCTACACCGAGGAGGGCCGGGAGGACGCGCATCTAAGGGTCTCCCGGCTGCCGGCCGACGGATTGGGCCGGGAGGACGTGCATTACCTGTTGGACAATTTCTTCATGGTCCACCCGGACCAGATGATTCGTCCCTTTCCTCGTTATTATGAATTGTATAAGAAGCGGGGGATTTCCATCGACTCGGCCGAGAAGGCACGCAAGCGGTTCAGCAAAAAAGACGTCCTCGACTTGCAATGCTGGTCGAATCTGGTCTGGTTCCATCCGGTGGCGTTTGAACAGGACGCCGCGCTGGCCGAGTTCCGCGACAAGGGCCGCGGCTGGACGGAAGAGGAAAAACAGTGGCTGCTGGACCGGCAGATGGAACTGCTCCGCGAGATCGTTCCCCTGCACCGGGAACTGATGGAGCGGGGGCAGGTGGAGTTGACCACCACGCCGTTCTATCACCCCATACTGCCGCTGCTGTGCGACAAGCGTTTGGCGCGTCGGGCGATGCCCAACGTGGCCTTGCCCTCACAGTTGCAAGGATACCCCGAAGACGCGCGGGAACAGATACGTCGGGGGGTCGAATGCCACGAAAAAATCTTCGGCCAGAAACCCCGCGGCCTATGGCCCTCGGAAGGCTCGGTCTGCCAGGAGATCATACCCGCGATCGCCGAGTCGGGCGTGCAATGGATCGCCACCGACGAGGAGATTCTCTCCTGCTCGACCGACGGCTGGGTCTCGCGCGACAACAACGGTTATCTCCGCAATCCGGAAATGCTCTATCGTCCCTGGCGCGTCGAGGAGCAGGGCCGCTCGTTGCAGATCGTCTTCCGCGACCACGCCATGAGCGACCAGATCGGCTTTCACTACCAGCGCTACGCGGCCGATCAGGCGGTGGACGACTTTCTCGGCAAGCTGGAGGCGATCGGCGGCGCCACCGGCGGCAACGCCGGACATCGACCCACGCTGGTCAGCATGATCCTCGACGGCGAGAACTGCTGGGAATACTACCCCAAAGCCGGGGTCGATTTCCTGCGCGGCCTTTACCGCCGCGTGGTGCAGCATCCGAAAGTCAATCCGGTGCGGATCGCCGACTACCTGGACCGGTATCCGGCGACCGATAAGCTCGGCCATCTGTTCCCCGGCAGTTGGATACAGCACAACTTCGCCATTTGGATCGGACACCCCGAGTGCAACCGCGCTTGGGACTCGCTCCACGAGACCCGGCAACATCTGGTCGCCGCCGCGGAGAAAAAATCGAAACCGGCCCAACAAATCGAACGCGCTTGGGAAGAGCTTTACATCGCCGAGGGGAGCGATTGGTTCTGGTGGTTCGGCGACAGCCACCACAGCGCGCAGACCGGATTGTTCGACCGGCTCTTCCGCAAACACTTGCAGAACGTCTACCTGGCGCTGGGTGAACAGCCGCCCAACGAATTGAGCCACCCGATCAGCCAGGGCGCGGGCCACGCGGAAACCTACACCGAGCCGACCGGCCTGCTGCGAGTGAAGATCGACGGACGGCGGAGTTTCTTCGAATGGATCAACGCTGGGCATTACGCCTGCGGCGGCGCGCGGGGCACGATGACCATGGTCTCCACCGGACTGGTCTCCGACCTCTATTTCGGCTTCGACCTGGAGCGGCTGTTGCTGCGGCTGGACGCCCGGGGCGGGTCGGTCCGCGAACAACTGGCCGCCGTCGACTCGCTGCGACTGGTCTTCACCGATCCGGAGGGATTCGAGTTGATCCTCCGCCGTCCCCGGGAAAAGTCGCCCGAAGCGGAGCTATGGAGTCACGGCGCGCCGCTGCCCGGGGCGCAAGCGGAGGCGGCGGCCGACCTGATACTGGAAACATCGGTTCCTTTCAAAGACCTGGGACGGAAGACCGAGCAGCCGGTCCATTTTTACGTCGAATTGCTCAAGGACGGCAAGCCCGTGGAAAGAATACCGCACGAGGGGGCGATCGAAACGGCCGTCCCCTCGCCCGATTACGAATTGATAATGTGGCAAGTGTGAAAAAGAGGGATTAGGGATTGAGGATTAGGAATTAGAATCGATTTTAAGCCCAGCGATCCCCAACTTTTAATCCCCGCTTTCTAATCCCTAATCCCCAATCCCTAAAATGCCCGACCTCCGCAAAGACCCGATCGTCGGCCGCTGGGTGATAATCGCCACGGCCCGCGCCAAGCGTCCCCACGATTTCGATTCAACCCCGCAGCGGCAGCAGGGTCGTTTCTGTCCCTTCTGCGAGGGACACGAAGACGCCACCCCCGGCGAGATCATCGCCTATCGCAAACCTGGCACGCACCGCAACCGCGAGGGCTGGCGGGTCCGCGTGGTGCCCAACAAGTTCCCCGCCCTGGAAATAGAGGGCCAACTGAACAAGCGCGGCGAGGGGATCTACGACATGATGCGCGGCGTCGGCGCCCACGAGGTGATAATCGAATCGCCGCGGCACATCATCAGCACCTCCGAGCTTTCGGAAGAGGAGCTGCGCGAGGTGTTTTGGGTCTACCGCGACCGGCTGGTGGACCTGAAGAAAGACCCTCGATTTGTCTATGGAATGATCTTCAAGAACGTGGGCGCGGCGGCCGGGGCCTCGCTGGAACATACCCACAGCCAACTGATCGTCACGCCGATCGTTCCGATCAACGTCTGGGAGGAGATGACCGGCTCGCTGGAGTTTTACAACTATCGCGGCCGCTGCGTCTACTGCGATATGATCCAGCAGGAATTGGCCAACGAGAAACGGATCGTTTTGGACCGGCCGGGCTTCATCGCCTTTTGCCCCTTCGCCAGCCGGTTCCCCTTCGAGACCTGGATTCTGCCGAAGAATCACTCCAGCCACTTCGAGAACATCCAGAAAAACGAGGTTGAGGAGCTTTCCGGCGTGATGCGCCAGGTGATCGCCAAGGTCGAGGCCGCGCTTGACCAGCCGGCATACAATTACATCATCCACACGGCCCCCTTTGACACGCAGGAGCTTGGACATTACCACTGGCATATAGAGATTATGCCGAGTTTGACGAAGACGGCCGGTTTTGAGTGGGGGACCGGTTTTTACATAAATCCGGTCCCGCCCGAGCAAGCCGCCGCTTTTCTCCAAGAGGTGGAGGTGGAATCTGGGCCGGTGGAAAGTATTTCGATAAGGCAAACTGGATAAACTGGGGTGCGGTTGCCGATTAAGGTTTTAGCCCTGTTCGTTTCCGCGCCTCGCATGGGAACGCAGAGCTTTGTAACGAGTAGACCCCTTAATCCCGACCCCTGTCCCCTCGCTGTGAATCATGCCTAATCCAATCCGCTTCATACTGGCTCTGCACAATCACCAACCCGTCGGCAATTTTGATGATGTTTTCCAACGTGCGTTGAACGAGAGCTATCGCCCCTTCCTGGATGTTTTCGACCGCTACCCGTCGCTGAAGCTCTCGCTGCACGTCAGCGGCCCGTTGATCGAATGGATCGAGTCTCACCACCCTGATTACATCGACCGGTTGGCCGCCTTGGTCGACGCGCGGCGGATCGAGATTCTCGGCGGGGCCTATTACGAGCCGATCCTGGCGATGATCCCCTCGCACGACCGGGTGGGACAGATTCGCGGCTACACCCGTTGGCTGCAAAACCGGCTGGGCGCCACCGTCCGCGGACTTTGGGTGCCGGAGCGGGTTTGGGAACAATCGTTCGTCCGCGACATCGCCGACGCCGGCATCGAATACACCATCCTCGACGATTTCCACTTCCGCTGCGCCGGGCTGGAGCAGTCGCAGCTTACCGGCCACTTCCTCACCGAGGACGAGGGCCGCCTGCTATCGGTCTTTCCCGGCAGCGAACGGCTCCGCTACTCGATTCCCTTCGGCGATCCGCAACAAACGATCGACTACCTGGCCAAAACGGCCGAGACGTGCCCGAACGCGGTGGTCGTTTTCGGCGACGACGGCGAGAAGTTCGGCGTCTGGCCCGAGACCCACAAACACGTGTACACCGACGGTTGGCTGGACCGGTTCTTCCAAGCGCTGGCGGACAACCAACAGTGGATCAACGCGACCACGTTGGCCGAGGCGTTCGACAAAGTGCCGCCGGCCGGAAAAATCTATTTGCCCGATTGCAGCTATCGCGAGATGACCGAATGGGCGCTGCCGACCGGCGTCCAGATGGAATACGAGCAACTGGAAGATCAGATGCTGGGCGATCCCCGCTGGGACTCGCTGCGGCCGCGGATCCGCGGCGGATTCTGGCGGAACTTCAAGGTGAAGTACCCGGAAACCGATGAGATGTACGCCCGCATGATGGCCGTCAGCCGCCGCTTGCAAGAAATTTCTCAGACGGCCGCCGGCGGCGACCCGGTCGACGCCGAGCTTATCGAGCGGGCGCGGACCGAGCTTTATCGCGGCCAGTGCAACTGCGCCTACTGGCACGGGGCCTTCGGCGGCATTTACCTGCCGCACCTGCGGAACGCCGTTTACAATCACCTCATCGCCGCCGACAACCTGCTGGACCGGGCCGTCGGCCGGCCCGAGGCATGGGTCGAGGCCGCGGCCGAAGATTTTAATTTTGACGCCCACCAGGAAGTCCGCCTGAACAACGAGCACTTGATCGCCTTGGTGGCGCCCGGCCGCGGCGGGCAATTGCTCGAACTCGACGTCCGCAATATCCGCCACAACTTGCTGGCCACGCTCGCCCGGCGGCCCGAGGCGTATCACCAAAAGGTCCAAGCCGGCCAACACCACAACGGCGAACAGGTGGCGAGCATCCACGACCGCGTGGTGTTCAAACAGCCGGACCTCGATAAACGATTGCAATACGACGACCATCCGCGCAAGAGTCTCGTCGATCTGTTCTACGACGAAGACGCGGTGTTGGATTCGATCGCCGCCTCGACGGCGCCGCAGCGAGGCGATTTCGTCAACGGCGTATATGAGGCCCGCATCCGACGCAACCCCGATCGCATCCAGGTCCAGCTTTCCCGCGAGGGGACGGCCTGCGGCCGGCCGGTGCGGATCACCAAGGGGCTGACGCTCGACGCGGGCAGCGACACGCTGCAAGCCGCCTACCTGCTGGAAAACCTGCCTACCGACCGCCGCCTGCACTTCGCCGTCGAGATGAACTTCGCCGGCATGCCCTCAGGGGCCGACGACCGCTACTTCCACGACATCGACGGCAACCGGCTGGGACAGCTCGGCACGCATCTCGATCTGAATGAAGTATTCGGATTGTGCCTGAGCGACGATTGGCTCGGTTTGGACGTGGGCTTGAAGATGTCCCGTCCAACCAATTTCTGGACCTACCCGGTCGAGACGGTCAGCCAATCGGAGGGTGGCTTCGAGCTGGTCCATCAATCGGTTGCGGTAACGCCGCACTGGTTGGTCGAGGCCGACCGCGACGGCCGCTGGAGCGTGACAATGCAGCTATCGCTCGCCACGCCGCGGGCCGAAAACAACCGCCCCAGCCGCGATCAAGAGGAAGCGGTAGCGGCCTCGGTGTAGCGCATGTTGGGGTGGCAGTTCTGAGCACATGTTGGGGTAGGCCGTTGCTTGATTCATGTTGGGGTGGCAGTTGTACTGCCGCCCGCAACCGTTCACGGGCCGGGGACTGGCTCATTTTTTGCCCTTTCAAGTAAGCGTAGGGTGCGTGCTGGCACGCACCATGTTGATAGAGGCG
>JAFGLH010000182.1 GCA_016928165.1 Pirellulales bacterium | reverse complement strand
TCGCGGTTCACCGCGAAAATGGGACTGTCCCCCTCGGCGGTGAAGGGGACAGGCACATTTTTCGCCCTTTCAAGGGCGAAAAATGTGCCTGTCCCCGGCCTGTGAATAGTTTCAAAACTGGCGCGTCTACGAAAGGCCGAGAATGACGAAGCGGGAAACGCCCCCTCAATCGACCCGCGGCAAGGGCCTGATCGACGGCTTGTCGTTCGTCGGCGGCAGAGGGGCCGGCGGGGGGCTGGATCTGCGCTGATCCGTTTCCGGCAAAGGCGCCTCTTTCCAATCCGAGTCGTTGGCTGCGGTTGGCGGCAAGCGTTTGGGCGGCTTATGCCCGAGCGGCGGGGCCCGTTCGACTTTGGGGTCGGGGCGTGTTGCATTCTCGCTTCCGTTCGGATTGTCCCCAACCTCCGTCCGTCGAGGACGCCGGGCAAGCGATGTTTCTCTTTGCAGATGCTCGATCCATTGCCGCGCTTGGACCAGTTGCGGATCGACTTGCAATGCCCTGACAAAGTGCTGCAAGGCAGCTTCCGTCTGTCCTTTTTTATTCAGCATGTATCCCATGTTGTAGTACGAAGCCGCCTCCGAATGGACGTTTCTCAAATGCGCAAACGCCTCGCGAAAACGATTCCTGTCGATCAGCAGGGTGGCGATGTTGTTGCGATAGAGGGGATTTTTTGGATCGGACTTCACGGCCTCGGACAGCGCGGCAATGGCCTCGTCAACCCGTCCGCTTCTGGCGTAACAGAGCGCCATGTTGTTCAGGGCCGGGGCCGTCTGCTTCGGATTCGTCTTGATGGCGTAACGGTATATCCGCATGGCCTCGTCTATTCGTCCTGCCCGCTCCTCCAATCGAGCGTATCCCAACAGGGCCGGCAAATAGTCGTCTTTCAACTCCAATGCCGCAAGATATTGGCTCATTGCATCGGTCGTATTTCCAGACTCTTCATAAAGTCGAGCGACGGCCACATATAACTCCGGTCCGGGCTTGGACTTGTTGCTCAAGGCCACCGGATCGTCTTTTGCGCCATAGACATGGTGTTGCGGCTTGCTCTGACCTTTTCCGCCTACCTTCTCGATTCCCTTCTTGAAACCAGACGAAATCGATTCGGTCCAGGTTTTTTCTTTGCCGGAATATGGCTGTTGGGCCTCGACGGTTTGACCTATCGGCCCGAAAGCGGCGGTTACCCACACAACGAGGGAAACAAGAAAAACGCTTTTAACGCTTTTAATTCTTGTCGATGGAATAGTCACTCGACACCTCCGCCGGACAAGTCCCCAAGTGTTTGCACGGCAAAATGTTCCGTTCCGCAATTAGGAGCCGCTGACAACCGTAACGTGGGCAGCCGTACTGCCGATCGGCAATCTCGTATTAGAGATCGACTGCCGCAATGTTCGACCTGCAACAGAATTTGCCGATGAGGGTAAATTTAACGAGTTTGGCAAATGTATCAGGCACAACCAGGCGGAATGGATAAAATGGCGGAATTAAAGATAAAGCGCGAAATGGGCCGCTATTGGCCGCGACGGTCCATATCACGCACCTTAAAAATGCAGAATATCAGTTGCTCTCGCCGCCGGTATCCAGGTTGGAGTCGTTAATTGGCAACCGTGGGTCGGGTATGGTGGAAAGGAATTTTCTACCTATTAAGTCCGCATGTTCGGCCGACCAGCCATCTTCCGATATTGAGGTAGTCAGCACTGGGGGCAGGTTTTCAGGCGCGACCTGTGCGACAAGTTGCTCCACTGCGGCCCGACGCGCAAGCGTCTCTTCATTTGTGTCGGCCGTGTGGATGTAAATCAGTCGGTGTTGCTCGGGGCAGACGGCAATAATCCAGCGGACCTTGTTTATTCCGGCTTCATTTAATTTTCCCGATTCCTGATGGAAGTGGTACTTGCCGAGCAAGTTTTGACGCCGCCAGCCGTTGTTAATCATCGTGCAGAATGGAGCCCGCGCATCGGCCCTATCGGGAGCGACAAATGGGTCGGGCCAACACTGCCGACGTTTGGTTTCCCGTGCAATGTCGTCGAATATTGCGAGGAACCAGTTGGCGGAAACCTGCGCCGTTGCCCCAAATGAAATCAGCAGGAAGCCGATGGAAATGATGAGTTTGGCCGGCATATCGAACTCCTTTCCGTTAAGCTGGGGAGCCGGCGCGGACTTTGCCGCGCCAATCACCTTGTCATGGCATCGCTCGTAGTTCTTATCGGCAAGCGAAACTGGTTAATACCAATTACAATTAGAACTTGGCGCGTACCACCCGAAAAGAAATTCGGCTTTAGAACGAGGCATTACTCGAGCGGGATTTCCGCATCGGCGAAGAAGAGGGCGATCTCGCGACGGGCCGAATCCGGTCCGTCGGAGGCGTGGACTAGATTCATCTGCTGACTGCAACTGAAGTCTCCTCGGATGGTGCCCGGCTCGGCTTTGAGGCCGTTTGTCGCGCCGGCCATTGCCCGCACCACGCAGATCGCCTCCGGCCCCTCGACGAGCATGGCTACGACGGGACCGCCGGTGATAAACGCCTCCAATTGAGGATACCACGCCTTATTGACGTGTTCGGCGTAGTGACGTTTGGCCAACTCGGGCGTAATGCGCATCATTTTCATCGCCGCGACGTTCAATCCTTTGTCCTCGAAGCGGGCAACCACGCGGCCCATCAGGCGACGTTGAAGGCAATCCGGTTTGAGCAAAACGAGGGTGCGTTCCATGTATGCGATTCCTTCCCATCGGCCGACTCGAAAACGTCCGATTATATTCGCCAAAGGCTGCAATTTCAAGCGGCCGAATTATTTTGTTCGGGCCTTTTCCGAAGGATCAGCGGGCAGGGAAACGGTCTTTGGCTCTGGGGACGACGGCCGCTCGGCCAACATGAGCATCCAAACCAGCAAGCGTCGAAATTGATCGCTCTGATGTTCGTCGAGGGCGGCTTTCCCCGTCGCGCCGTGAGGCCCTTTGCAGGCGTCGAGCAATCGGCTTCCCAAAGGGTTTCGTCGGTCGATATATTGCATGAGCGAGTACAAATTACGTTGCGTCATGCGCCGAGTGGGCGACCTGCCGGCGGCGGCGCGAAACAATCGCATGGGCACTTCCGAAGTCGGGCCGTGGCACCCCGATCCCGTGCAATTGTTCATCAGCACAGGTTGGACCGATTGAGTGAACGTCTCAACCGCCTTGGGCGGCAAGTTGTCAACCATGCGATCCAACTCCTTGTTGGATGGCGCCGCGGCGTGAGGATCGGTCCTTTCCGAGGAAGGGGGAGACGCCATCGCCAACTCCAATCGGTTGCGCAGAAGATCGATCATCGGATGGTCCGGGTCGGCGGCCGTCGCGTCGGCCAACTCCACGGCCGCGCGTCCATACAGGTCGTGCCGCATGCACCAGCGGGAAAGCTCGATGTGGTGATGGACGTTTCCGACCTGGATGGTTCCCCTTTTCCAACGATAGCCTTCATCCAGGCTCGCGCAGACATGCTCCACTTCCGATTGATCCAAGCGAATTTGGCCGTTTGACAGATCGATTACGTAGTAATTCTCCGCGCGGGATATACTCCCCTCGATCACTTCGCCGTTGCGGAGCAGGAGTATCCGCCGTTTTTGCTGCTCGGCCGACGCGGCATCCTCCGCCGACGCAAGGGAAAAACCCACCGCGACGATCAATAAAGCCGCTGCGGATCGGATACCTGGGATACTCATGGCGGGCGAAAGGTATAGATTATCCGCAAGTCGGTCAAGGGCGATTTCCGCTTGCCCAGCGGCGGAGCGGTGGAACCGGACGGTTCGCGGCGCGTTTCATGCGCGCTACGATTTTTCCTGTTCGGCTTTTTTCTTTTCTTCCTCGGCTTTTTTCCTTGCTTCCTCGGCCGCTTTTTTCTTTTCCTCCTCCGCCTTCAATTTCGCCTCTCTTTCCTTGACAATGCGAGTTTCTTTTGCATCGCGAAGCATTTCCTCCAACTCCGCGATGGCGCGGGGATTTAGATGCTTGTGGATCAAGTGGTTGGTGTCGTCGAGGAAGAGGTCGATTTTTTTCTGCACGACTGGATCGTCGGTGGCGAGCCTGTCCCGCTCTTGCATGACGCGGTAGCTGAACTTTTCGTTGTCGGGGAGTTTTTTCAACTCTTCGAGCATTTTTTCCGCCTGCTCGAGATTGCCGGAATCGATCCGCGCGCGGATCAGGGCGTCGTAGATTTTTCGCCGGGCGACGATGTCGACCAACTCTTCTTGCAGGCTGTAGATGAAGCCTTCGGCCCACAACCGCAGGTCGTCGTTGGCGATCTCCGTGGTCATCTCCGCTTCCATTCCCGGCACCATGGGCATCCGCGCCAGCGGCTCGCGTCCGTTTTTAACCAGAATAATTCTCAATACGCGATCGCTGGGCGGCACGACGAATTGGCCCCTTCTATCGGTCCGCCCCAAGAGGGTCACGTCAACCTTATCGGCGTATGGGTCGCGGGAAAAAATTTGGTATCCGAACAACGGCCTGTCCGGATCGGTGCGGGATTTTAGAGTCAGCAGCGTGGAGTCGCCAGTGGGGACCACGCGCAGGGCCAACGATTCCACGCGGCGGCCGCGCTTGGTAAGCGAAGCAGTCAGGCCGGAATGCAGTTGGCAAATGGTCGCCTCGGGGTCGCTTTTCTCCACGGTGAAGAAGTTCCAGGGGACCGGCTCGGCTTTTTTTAAGTTGCCCTCGCGGTCGTTGTAGCGGTGGATGGGCTGAAATACGTCGTGTTCGTGGAAAAAGGAGAGGTTCGGATCGCGCGGGGGCAGGCCGGAAGCCTTTAGGCGGAGAACGGCCTTTCCCGTCCTTCTGTCCGCGCTCTCGACGCGGGCCAACGGAGAAAAGGCGGTCAGCAAGGCGTCCAACGAGGCGTCGCCCAACGCGCCGATCTGGCCGACCTTCAGTCGCACGGGCGAGCTTAACGTGCGGGTGTGCGCGTCGAAATCACGGCACTTGACCACCAGACCGTCCGGGGCGCAGATGACGGACATTGTCAGAACCTTGTCCGGCGGCGGATAGGGCAACGGTATTTGCTTCGCTTGCAAGCCCTCGAAGTCGTGGACCATTGCCGCCCTCAACTCGGGCGGGGCCGATAGAATCTTGACGTTCCAGCTTGCACCGATCGTCGCATCGATTCGTTCGGCAAGCGTCCGGCGCAGTTCTTCCCGCAGCTCGGCGGTAATCGGCGGACGCTGCTCGAAAGCCAGAAGGATTTGCGCCTCATAGGGGGTCATCTGCCAAACCGCGCTATCGTCCGCCACGGCCGCCGGCGACGGCGCGAGCGCGGCCGTCAGCAGGAGGCCAAAAACGAGCCAGGCTGTTTTTTTGTCGGATCGGTTCATTTCTCAACGGGGTATTCGAAGGCCAGCCGCCACTGTTCGACGTTTTGGAAGAGCGACACCGGCCGCGGGGACATTTCCCGGATGCGATCTCTGTACGCGAAGTGTTCGACAATTTGCCAAAGAGGAACCACCGCCACGTCGGCGTGGCATATTTGATGGATGCGGTGGAGGCACAGGCGGACCTCTCCCCATTCGACGGCCTCGTCGAGCCGGCGCAGGGCCTGACTCATGTAGGGACTGCAATCGCCCGACATGCCGTCTTCGCCCAACAGGCGTCGGGCGTCGACCACCGGCTCCCAGGTGGCCAACTCGGCGTAGAGCAAGTCCACGTCGTCGGGCACGCGCGCGGGGATCGGCCCGGCGATGGGACGCAACTCGACGGGAATTCCCAACAGCTTCAGTTGCAACTGAATGGACTGACACGCGCCGGAAGCGATTTCGTCCGACGGATGGGCCAACACCAGCGTGGGCATCGTCTTGAGCTTGGAGGCTTTGCCCTCCGGCGAGTTGAGGAACAAATGGAATGCAACATCGGCCAAGGCGATGGACAAACGCGGTTCGTACGGCCGCGGCTTGATCGTGGTGTCCGAGGCGTAGCCCATCGGATCGTTCGGTCCGGTGCTTAATGGAAAGGGGCTGCTGGTCGAAACGCAACCGGGGATTTCCTTTCCGCCGAGCATCTGTTCGAGGATCGCGTCGCGGTGAATCCCGTAAGCAAGAGCGCGGCGGAACGTCCGATCGCGCATAAAGGGGCGCTTCAGGTTGGGAATCAAGCAGTGGACCAAGGGCAAGGCATAGGGCTGGACCGACACGTCCTCTTTGTCTTGGAGATCGGGCAGCAACCACGGGCTGACGCGGTCGATCACGTCGATGTCGCCCCGCTTCAAGGCCCTGATCGCCTGGGCGACCGTTTTGAAGCGGCGCTGGACGATTTCCATCGGCTGGCCCGCCTCGGCAGCGAAATAGCGTTGGTTGGCCGCGAAAACCCGTTCCTCGTCGTTTTCCGAGTGGACCGTCATCGGCCCGTTCGTAGGCGGCGGATCATCCGACGGGGCGAGGTGGTTTTTCGGAACCAAAACGATCTGCATCATGGCCTCGGGGCGAACGTGAGCGCGGAGCAACTCGACTTCCACTTTGTAGACCCCGCTGGTCGAAACCGCCCCGAGCAGGTCCGACCAATCGAGTCGATAGGCGGGATTGCCCGGCGCGGCCATTTCCAGCAACCGCACGGCAACGTCGCTGTTGCTTAAGGTTTCGTCGCCCGTCGCCCAACCGATCCCCGGTTTCAAGGTTATGGCGATTTTTCGGCCGAGGTCCTCGGCCGCGATATTGCCGACCGGGCAGATGTAGTTTCCACCCTCGATGCTCGGGCCGGCGAATTCGGCAAGCGTTCGGTAAAGCAGACGGCTGTCGCGCCGGGCGCTCCAACCGCTCAGTCGGCCGGGAGTGAAGTCGGCGGCCAGCGAGCCGACGCCCACTATTACCTGCGGGTATTTTTGATTGACTGCCAATGCCAGTTCGCGGGCGCCGGGCAAGTCGGGGCAGACGTTCGTTAGCCGCCGGCTGAGTTCGGCCGCTCGCCTCCATCGTCCGGCGTCGGCCGCGGCGCGGGCCTCGGCCAACATGGGCGCCGCTTCGTCCCGAAAGCGTGCCCTCCAGTGCGCCACGACGGCGTTCTGGGGAAAATCCGCCGCCAGGGCGTTCAACAACGCCCTCGCCGAGCGATAGTCTTCATTCTCCGCGTATCGCTCGACCAGTTTTTCCGTCATTTTTCCCAAGGCGCTCTCGATCCTCGGGAACTCGGGGTTGCGGCGGCGCAACTCGCGCAACAGCGCCAAGGCGCCGTCGTATTCATCGTTTTTGCTGGCCGCCACCACTTCCGCCTGGAGCGATTTATCCACGGCCTCGTCCAACCCAGGCACGTTGGGTATGTTGCGCTGGAGGTAAGTGAAATAGTCAAAGGCCTCGTCGAATTTGCCATTGTCGGACAATTCCACGGCCTTATTGAGGATCAACTCGCCGAAGGTTTCCACCTTGACGATCGAACGCCAGGGGATTTCAAAGGTTTTGTCGGGAACGTCGATGCGACGGAAGGTGAGATTGCCCTTCATCTTCAACTTCCGGTCGATTTCTTTTCGAGTCAGTTTTAGCGGCTCGATGTCGAAGACCTTGCTTTCGTTTGCCTTATCGAGGGTGATTCGATCGTGGGGCTCCTGCTTGTAGATGGGAACCTCTCCGCGCACGGAGACGACCAATAGGGCCAACAGCGCGCAGGCAATGCAAGTTCGCATACAATCGCTTCTTCTCATGGTCGCCGCACTTGGTAAATGGTTCCGTCGAATCCGCCGATCAGCAGGCTTTCCCCAAAGGGCGCCGCGCCGGTGCCCAGGGGGATCCCAAGCTCCAAGCCGCCCAGTTCATTTCCGTCGGCGGCGTCGAGGCGGGAAACGTTCCCGTTGCGGCCGACGACGATATAGGTTCCCTCCATTGCTAGGGGCGGGCCGGCCAATGGTCCGAACTCCAGCTTCTTTTGCCAAACCGCCTTTCCATCGGCGGCGAAGCAAAACAGGCGGTTGTCGTCGGTGGCCAAGAGAACGTTCTTTCCGAGGCGGACCGGCCCCCACGCGCAAGGCGAGTCGATGTTCGTCGTTCCGCCGCGATCGAGCTTCACCAAATTGAAACTCCCCAACACGTTGTCTTCGTCGACCCCGAAAACCAACTCCCCGGTGACGGCCAGCGGCGAAACGATCGGCTTGTCGACGATCGTCTGCGCCAGGGGCGCGAGGTGCGGTTTCGGCTTGTCTTGGATGCCGAGGCGGTAGATTTTGCCTTGGTCGTTGGCGACGACCAACTCCTTGTCGCCGGCCACGACGGGTCGGACCCAATGGATTTTTTCTCCCGGTTCCAGCCGCGGCTGAAACGGCTCGACCAGCGGATCGCCCGACTGCGGGTCCAACAGAGAGACGCGGCCGGCCTGATCGGCGACGAGGATCCCGCCGTCGAAGGCGACCGGGGCGCAGGCCAGCTTGTCGTCGCGCTTCAGCCAATACATCAGCGGGGTTTCCGCCATAGGATCGAACACGCCTATCTGGTCGCTTCCCTTGTCGCCGCTGATGGCCATTAGTCCCTTGTCGAGTAGGATGGCGCAATTTATCGGCTGTCGGATTCGAGAGGCGTCCGGGGCCGCTATCGGTTGAGAATAAATCGGGCCGCCCGCGCCGCCGGCCTCGAACCGAAACACCGCGCCGGCGGCGGTAATCGCCAGTGCCCGGCCGCCGTTGGGCAACACGAGCGGCTCGGCGGCCAGGGGACATCCGACCAGCGTCCGCCAATACTGGTCCGGATCGAGCGTGGAGACGGCCGAGACGACCGCGCCCGGCATTCCCGGCCTGCGTTGCACGCATATGATCGACTCGCCGACGACGACCGGGGGCTGAAGGAACGCGCCTTCCTGGTCGGCGATCCATTTCGGCCTCAGCCGTCCGGCGGCGGCCTGCACGTCGTATTTTGTCAGCCTCGTGTCGGCGATCCAGAACCGTCCGCTCCGCAAGAGCGGAAAACGAATCAGGTTGTCGCCGCCGTCGACGGCGGTGTCGGCGATTTCGCGGAGCGGTTTTTTCACGTCCGTGGCGCTGAGTTCGTAAACCCGCACCACGCCGGAGGCCGTGGCGACTAGCACCCTTCGTCCGTCGACCAGCGGCGTCGATTTGACGTGGCCGCCGAGGCGTACCTGCTGCACCAATTTCAGCCACGGCTCCGCCTTGCCGGAAACATTGCCGCGAACGGCGAACAGATTCAGCACGCAGTCGCGGGCGCCGTCGTTGACGGTCAGCAGCAGATAGTCGCCGACGACGACCGGGGCCGTGTTGACGCTCCCCGCCCCGTGGCCCAGGTAGAATACGTCGCGGCAGGCGCCGTCGTCCGACGAAAGCACGTACAGATTCGAGTGGACGGCCGGTTGATAGATTAGCGAGCGGCGCGGATCGACGGCCGGGGCGACGGTCAACTCCTGAGGAAACTCGACGTAGCCGCGCGTTTCGCCGGAAGAAGTCTCGATCGTGAACAGCTTTCCGCTCCGCGCGGCGACCAGTATTTTCTCGCCTGCAATCACCGGATGGGCGTCGAACCGCTCGCCGATCGACTGCCGCCAGCGAACCGCGCCCGAGGCCGAGTCGAGCCGCAGGAGCGAGTTTTTCGCGGCGTCGACGACCAGGGCGTCGCTGCCCGGTTCGGAGCTGAGCAAGGTGGGCGGAAAGGACGGCGCCTGGGGATTGGCCTCGAAACCGACGTACCTCCGCCAGAGCGGTTTCCCGTCGGCGGCGTTCAGTCCGTAGACGGTCCCGTCGACCGCCGCCAGGGCG
The DNA here is from genome assembly GCA_016928165.1 of Pirellulales bacterium. Taxonomy (GTDB): domain Bacteria; phylum Planctomycetota; class Planctomycetia; order Pirellulales; family Thermoguttaceae; genus JAHIKV01. The sequence continues at coordinate 12,444 of JAFGLH010000182.1, read as the reverse complement.
ATTGTGCCCGCTGTGTCAAGCACCTTTTTTTTCGTGTCGCATTGGGCGAAGAAGGCGGCGGCGACGGCCTCTTGCTCCGCCTGGACGCCCTCCGGCGGCTTGGAGGCCGAAACGAATTTCACCAAGGCCTGTTGGGCGCTGGCTACCTCCATCAGCGCGTTTTTGAGTTTCTCGTTGTCTGCCAGCTTCGGGTACTGGCGCAACAGCGCGCTGCAGGCCGCGTACGCCTCTTGGGTCTTCGATTTCTTCGCCGCCTCCAGCATCGTCGCCACGGTCTTCGCCAATTCGTTGTCGCGGGAGATGTCTCGCACGGTGATCGCCAGGGAGGCTTCCGTGTCGGCCAGTTTGCTCTCCGGCCGCAATTTCGAGGGGACGTACATCGGGTTGGCGGCCATTTTCAGGGCCGCGCGGGCCCGATCGACCAGCTCTTGCGAGGTTTTTTTGCGGGCATCGACCGCCAAGCCCTCGGCGATGTCGGGCAACATGGCGGCCAGTTCGCCGTGCGCCTCCTTGAAGTCCTCTTCCGGGGCAATTTCCTTTAACACTTCTTGGGCCGTTTGCAGGGCCTCGGGCCAGTTGGCCGCAGCCGTCTTCTGGCGAAGTTTGGCCAGACCGATCCGCACCCGGGCCAGGCTGGTGCCGTCGTGGTTCGGAAACTTTTTCAGGAAATCCTCGTAAGCCTTGATGGCGTGTACGTAGGAGCCGTCGCGATATTTGTCGTTGGCTATCCGCAGCATCTCGTCTCCGCTGCTTCTGGAAAGGACCCAAATCAGCGCGCCGCCGAGTATCACCAACACCATCAGCCCGCCGCCGCCGAGCAACATCAGCGAGGAACCCCATTGTTCCTCGCCGGTTTTGACCTTCGGCTTGCGGCGGAAGATGCGAAAAAACCCTCTGCCTTTGGAGGGCGCCGCATCGAGCGGGCTTCCCATCGCCGAGGCGGTCATGGCGGCCTCCGACATCAATCCGTCGAGCGGACCGCCGCCGGTGGACGCTGCGGAGGGGGCGTCGGAGCCGACCGGCATCTCCTGATCGAGGAGCGACTCCTCGGGGGCTAGTTTCCTCGCCTCGGGGGCCGCCGGCGTCGCGGCCGGCTTGGCCGCCGGTCGCTGTTCGCGCCGACGTTCGGCCCTCTTCTTTTTTTCCGGTTCGTCGTCGATCGGCGCGAAGCCGAGATCCTCCTCGGCCGTCGGCGCGGCTTTCGCCTCGGCCGCTTCCCTTGCAGGCTCCTCTTTCAGCGTCGCCAACAGGCGTTTGGCCTGGGTGGAAGTGAGCCGCCCAGCCTTTATCAGCCGTTTGGCGATCTTTTCCGCCGAGATCGGCTTCCGTGATTCGGCCACCTGGGCGCGGAGGTTTTCCGCCGTGCGGGCGGAGACAAGTTCTCTTTCCTCGAGCAGAGAGATAAATTGTTCGGTGGAATTCATAATGCTACATTTCAAAATCTTCGGCGGAAGCCAATTTGACTTTTTCCATTTCTACGTGGCTGCCGGCGTCGAGGACCATCACCACGACCTCGTGCCGGGCCTCGCCGTCGGCAAGCACCAAGAGCGTGCTCGCCGGACGGCCGTCGGGGGTGGGGGCGTTTTCGCGTGCCTCGCGGAGCTTCAAAAACAGGTCTTGCTCGCTAGGGGCCAGGCTGTCGTTCACCCAAATCGAGTTGTCCTCGTCGATCCGCACGATGATCGTGTCGGGGTCTTCGAGGTCTGACTCTTGCATTTGAGCGTTGGGGCTCTTCTGCTCCGGCGGGGGGACTTCCAACGACTTCTGCAACTGGAAGGAAGCCGTGACCAGAAAGAAAATCAACAGCAGGAACACGCAGTCGATCATCGGCGTCATGTCGACGTCTTGATCGCTGTCGTCCCTGTGCTCGAAGCTAAGGACCGCTTGCTCTTCGTCGATGGGGTGTTGGTGGTCGCTCATTTTAGTTCGAATACGGCGAGAAACATGCGAATGCCTTCGGGCTGCGCGGCGGCCGCGGCGGTGGCCACGCGGTTGACCTCTTTATGCTTGACGGTTTTTTCAGCCTTGATAATCACGCTCGACTTGCCGCTCTGCAGTCCGTCTTTGACGGCGGCCGTGATGGCGGTCTGCTGGACTTTCGGGTCTTTCGATAGGGGCGAGCCGACCTTGCCGTCGGCCAGATAAACGTCGGCCGACTTGCCGCCGCTGTCGGCGATGGTGATGAACACGGCCGAGTTCGGGTCGGCCCCCTTGCCGTGACGCGCCGGGGCCAGGTCGACCGCCGTCTGGACGTCGGGAATGGAGCCTACGAGGAAGAAAATCAACAGCAGGAACACGCAGTCGATCATCGGCGTCATGTCGACTTCCTCCCCTTGCTTCGGGGGCGGCCGGAATTGAACGGCTCCTTCGCCCTCCTCGACGAACGGTTTGTCCCAGGCGTCTTGTCGGGCCATCCGCTAATTCCTCCCGGCCGCGGCCGTCTGGACTTGCTTCTTCGATTCCGGCGGGGCGGCATGCGACAGTTGCTTGAAGTCTTCCAGCACGCGGGCCAGACCGTATCCGACCAATTCCTCCAGCTTGCGAATGCGCACGTTGATGCTGTTCGTGCAGATGATCAGCGGGATGGCGATGGCCAATCCCAGCGCGGTTGTGTTCAAGGCGACCTGGATGTCGCCGGCCAGCGCGGTGGGCGTGACCTTGTCCGAGGTGGCGAGTTGGCCGAAGGCTCCGATCATGCCCAGCACCGTGCCGAAAAGCCCCATCATCGGGGCGCTTTTAATCATGGTGTATACCCAACTCAGGCGGTGCTCCAGGTCGGCCAGCACGTCGCGCTGGAAGCGGTCGACCAACAAGGAGCGGATCTTGGCGTAGCCGAGCTTGCGGTTGGCGATGGCCAGGGCCGCCAGTTGAGGCACCGCGCGGGGGTCCTCCTTGCATAGCTGCTCGGCCCCTTCCAGATCGTTGGCGGCGACGTGCTCGTCGAACTTGTTGAGAAAATCGGTTTGCTCGTCTTCGCCGCGGAAGCGGATCAACGCTACCCGCCGCCAGACCATTATCGTGCAAAAAGCGCCCCATAACGCCACCGCCGCCAACGCTAAATAGCAGGCGTAGGAGGCATAAGTAACAATCACGGTAGTGTCGGGCATGGTAGGTCCTCTTCTCTCGGTAATTAAAAATCAATATGCGGCGCAGCCGCCCTCGGCTGCGACTGTGAATCCCCGTCTAATTACACGGCCGAGGGCGGCTGTGCTGCATTTAATACACATCCTCAGCGTTTGTACGACTGGTCTATGACGAAAAAGGCGTAGCCGTTTCCTTCCGTGCGGACGCCGAACCGGGTGCGGCGAATGTCCTTTCGCTCCCTGCCGGCGTGGGACAGTTCCAGGGAACTCAACCTTTCAACGACCTTCGGCGGCAGGAATTTGAGAATGATGCTCCGATTGTCGACCGGAATCCCGGCCTTGGCGAGCAATTCCCTGTCGGCTTGTTTCAATTCCCATTGCCCCCTGCTCCAAGAAAGGTAGGTGCGCTTCTCCGTCTCGGAAGGATTGTTGTTGTATTTTACGGTCGGTCTGGTATTCGACAAATTAGACACGTACGCCAGACGGCCGTCGGAAAGGAGGACGCCCAACTCGATCCCGAAAAAATCGAGTTGTCGGGCGTAAGCTTCCAAGGTGGTCCTATCGAATTGGACTTGCCAGCCTCGCGAGCTGCCGCCGCTGCCGTCGCCGACTCCGTCGCCCCGGCCGCGTCCCTCGCCGTGGCCCCAGCCCATGCCAGAGGTCTTTTTGTGGGCGATCATCGGATCGTCGAATTTTGGGACTTGCTTCTGCACCACCGAGGTAATGGATTCGAGCGTTTCCAGGATCACCGGCTCCTCGACTTCCATTTCGCGGATTTCCTCCGGGTTGGGCGGCTCGGGCGTCTGACCGCCGCCGACCGGACCGTCGTCGCCCTCGTAATCCGACAACTCCACCGGGACCGGCGCGGCCGGCACGAATATCTGGCTGGTCAAAAATGCGATCAACAGCACCAGAACGGCCAGGCCGATCAGGATCAACAGCGAGATCAGCAGACTGGATACCCGATCGTACCGCGACACGCGGAGGTAATAGGAATCGGTCCGTTCTGAAATTGATGCGTCGGCCACTGTAATTCAATCAGTTCTCTAGTTGACGTACGTTTGCTCCAACACAAAAAAAGCAAAACCGTTAGCCTCGGGTCGCACGCCGAAGCGGGTCCGCTTGACCTTCTTTTCGCCGGCTCCGGCGTAGGCCTTTTCCAAGGCGGCCAGCCGTTCGACTAGCGCCGGTGGCAGGAATTTGAGTATCAGCGCGTTTTCGGCGTCGATGCCCGCCCGGGTCAGCAGTTCTCGATCGGCTTTTTCAAGGTTTCCTTTGTGCCAAGTCAGGTAGTATCGCTTTTCTGTCTCATGCGGATTTTCCGCGTAGCGCATGTCGGGTTTGGATTTCGACAAGTTGGCCGCATACGCCAACCGTCCGGTAGGCAGCAATGCGCCCAATTCAATATGGAAAAAATCCAATTGCCGAGCGTAAGCGCCCAAGGACGTTTTGTCAAATATTACCTCCCAATGACGCGTTTTTTCGCCCGGTGGACCTGGTTCTCGATCTGGGCCGTGAGGGCCGAAAATGCCTACCCCGTCGCCGTCAGTCGCCGACAAATCGTCCCGTTGCCCGGCCTTGACCGCCGAGTCGTCGAGCAGGTCCAGGTTTTTGCGGACATCGACGTCGCTCCTGTTTTCCGCCGCCGCCGGTTCGTCCGAGGGGACCATCAGTTGCGATCCTCCCGCGGGGATTTCAACTTCGGCCGCCCGCACCAGTTGGAACTTGCCCCCTTCACGATTGTCGCGACGCGTATCGCCCAGGGGTCGGTTGAACCACGCAACCAACATAACCGCCACCGCAACGCCCGCGATCAACAAAGACGACAGCAGCCAACTCGACGTCCGGTCGTACCAGGAGGGACGCAAGGGGTAGGATGCGGCGTCGGTTTGGGAGGATGGTTGGTCGGTCACTTCGCTTCGGTCCACTCGAGTTTTGCGTCCGGCCGGATCGACAGGTACCAGGCCTTCCACTGTTCAAACGCCAAATGCCGCTGCTCTTCCGTGAACTTTTCGGGCAGGCTTACGGCGTCGGAATTTCGCCTGATCCGCCCGAGGGCCTCGTTGGCGGCGATGGCAACCTCCGGCACCGGATCGGTCAGGGCGTAAAGCAATACTTCCACGTTGTCGAGGTTCCGCGTCTTGCCCAATACGTCTTTCACGATCACCAGCCGGGCCTTGGGAGAATTGTTGGCCACCAATTTGCGTATCGCACCGCCGTATTTGCCCATCAAGTCCTCGATAGATTCCTCGGGCAGGTCTTTCAACAAGTCCACCGAATCATCGATGTTGGTTAGTTCCGGATCGTCCAGAGCCGCCAGCAGCGCCTCGGCGGGGCCGACCCGCGGCCGGGAGACCACTTTTCCGTCGGCGTCGATCATTGCCTGGCTAAGATCCCTGGGCAACCCCGTGCCCGCCAACATAACGCCCTCGCCATAATCTCTTTCCTCCTCCAAAACCCTCTGCATGGAGCGCAAGAGAAACAACACCGCAAAGGACGTGTCCGGCACCGTATTGCATTGCCCCGACCAAGAACCATCCTCTCTTTGATTTTCGAGAATATACGCGGCGATGTCGCTGTACCATTGCGGGGCCTTGTCTTTTTGACCTTCGCAATATTCGCGAAAGCTCATATATCGCTCGAAGGCATAGAAATAATAATAGTTGTATTGTCCGGCGTTGACCTTGAAGTTTTGAGCGAACCACTGGTTCCCGCGACCTTGGGTGGCGTGGACCACCTGAGGATTGATCGAAGTGCGGACCATCGCCCCGGGGTTTTTCTTGTTCTCCTCCTTCGGCTTAACCTCCTTCATCGAGGGCGTGAGATTTTCGTCTTTTTCCTTTTCGACCTTATTATGCATTCCAAACAGCGAGCCGCAAATGTAAATGCTTCCCAATCCGGCGGCGGTAAGGCTATGCTTGATTTTGCTCTGCTTGACCAGCTTGTTCTCCGCGCCCACTTTCCCTTGATAACCATAAGCGCCGCTGGGGTCTTGGGTGCGGATCAGCCAAAGAGCGACTCTTTCGACGGCGCCATCGGGCACCTTGAATCCGGCTTTTATCGCCTTCCAGGAAGAGAGCACCCCGTATTGGGTCATCGACGTGTCGCCTGTTTCCAGGTTGGGGTATCCCCAGCCGCCGTGCGGCTTTTGCACTTTATAGAGATACGATAAAAGAGACTGGACGTCGGTGCGGTGCTTGGTCGGTTTACCTTGCCGGAGCAAGCACTGGTCGCGCTCGATAAGAAAGTAAATCGCCAATCCGGTGCTATAGATGTCGAAGGGCGGATTCTTGATCTCGGATTCCTGCTTGGCCAAGTGCTCTTGAATCATCGAGGCGCACTTTTCTACCATCGGATGGTCGGCGGCTTCCCCGTAGATCAACATGGACATGCCCGCCAGGGCGAGAGCGCCGACTCGATTGTCGGAATTGCCTTTGGCGGCCAAATACTCGATCCCCCGATTGATGGCCGCCTTAACTTCCGGGCTTTCAGTGGTCAGGGCGGCATTCACCGGACAGGAAAGTCCGGCAGCCAGCGTCGCCGCCAACACCGATATCGCCAGCACTCGCGGCCAAAGCCGCCAAAGATGCATGTGCATAGGTCCATCCTTGTGGTTACCGTGGTCTCACGGAGCGGGCTGCCCAGTGCCCATGCCAAAATACGAATCGCCACCCACCCGACGATATACTCGATTCTTGCCGCACTTCCGTGCAACACTTGATGATAAAGGGCTGGACATCGAGTTGTCAAGCGGCATAGCCCTTCCTCCCCCTCGGGAATTATATGGAATTGACAAACCTCGACGAAGGCGTATACTAAGTTGTTTGATGTTTTTAGTGGGGGGCAAGGACAGGTAGCTCAGGTAGTAGAGCAGCGGACTGAAAATCCGCGTGTCGTGAGTGCGACTCTCACCCTGTCCACTAGGGTTTGCAATTAAAAGACTTGCGCCAAATCGGACGGCGGAGTCGGGATTCGCTCTTATCTTCATTCCTATCCTTTCCTTCCCGTCGGCCCCTCAAAAGCCGCGCGGTTGCAGTTCCTTCCACCTTGCCGAGGGGATGACGGCCGTCGTCTTATCCCCAAGGAAAACAACGGTTTGCGGAATCCGCGCGTCTGTAAAGAACGTTTATAACCTATGCTTGTAATAAACGGTGAACGCGTAACCGGTTACGGGCCGGGGACTGGCTCATTTTTTCGCCCTTTCAAGGCGAAAAATGTGCCTGTCCCTTTCACCACCGAGGGGGACAGTCCCCTGTGAACGGTTACGTGAACGCTCCGTCGCGGGCAAACGGGGTTTTGTAAAAACCTCCGCTTTCGCCGCGGCTTTGGTAATTGGCGTGGGGCTTGTCGTTTGCCGACGCTCGAACCATGAGTCACCTCTACCGCGATTTATTGCGCTTGGTCGAACGGATGGGTCCGCAAGAATGGGTGGTCGTGATGGCCGTCCTGATCGTCGTCGGCTTGTTCTGCCTGCGCGGTTTCGGCTCGCGGTCGCGGTATTGATTTGGATTGCCGGATAAGTTAATTGGGAGGGAAGAGACGGGCGATGGATTTGTGGAGTCTTCAAATACCGGTTCCTGTTGCGTTGGCGTTTTTGGCGGCCATGGGCTACTTGATAAGCCTCTGGAAGCGGCCGGCGACGAACGACATCGCCATCCGCTCGCGGCGCGAGTTAAAACGCGCCCAGGCGGTGGCGGCGGAATTGGAAAAAATCGCTTGGACAGTCCGCCAGAGTTTGGCTAAACACCACGCCAGCGTCTCTCGCTTCAAGGAGCGCGTGGGAAGGCTCGGCGATCGGCAACAGGAGGCCGCCTGGCGAGAGCTTTGCCGCGAAGCGGAAGCCATTCTCAAGCCGACGATGCAACTGGCCACCCAAATCGCCAACGCCTACGATGAAATCCGTCAGCAAAGCGCGAACTTGATGACCTTCACGGAGGTGCGCACCGATCCGCTGACGGGCGTGAACAACCGCCGGGGGCTGGACGACGCCCTGAACGCCCAGTTGGCCCTGATGGCCCGCTACAACGCCGTATTCTCCGTGGCCATGTTCGACATCGACCACTTCAAGCAAATCAACGATCGCGAAGGTCATCTCAACGGGGACCGGGTCCTGCAAAAACTTTCCCGTTTGTTCGAGGAGTGCATCAGGGAAACCGACTTCATCGCCCGATACGGCGGCGAGGAGTTCGTCATCGTCATGCCGCAGACGGACCTCGACGGCGGGGCGACATTCGCCGAGCGGCTGCGCGCCGCGGTGGAGGAAAAAACGGACGTCACCGTCAGCGGCGGAGTGGCCGAGGCGAGGGAAGGCGACGGCTCGGAATCGCTGATCGCGCGGTCCGACACCGCTTTGTACGACGCCAAAACCGCCGGGCGAAACCGCGTTTTCATCCACACGGGCGAGGAAACCAGACCGGCCGCCGCCGAATCGCCGCAAGAGCACGCGGTCTAACAATTCTCCTTCTCGTCGTCTTCACTGGGGAAGTCGGCCAGCGCGTCCAAGACGGCCTCCACGGCGAGGGGAACGGCCGCCTCGACCGTCGGCGAAAATCGCTCGCCAAAGTTCAGCACGTCCTCGGCCTCGACGGCGACGAGGCGAATATTCTTGTTCGCCGGCAGGCGGGCCTCCGCCCTACGCCCGAACTCCAAGGCGGTGGACAGGTTCACGTCGTGGGCCGAAGCGCTCCGTTGCGTGGGGATGCCCTCGGCGGTAAGCCGGTGGATCGTTCCCGGCGCCGCGCCGGTCTGGATGGCATCGACGACGATCGCCCGATCGTAGCCGATCATCCGTTCCATCAGCCGCAGTCCGCCCCAGTAATCGACGGCAAGCTCGACATCGGTCCGGTCGGCCAGCAGCGGCTTCAATTCCTCGACGATCCGCAGCCCCACGCCGTCGTCGCCGACCAGCGGATTTCCCAGTCCGATAATGAGCGTCTTTTTGGCCATCGTACCTTTCGTCGGCAATCAAGCGATCGGCACGACATCGATGCCGGCCAATTTGCAATAGGCGCGGAACAGCCGGTCGTGGCGGCCGAGGATAAACAGTTGGTGGAAGCCCTTGCAGTCGCGGGGATCCTCGACGTGGTCCATTTTCAGCTCGACCGAGGTGCGGCAGCCGCCGCAAGGGGGCGTGTCGATGTTGGCCGCCACCTCGCCCGTGCCGAGAATCAAGCGTCCCTTTTCGTCGAAGTCGATCACGGTGACCGGCTCGCCGACCGGCCAGATGACTTGCGGGGCCACGCCGACGTCCGATTCGCTGTGGCTGCGGAGGATGCACGGCTCGCTCGGCCCGCCGAAGCCGCGCAGCTTCCGCGGCGACGAACAATGCGCGCCCATCAAGGTGCCGTTGACGGTGTTTGGGGCGGGGTCTTGCTGGAAGCCCGGCCGGCCGGTCAGCAACGAACACAACCGCATCGCTATTGCCGCGTTCCAGTCGCACTCGCAGCAGCCGACGCTCCGCTCGTCGTTGAGCCGCTGCCACGCCATGCAGGGCGGGCAGAAAATCTTCCGATCTCGCACCAAATCCAGGCAGTTCAGCGAAATCCCCTGGCATTTTTCCGCTTCCATGATCCGCCTGGCAACGAAGTAGTTCTTCGCCGCGTTGAGTATGTCTTGCCGGTCCGGCTCGACGATCTTCTCGGCCGTCTCGGCGAACTCCTTGGCCAGGGCCTTGACCTCGTCGGTCTCTTCTTGTTTGGCCAATTCGTCGGTCCAGCGGCTGAGCGGAATCCAATGCAAGATAGTGCCGGTGGCCGGGGCCACGTCGTCGCGGGTCACTTCGCCGTTGATAATGCACAGCCTGGTGTTCTTCATGTCCCAGATCGTCCGCAACATCCTCATCCCGGTCCTCAGCCAGGAGTGGTCCTGCGTGGCGGCGACGAAACATTTTTCGATCTTGCGCGTGGCCTGGAGGTGGCCGGTGAACGACGTGCCCATCGGAGTGAAGACGACCAGCGGGACGTCGCCCTTGCCGGCGGCCAGCTTGTCGGCGTGCGGCCAATACTCCGGACACAGCGCGCCGACCACCGCGATCATCCCGTCCGGCGGCGACTTCTTGCATTCGGCCAACAGCTTGTCCACGCCGGCGAGTTCCGCGATCGGCTCGGCGTCGATCTCCAACTCGACGTCCAATTCTTTGGCGGCGTCGGTCATGTATTTCGCGAACTCGGCGTCTCTGGCCTTGATGTCGTAGCCGGCCCCAGGCCAGCCCATCCAATAGCGTTCAGTCTTCGGATGAAGAAAGACCGCGCGGACCCGCGGCCGGGCCGGTTTCGCCGCCGCCTCGGGGCCGTCGCCTGTCGCGGCCCGGGCGGCCGTCCCCGATCCTAAAATCCCCTGCGCAGCCAAAGTGGTCAGGCCGACGGTGGCCATGAACTCCCGCCGGTCCAAAGGACCGCAACAACCGCGGCAATGAGGGTGATCGTGCCCGTGTGAGTGGTTTCGCGCCATGTTGAGAACCTCCTGATCGAGGATGGATGACTATAGACCGCGTATGCCAAACAACCACGTAACCGTTCACGGAGGACTGTCCCAATCTTCGCGGTTCACCGCGAACATGGGACTGTCCCCCTCGCGGTGAAAGGGACCGGCCTCTAACCCTTGAACTCCTACTCTGAACCTTCACCCCAATCAAGCCAACGACGATGGCATGGAGATATCCGATCTCTCGCCAATAATACCAAGCGGATGAGTGTCTTTCAACGCCCCTTCCCCGACATTGACAGGTTCCACCTATACTGGCATACTACGAGTTACATCAAGTCATTTATGGAGTATGCGAAAGAAAATCCCGAACGCTGAACCCTAAACCCTGTCCCCTCATACTGCGGCCGCGTGTTGCACAAGGAGTGCCGCTGTCAATATGCCCGACATGGAACAACTCTACCAACAACGCCTTGCCCGATATGTGACGGCGATGCGGAACGAGAAGCCGGACCGGGTTCCATTGCGGCCGTTCGTGGCCGAGTTCACGGCCAAATACGCCGGCTATACGGACCAGGAAGTGTCGCAGGATTATCAGAAGGCGTTCGCCGCCGCGCGAAAGTGCGCGGCCGATTTCGACTGGGACGCCGTGGTCGGCAACATGGTCTACGTCTGGAGCGGTCTGACGCAGGCGATCGGGTTGAAGTATTACGCCGTGCCCGGCGTGGAGATTCCGCCGGACACGGGCTTCCAATACCGCGAGCCGGCCGAGGACAACGCTTGGATGAAGCCGGACGAGTACGACCTGCTGATCTCCGATCCGACGGGCTACCTGTTCAACGTATGGCTGCCGCGAGTGGCCGAGGACGTCGTGCCGATCGGCCAGCCGAGCAGCTTTCGCAGCAACCTATCGTTTCTCAAGGGCGGGATGTCGATGCTGGGCTACTTCGGCTCCTTCGGCGAGCAGGCGGCGCGGCTGCGGAACGAGTCGGGCACCGTCTCTGCAATCTCGGGCATACTGAAGGCCCCGCTGGACATACTGGCCGACAAGCTGCGGGGATACAAGGGAATGTGTTCCGATCTGTTCCGGCAGCCGAAAAAGGTGGAGGCGGCCTGCGAAGCGCTGGCCCCCCACCTGCTTCATGTAGCCCTCGGCGGCGCCGACCCGGATAAAAACGTGCCGATCACCGTTTGGCTCCATCGCGGTTGTCCGCCCTTTCTCTCTCATGCCCAGTTCGAAAAATTCTTCTGGCCGACGATGAAGTGGATCATCGAGGAACTATGGGAGCGCGGACACCAGACGCTCTGGTATGCGGAGGGCGAATGGAACCCGGTTTTGAAGTGGATCGCCGAATTACCCGAGCAGAGCATTGTCTATCACGTCGATAAGGGCGACATATTGGAGGTGCATAGGGCCGTGGGCGAGAAGTTTTGCCTTAGCGGCGGGATCCCCAACGACGTGCTCGCCTTCGGCACGCCCGAGGAGGTCCGCGAGTGCTGCAAGAGGGTAATCGACGGCGTGGCCCGCGACGGCGGATACATCATGGACGCCGGCGCCATCATGCAAGACGATGCGAAAGTGGAAAATCTTAGGGCCATGACCGACTTCACGCACCAATACGGAGTGTATTGACATGACAGAGCAACCCAAGATCGAGCGTCCGCCGGGAACTTGCATTCCCTGGGAGGAAAAGCGCAAGGAATTTCGGCGGATAACCGGCGACGAGCAGATCGTCAAACGCGTCTGGGAGGAAGTGGACGCCTTCGGATACATGTACATTTGGCACGTTTTGCTGTCGTTTTAGTTATTTCTGGACTTTTGCAAATTTGTTCCCTCTCCCTTTGGGAGAGAGGTCGGGGGTGAGGGCATGGGAAAATCGCGCAAGCAAGTCAAGGCGTTTTAAGGCCGCAAGCCCTCACCCTAGCCCTCTCCCGGAGG
>JAFGLH010000181.1 GCA_016928165.1 Pirellulales bacterium | reverse complement strand
TCGCGGTTCACCGCGAAAATGGGACTGTCCCCCTCGGCGGTGAAGGGGACAGGCACATTTTTCGCCCTTTCAAGGGCGAAAAATGTGTCTGTCCCCGGTCCGTGAACGGTTACCAAATTAGACCCGCACTACTTGGTGTTGTGCAAGGGCCACAAAAACGGCGCGGGCACAATTTCCATAAGTTGTTTTTTTACAAATACTTACTGCATATCGCGAGGCGCAAGCAGCCAACTGCGAAAATATCCATCACGGGTCGCACAAGAAATGTGCATTTGTAGAGACTTATATTTTAGGAAAAGATGTGCCGATTGTCGTAACTTTAAGTTGCCATACGCCTTAAGCGCCTGCTTCCAGTTTTCATTCCGGCTGGCATCCGCTTTGCCCCAGACCTAAAACAAAGTAAACTTAGCCGGCGATGCGTGTGGTCGATAGGTTGGGCTGTGCCTGGCGTCCGCGTCGTTTCGTGTCAGGCGTAGCCCGTACTACCTCGACGAAAGGAAAAATAAAACGATGACTCCCAAAGAAGTGCTGGCGCTGTGCCGTGAGAAGAACGTCAAGGCCGTCGATTTGCGATTCATGGATTTTCCGGGGCTGTGGCAGCATTTTACCATACCCGTCGATAAGCTGACCGAGGATGTTTTCGAGGACGGCTTGGGGTTCGACGGATCGAGCATCCGCGGCTGGCGTGCGATCAACGAAAGCGACATGCTCGTCGTTCCCCAGCCGGAGACGGCCGTGCTCGACCCGTTTTTTGCCTTGCCGACCCTCTCGATGATCTGCAACATCCAGGATCCGATCACGCGCGAGGACTACAGCCGCGATCCGCGGAACGTTGCCCGCAAGGCGGTTAACTACCTGAAGAGCACCGGGGTGGGCGACGTCTGTTACATTGGGCCGGAGGCCGAGTTTTTCATCTTCGACGACGTCCGCTTCGACCAAACGCCGCACGGCGGCTTCTATCACATCGACAGCATCGAAGGGCAGTGGAACCGGGGCCGCGACGAGAAGCCGAACTTGGGTTACAAACTTCGCTACAAGGAGGGCTATTTTCCCGTCCCGCCGGCCGACCAGATGACCGACATCCGCAACGAGATGATGCAGACGATGATCGAATGTGGGATGAACGTCGAGGCCCAGCACCATGAGGTGGCGACCGCCGGCCAGTCGGAGATCGACCTTAAATTCGACGATCTGGTGTCAATAGCCGACAAGATGATGATGTTCAAGTACGTCATCAAAAACGTCGCCCGGCGGTACGGTAAGACGGTTACCTTCATGCCCAAGCCGCTCCACGGCGACAACGGCTCGGGGATGCACACGCACATTTCGATCTGGAAGGGCGGGGAACCTTTGTTCGCCGGCGGCGGCTACGCCGGACTGAGCGACCAAGGCTTGCATGCCATCGGCGGGATCCTCAAACATGCCCCCGCGCTGTGCGGAATCTGCAACCCGACCACCAACAGCTACAAGCGTCTGGTCCCCGGCTTCGAGGCGCCGGTCAACCTGGCTTATTCGCAGCAGAACCGCTCGGCGGCCATCCGCGTGCCCATGTACAGCCAGAACCCCAAGGCCAAGCGGCTGGAGTTCCGCTGTCCCGATCCAAGCTGTAATCCCTATTTGTCTTTTTCCGCTATACTCATGGCGGCAATCGACGGAATTCAGAACAAGATCGAACCGGGCGAACCGCTGGACAAGGACATTTACGACCTCGATCCCGAGGAATTGAAGGACGTTCCGCACACGCCCGGTTCGTTGGACGAAGCGCTGAGGGCGTTGCGGGCCGACCACGAGTTCCTCCTCCGCGGCGACGTGTTCACCCCCGACGTGATCGACACCTGGATTTGGTACAAGACGGTCAACGAGGTCCAGGCCATGCAATTGCGTCCCCATCCTTACGAGTTCTGTTTGTACTACGATATATAAACATGAAACGCAATCTACAAGGCGCTCGGGCGATCGTGACCGGCGCCAGCAGCGGCATCGGCCGGGAGACGGCCTTGGAGTTGGCCCGGCACGGCGTGGGATTGGTCCTGCTGGCCCGCCGCGAGGAACGGCTCCGGGAACTCGGCGATCAAATAATGCCGCTCGGCGTAAAGGTCGAAGCGGTCGGCGGCGACGTGACCGACCCGGCCGTCAGGCAACGGGCGATCGACGCCGCCCGAGGGAAGCTCGGCGGGTTGGACATTCTGGTCAACAATGCCGGCATCGGCGCGACGGGCTTGTTCGTCGACGCCGATCCCCAGCGGGTGAGACGCCTGATGGAAGTCAATTTTTTCGCCCTAGTAGAAATGACCAGACTCTCGTTGCCGCTGCTGCGGCAAGGGAATCGGCCGATCGTGGTCAACGTCAGTTCGATCCTCGGCCATCGCGGCGTCCCCTACAGCAGCGAGTACTCGGCCAGCAAATTTGCCGTGCAGGGATTCAGCGAGTCGATTCGGGCCGAGTTCACCAAGCTGGGGATCGACGTGCTGGTCGTCAGCCCCGGCACGACGGAGACCGAGTTTTTCGATCGAGTGATCGAACGTACGGACGACCCGAAGTGGCCGGAGCATCGGCCCGTCACCGCCGCCGTAGTCGCTCGACAAGTGGTCTGCGCAATCCGCAGCGGCAAGCACGAAATCATTCCTTATCTTTGGGGGCGGGTGCTATGCCGCATGAATCGCCTCGCGCCGGGACTGGTCGATCGGCTGATGGCGCGATATGTGTGACATTGATCCAGGATTTGAGGTGCTCTTAGACGCAAAACCCTGCCTGGCGGTTTGCAAGCCGCCGGGCGTGCCGACCCAGGCGCCGCCGGGCATCGACAGCCTGGAAGTCCGCATCAAGTCGTATTTGCGCGAACGTTCCGAAGAACCGGAGAAGATATATCTCGGCACCCCGCATCGGCTCGACAGGCCGGCGTCCGGGGCAATGGTTTTCGGGCTGCGTCGCCGGGCAACGCGAAAACTTGCTCGGCAGTTCGAGCTGCGGACGGTAAAAAAACTCTACTGGGCACTGGTCGAGGGGCGGCCCGATCCGCCGTTCGGCACGTGGAGGGACCATCTTATAAAAGTCCATGGCCGGCCCCTGGCCGAGGTCGTGTCGGCCGAGCACCCCGATGCCCGACCGGCCGTGCTGCGCTATCGCACCGTTTCCGATACGGACGCCGTCGCTTGGCTGGAAATCGAGTTGGAGACCGGCCGAACGCACCAGGTCCGCATCCAGGCCGCGTCGCGGGGATACCCCGTCCTGGGTGATTTTCAATACGGATCGTCCGTGCCGTTCGGTCCGCAGTACGACGATCCCCGCCGGCTGGCCATCGCCCTGCACGCGCGGACGCTGGAGTTCGATCATCCGGCGTCCAGGGAGCGGATTTCCGTTACCGCGCCGCCGCCTGTGTTCTGGCCCGCCGATTTCCACCCGCTCGCGGATTCGCAATGAAAAAACTCCGTCCCGCCGGCTATCCCGTCTGGGGCAGGTCGGGTTGGAAGGTGTTTTTTAACGCCCCCGATTCCATCCGGCGAACGATCGGCTATATTGAGAAAATCCGCCGCAGTAGCGGCCACCTAAACAACACAAGCCGTTTGTCAACAAATACGGCGGTTTGCCGATCCGCTGGAAACAAGACGCCCATATCCGCTTGTGGTTTCGCAATGAATCGCGTTTTTATGCGTAACCGCAAGCGGTTTGCATACCACAGGGTAAATATATTTTGGAGCGACCCATGCGCGACCCCTTCAACGCCCGAGATACTTTCCAAACCTCCGCCGGCCGGGTGGGAATCTATCGCCTCTCGAAACTCGAAGACGCCGGCCTGACGAACATCGCCAGACTGCCCTACTCGATTAGAGTATTGTTGGAAGCCGTGTTGCGGACCTGCGACGGCCACCAGGTGACCGAGGACGACGTTCGCAACCTGGCCGCCTGGCGGGCGGATCGGAAAGCGGCCATCGAAATCCCTTTCAAACCGGCCCGTGTGATTCTACAAGACTTCACCGGCGTGCCGGCGGTCGTCGATCTGGCGGCCATGCGGAGCGCCATGAAGCGGCTTGGCGGCGACCCGAAACGAATCAATCCGCTGGTCCCCGTCGATCTTGTGATAGACCATTCGGTGCAGGTTGACTGCGCCGGTCCGACCGCGGCGGCGGAAAACATCCGCCGGGAGTTCGAACGGAACCGGGAAAGATACGAGTTTCTTCGCTGGGGACAGAAGGCGTTTGAAAATTTCCGCGTCGTTCCGCCCGGCACGGGTATCATCCATCAAGTCAACCTGGAGTATCTTGCCAAGTGCGTTTGTCTGCGCGACGAGGCCGACGGGCCGGCGGCGCTGCCCGACACGTTGGTCGGCACCGACAGCCATACGACGATGATCAACGGCCTGGGCGTGGTCGGC
Source organism: Pirellulales bacterium (assembly GCA_016928165.1). Taxonomy (GTDB): domain Bacteria; phylum Planctomycetota; class Planctomycetia; order Pirellulales; family Thermoguttaceae; genus JAHIKV01. The sequence goes on along the minus strand of JAFGLH010000181.1, from coordinate 14,867 downwards.
TGGGGCGTGGGCGGGATCGAGGCCGAGGGAATGATGCTCGGCCAGCCGTTGTACATGCTCGCACCCGAGGTGGTCGGCTTCGAGTTGATCGGCGAGTTGCCGCCCGGCGTCACGGCCACCGACCTGGTGCTGACCGTCTCGCAAATCCTCCGCGCCGAAGGGGTCGTGGACAAGTTCGTCGAGTATTTCGGATCGGCCTTGGAAACGATGACGGTGGCCGATCGGGCGACAATCGCCAACATGGCCCCCGACTATGGCGCCACGATGGGATATTTCCACATCGACGAACAAACGCTGGCCTATCTCCGCGAGACCGGACGCAGCGAAGCGGAAGTCGATTTGGTCGAACGGTACGCCAAAGAGCAGCGACTATTCCGCTCGGTAAGGAGCAACGCGCCGCGGCCGGATTACTCGAAGGTCGTTTCGCTCGACCTGGCGACCGTCGAGCCTTCGCTCGCTGGTCCGAAGCGGCCGCAAGACCGCGTCCCGCTGGGAGAATTGAAGCGGTCGTTCCGCGGCGCGCTGCAATTGCCGACCAAGCAGCGCGGCTTCGCCCTCGGCGATGGGGAAGTCGCTAAAACGGCGCCGGTCGAAGGAGGCGGAGAACTCGGTCACGGCGCGGTGGTGATCGCCTCGATCGCCAGTTGCACGAACACGAGCAACCCGAGCGTGATGTTGGCTGCCGGCCTGCTGGCCCGCAACGCCGTCGAGCGCGGATTGAAGGTCAAGCCGCACGTCAAAACGAGTCTTTCGCCCGGCAGCCGCGTGGTGAGCGATTACCTCCGGAAGGCCGGTTTGGACAAACCGCTCGAAGAACTGGGATTCTTCACCGTCGGCTACGGCTGCATGACCTGCATCGGCAACAGCGGCCCGCTGGCGCCGGAAGTGACCAAGGCGATTGGCGACGGCAAACTTATCGTCGCGGCGGTCCTCAGCGGCAACCGGAACTTTGAGGGCCGCGTGCATCCGCTGACGAAGGCGAATTATCTTGCCAGCCCTCCGCTGGTCGTCGCTTTTGCCATCGCCGGCACGGTGGACATCGACCTGACCAACGAGCCGCTTGGCACGGACGGAAACGGCAAACCAGTATATTTGAAAGACATCTGGCCCGCCAACGAAGAAATCTCCGCCGCGATGGGGCGGTCAATCGGGCCGGAGATGTTCAACATTCGCTACGCCGACGTGTTCAACGCCAGCGAGGAGTGGAATAAAATCGCCGTGGCCGACAGCGAACTGTTCCCTTGGGACCCGGAGAGCACCTACGTGCAAGAGCCGCCGTTTTTCGTCGACATGCCGCCGGAACCGGCGCCGATCCGTCCGTTGCTCGGCGCGCGGGCGCTGGCCGCGCTGGGCGATTCGGTGACGACCGACCACATCTCGCCGGCCGGCGGGATCCCGGCCGACGGTCCGGCCGGCAAGTATTTGCTGGAATTGGGCGTCGAACCAAAGGATTTCAACAGCTATGGGGCGCGGCGCGGCAACGATCGCGTGCTGGTCCGCGGTACGTTCTCGAACATCCGCATCCGCAACATGATCGCTCCAGGCGCCGAAGGCGGCTACACCCGCCACCTGCCGGACGGCCAACAGATGACAATCTACGACGCGGCAATGAAGTACAAGGCCGAAGGCGTTCCGACAATTGTCCTGGCCGGCACGGAGTACGGCACCGGCAGCAGCCGCGATTGGGCCGCGAAAGGGCCGTACCTGCTGGGAATCCGCGCCGTGATCGCCTCCAGCTTCGAACGCATCCACCGCAGCAACCTGGTCGGCATGGGCATCCTTCCTCTGCAACTTGCCGAGGGACAGTCGTGGGAATCGCTCGGCCTGACCGGCGAGGAAACGTTCGACCTGCCCGAATTGGACGATTCGCTTCGACCCGGCGGCGAGGTGACGGTCAAGGCCGCGTCGTCGGATGGAAACGCGATCGAATTCACCGCGAAAGCCAGGATCGACACCCCGGTCGAGTTGGAATATTACCGCAATGGCGGCATCCTGCAGACCGTGCTGAGGAAACTTGCCCGAGAATAAAGGTTTCGCGCGTTCCCGCGCTCTGCGCGGGAACCGTGGTGTTCGTGGGCGGAAGTATATTTTCGGCGGCGCGACGACATGTCCATCCTCGGCGCACACCAGTCGATCGTCGGCGGCTTCGACAAGGCGGTCGAGCGCGCCCGACGCTGCGGTTGCGATTGCCTCCAATTATTCACGAAAAACAACAACCAATGGGTAGCCGGGGAGATTACGCCCAGACAGGCCCAACGCTTCCGCGAGGCGCTGGACGCTTGCGGTCTGACCCACCCGCTGGCACACGACTCCTACTTGATTAATCTGGCCAGTCCCGATCCCAAGTTGTGGCGCAAGTCGATCGATGCATTTATTGTCGAGATGCGTCGGGCCGAGACGCTCTCGATTCCCTTTGTTGTGACCCATCCCGGCGCGTACACCACCGCCGACGAGCAAACCGGCCTGAAAAACGTCGTTCGGGCGGTCGATGAAATTCACTCCCAAACGAGCGACCTCAAGACGCGCTGCTTGCTGGAAACAACCGCCGGACAGGGCACCGCTTTGGGCTGGCGGTTCGAGCAGCTCGCCGCGGTCCTCGACCGGGTAAAAAGTCCCGATCGACTCGGCTTTTGCTTCGACACCTGTCACGTCTTTGCAGCCGGCTATCCGTTGGCCCCGGAAAAAAATTATCGGGATACGCTCTCCGCCTTCGATAAACTGCTGGGACTAGAACGCATCAGGGCCTTCCACCTGAACGACAGTCGTCGCGAACGGGGCAGCCGGGTCGACCGTCACGAGCATATCGGCCACGGCGAACTCGGGCTGGAACCCTTCCGGCTATTGTTGAACGACGAGCGTTTCGACGAGATACCCATGTACTTGGAGACGCCGAAAGGCACGGAGGACGGAGTGGATTGGGACTTGATTAATCTGAAAACGCTCCGCTCGTTGAGTAGGTAGTGCTATGCCAGACATTATTTTACTTCAGGACTTCGAGTACGGACTTGCCTTAATTATGGCGGATTTTCAATCCCTGCCGTTGGGTGGGATCGGCCAGGAGATTGACCCCCCCCGTTATCTTCGATAGATTAAAAGGGATATGAATCTCGTCTATTATAAACGGTTCCGCATGGAAATCGGCCTTTCGGGGCAAAGCCTGACGCCCAATCCCTTGCCGGAAGGTTATTTTTTTCTGCCTTGGGAGGAATCGTTGTTGGACTGTTTCGCGATGGCGAAATATCTGAGCTTCCGCGACGAGATGGACACGCATGTTTTTCCCTGCCTGGCCGATTTCGCCGGATGCCGGCGGCTGATGAACGAGATCGCCGGCAAACCCGGTTTTTTGCCCGAGGCCACCTGGCTGCTCGTTTATCGAGAGGACCGTGGGGGACGGGTGGAGTACTGCGGAACCGTGCAGGGCGTCCGCGACGAACACGGATTCGGCGCGATCCAGAACCTCGGAGTGGCGGTCGAACATCGTCGCCGCGGCCTGGGAACCAGTCTCTTGTTGCGGTCGCTGGACGGATTCCGCCGCCGCGGCGTGCGTCGCGTGTTTCTCGACGTCACCGCCGAAAACTCGGCCGCGGTGCGACTGTACAGAAAGATCGGCTTCAATACGAATCGGATAGTCTATAAAACCGTGGAAACAGCGAATCACTCGTGACTCAATCGATATTTTCACACACGTATGCGAATGGACTGGTGTTGGTCGCCGAACCGATGAGCTGGCTGCAATCGGCCGCGTTCACGTTTCTGGTGCCCGCCGGATGTGTCCACGATCCGGCCGATCGCGGCGGGCTGGGCGGATTCACCTGCGAAATGGCGCTCCGCGGGGCGGGCAACCGCGACAGCCGACAGTTCATCCTCGACCTGGACAACCTCGGAGTCGAGCGGAGTGAATCGGTTTCCAGCACTCACGCCGGTTACAGCGGCGCCGCACTGGCCGAAAATCTGCCTAAGGCACTGGCCATCTACGCCGACATGTTCCGCCGCCCGCGGCTGCCGGAAGACCAAATGGAGGCCGGACGACTGGCGATGATGCAGGAGCTTCGAGCGGTTGAAGACGAGCCGGCCCAGAAGGCGATGCTCGAACTCCGCCGTCGACACTATCCGCACCCCTGGGGCCAGCCATCGCAAGGCGACCGTCGATCGTTAGAGGCAACGACCATCGAAGACATTCGCCGCTTCTTCCAACGCTATTATTGCCCCAACGGAACGATACTCGGCGTGGCCGGAAACATCGATTGGGAACGACTCAAGGACCGCGTCGAGGAACTGTTCGGTGATTGGCCCCCGGGCGGCGACGACAACATCGACGAGTCGCACCGCGTCGTCCCCTACGATCACATCACTCACGATTCCCAGCAGACGCAGATCGGCATCGCCTATCCAAGCGTCCCGTACCGCCACCGCGACTATTTTCAGGCGTGGGGCGCGGTGGGCATCCTCAGCGGCGGAATGAGCGCACGGCTCTTTCTCGAAGTCCGCGAAAAACGCGGCCTCTGCTACAGCGTCTACGCCACGCACCATACGCTCTATCATCGCGGCGCGGTCTTTTGCTATGCCGGCACCGGCGCCGACCGGGCGCAAGAGACCCTGGAGGTCACCATAGGAGAATTGACCAGACTGGCCAAGGGAATCGAGAACGCGGAACTCGATCGACTCAAGTCCCGCATCAAAAGCGCACTTATCATGCAGCACGAGTCGAGCACCGCCCGCAGCGCTTCTCTGGCCCGCGACTGGTATCATCTCGGCTACGCCCGCACGTTGGACCAGGTGGGCCGATTGGTCGACAGGCTCAGCGGAGAGAGCATCAACGCCTATCTGGCCGAACATCCTCCCTGCGACTTCACGGTCTTGACGCTCGGTCCGCGCCCGTTGAAAATGCCGGCAACCGAATGATTGGGCGGCCGATGAAGGGTGGGACAAGCTTTAGCGCAGTCCCACCATGTTTTGCTGATAATGGGCACAATAAATGGCACGTAAAAAAGATATTGCATGGCAACGAACTCTACACCGCAACGAGCGTAAGTTCAAAAATCGTCGCGTTACCGCTCTCGGCATCGGCGTGATGCTCATCATTGCAAGTCCTACGCTTCTTGCCATTGGCATTGGACGTGCCTGCCGGGAACCGGAACCAATCTGGGGTATTCTTGTCACTTTGTTGGCCTGCGCCGTATGGCTGATTCCTGGAATCCTTGCCGTACGTGCGTCCCTAAGAATGAAAAGGCCCGCGTGGCATGACATTCTTCGGATCCGAGAGTCTGAGAACGCCAGCGGCCAACAGCCGCATCAGCCCGCACACGAAGATTCTATAAAGTAAAACTTGGCGGGACTGCGCTGCGCTTGTCCCACCCTACAGTTCATTGCAGCGAAGAGCCGAGCATCTCTTCGGCTTTCGTTCGGAGCTTTTCCAATAAATCGATCCCTCGGGCGTCCAGATTGGATCGATCAATGCCTTTCAGCAATTCCAACGCGGAGGCCGGCCGGGCTTGCTCGGCCAACATGATGTGTGAAAGCTTCAATTGCATCTGGGCCGCCTGGTGTGAGTAATTTTTCAAATACTCCTCCATCACCGGAACGGATTCGCCCCACAATCTCTCTCTGTGCAAACCCTGGATCAAATCCCATAAGACGTTCCGGGGGAGTATCCAATCCTTTACCGTTTCCGACATTCGCTGATGGGCCCTCAAAGCCAGCGCCGGTTTGCCGCTCTGGATGATTTGATTAATCTGGGCGACGAGCAAGTCGTCGGGCAAACTCTGTTGAATCTCGCCTTCGGCCCGCTCGCGTTCCTCGGGCGACATGGTGTGGCGGCCCGCCCAAACCGAGAAGACGTCCCAGTGCTCGCAATCGACCATCTCCCCGCGGAGCATCCAAACGGCCACGATGAAGCCGAGCGCGGCGCCGATCACGTGCAGCAATTCGCTGCTCATAGCCATGTGGTTGAGCAGCAGCAGGCCGATCTGGAAAAAGAGGAAAATGCCGACCAGCACCACCACCTTGATCTCGAAGTAGATCGGCCAAAAGACGAGCAGGAGCAGGCATTGCACGTTGTTTTCCGGCGCCCAGACGAGGCTCATGGCCATCAGCCCGAAAACGATGCCCGAGGCGCCCAGGGCGCCCGGCGCGCCGCCGGAGGAGCCGAGCATGATCGTCTGAACGATTGCGCCATATGCGACGCCGATGCCGAGATAAACGGCGAGCGTTTTTTTCCAACCCAGCTTCCCCTCGACGATCAGCCCGAACGACCACAGCGAAAGCATGTTTCCGAGCAAATGAAGAATGCCCGCGTGGAGAAAATTGTTCGTCAGCCACTGGACCGGGTGCAGCCCGTCGCCGAAGACGAGCATGTACGGCCCGACGACCGCCTCGGGGGCGGCCATCTCGGCGTAGAAGACGGCCACGTTCACGACGATAAAGGCAATCGTCGTGAACGGCCAATGATAGATAGGTGCGTCGGTGCTGTATGGGAACAACATGCCCTTTTATCGCCTGCGAACCGGCCTCACGCGGTGGTCAGTCACCGCGCACTAGCGGCATTATAGACGCCCGGACGGTCGATATTCAACCCTCGACGGCGCGGCGTTGAAGGGGACAGGCACATTTTTCGCCCTTGAAAGGGCGAAAAGGTGAATCAGCCCTCGAGCCAACGTTTTACCCCCACCTTTGCGGCCTCGTTGCCTTCCCCAGACCTTCCCCAGAGCTTCCCCAGACAAACCCGTAAAGCTGTGGAAAATTACATGCGTGGGAGTAGTCGGCACGGAAAGGCTGCCGTTCGATGACTGACCTTTAATCGCTCCGCGAAAGCAAGGCGGCGTGTCTCTGATTTTTACAAGTTTTTAAGCATTGAATACCGTTTCGGATTTCAAGATCGGCAAGCGCCTATCGCCGAAACGGAAAGGGAAAGATCGCTCAATGAAGGGCCAAAATGGGAGACCTTATTATGAAACGATTGTTAGCGGGATTGGCTGTGATTGCAATCTGCTCTGCGTTCAGCAGCCAGGTTGCCGCAAACGTCGTCACATTGCAGTTTGATGCGAATGACATCTTCACCTACGCAACGGCGGACGACACTCGGCTCAATCAACTGGGAACCGCTCGATTTGTTCATGGAACCGATGCCGACCCGATTCCGACAGGCCGAGCATATCGGACCTACAACGATGCCACCAGGGATTCAGGCGCCACTGCGGAACAGGATTTGCAAAGCGTGGCCAACATCATCGATTGGACCGCCGCCGCAGGCTATCAGGGAATGTCTCACGTGCAACTTTGGTTGCTCGGTGGCGACATCGTCCGGGGATGGGGTGAAAAAATCCTCGCCAAAGACATCAATGCCGTAACGGCGTCCGTCAACGGAGAATACGACTGGAGTGGATACGTCTCCGAAGGATACATTCACTACAATACGGTCCTCGGCGGCGAAGGGCACCAAAACGCGATAAGTCCTGACTACAATCCCGCCGAGCAAGTCTGGACGATCACCGGCGATTTTTACGTCGATGTTGACGGGAGCGACAGCTTTACGGCCGGCGACACCGACCTTGTCTTGGGCGAGGGTTACGCCATCTGGTTCAACGCGGCGTTAAACAACTGGCATTGCGTCGATGATTATGGGAACGACGCCTGGGGACATCCCGATATCGAAGGCAGTCTCATTGCAACCGTCGTGCCCGAACCAAGCACGTCGGCGTTGCTGATAATCGGCGGCTTGTCCGCGCTAGCAGCCGCGTGGTTCCGAAAGAGAAGTTCGTAAACCTGATTGACGAAATCGCATGGCGGTGCGCGCCGCGTGGAGCGCGCACCGTCGGGAATCGTTAAACGCTACGGGAGAGTTGAACTAATGAATGTCGCTTCCTTTAAGTTGCTATCAGTCGCAATGCTGGGGGTAGTTTTCCTCCACTCCGGCACGGCGATTCAAGGCGTGGCGTTCGATTTCAAACACGAGTTGTTCGACTCGCCCTCGACCCTCTCCTTGTCCGTTCTCTCCATTGATGGCTCGACAGGGCAGGTGGTAATTAACGGCGGAGACAGCCAGTGCCCCACTACTCCCTTCACATGGAATTGGGGCGACGAGGCCGTTCAGGATGGTTGGTTTCCGAGCAACCACACATACTCCGATACTTCTCAGAACTATCTGGTCGGCGTCACGGCGCATTACTCCGGAGGCGGATCGGATACGAGCGAAACCCTGGTGCGCTTTGTCGCCCCGCAAATCAACCCGGTCGCGCTTCCCTCGAACGTCTCCGTGACAATACCAACCGAGGCCGTCACTCTTTCGAGCCGAATGCCGGGATACGTTCCTCCGGGCAGCTTGACCTATTTCTCCGACGACGACTTCGGCGTCGTGCCGCGATCCACTATCGAGTATGTGCTCACGGCCGCGGCGTCGATACAGATGGATTTCGTCGGCGGAAACGTTCCGCTTACCGAAGGAAAGTTCAGTCAAGTTTTACTCAAAGACACAAATCTCTCCGGCGGTGGAATGTATACGCTATGGTATACCGATCCGGTTGCTTTCGGGGCGAGTGCCTCATCCGTATCCGGCGGCATCCAGTATTCCTCGTTCTTCCACGAAATGGGTCACAATTTCACCCTCAACTACCCGGCCGATTTCTATTACGGCGGAAAGATCGACGGATGCGCCAACGCCATCTATTCCGAAACCGTCGCCCAAATATTCCAACACGCAACCGCTTACCAATTGATAAACAACGCCGCTTCGTACGGACTGGAAAATGATCTGGCGTTTGAATTGGAGCAGAGCGCCGCCGCGACCATGAAAGTGGTCAGAAACGCCTATGAGGACTACGTGAACGACGGTTGCCCATTTGCCTCCTGGAACGATCCAAGCACGCCCGAAGATGATACTTTCGGCACTTTCATGACGCTGGCATACAAGTTCTTCGAGCACGCGGAAAACGCCGGCAGCGGATATGAAACACCCGCTGAAAGAATGATGGTACTGTTGGGTTTGTTCGACGAGGACCTCATGACTAGCTGGGACCAACACCACGACACGGAAGAGGCGGATGAATTTAGGGCCACGCTTATGGCGACCGCGCTGTCATACGCTTTTTCCGAGGATTTACGGCAGGAGTTCAGAGACTTGAACTTCCCGATTTGCGATTCGACGTATCAGGAACTGATGAACGCCGTGCCCGAGCCGGGCACCTTAGCGCTTTTGCTCTTCGGCGGACTGACCGCGCTGGCCGCCGTTTGGCTCAAACGAAGGAGGGCATAGAGGATTCAGGCAAGAGGCTTTTATATATCCGACCGGGCGGCGCGCGCTGAGACAAAGGCGCTCGCCGCCCGCCGATTTTTTTCCGTCATTTGAACGCGAACGATGTGAAAACAAACGCAAACAACTACCGCAAGGGAGAAGACGGCTCGGACGTGAAGGCCGTTGTCGGCAGGCTGGCCTGGGCGACCTTCGACGGCTGCGCAGACCAGGGCGACGCGAAGCGTTTGGAGGAGTTGATCGTCTCCAACAAGGAGGCGAGACGCGCCTATTTGGAATGCGCGGAGATCGAATCGCAACTGTTTTCCCTCTTCGCCAAGGAGCGGAAGGAAATTAACGAGTCGCAGAAAAAGAAAAAAAACGCAGCTTGAGAACGTGTTGATATTCGGGCGCGACCATTGACATTAAGGAAGGATAAACCACTTTTTAACAGCAAAGGAAATCGCTTATGAGAGAGAAACTAACCCTGGCCGCTTGCGTTGCATGCGTGGTTTGCATGTCCACCGTCCTCGCCCGCGCCGGGACGATATCGCTTGTCGAGGACTCGCTCGAAAATTTGCTCGGCTCCGGCTACACGGCCGCCACTTCATTAATGACGACCGACATGTCGAGCGGCAACCTGATCACCGAAGTGTACAGCCAGGCCTTCTACGACGGCAGCGGACTGTACGCCTACGTCTATCAAGTCAACAACATCGGCGTCAGCGGAAACTCGGCCGCCGAAATGTATACCATCGGCCTGTTCGCCGGCTCGGCCGGATACGGCGACGTGGGCTACCTTGACGGAACGTTGCCCGGCGGATTTCTCGCCGGCGGGCAAGACCCGTACGGCTCCGGATTCGTTGATTCGCTTGTCAGCGGCCTCGAGATTTCCTTCTACTACTCGAAACTTTTGTCGCTGGAAATCAGACCCGGCGAAAACAGTCGAGTAATGTTCGTGTTGAGCGAACTCGCGCCGGGCGAGGTCATCGGCAGCGTCATCGACGGCACAACGGCCACCGGACCGGTCGTCGGCGCCGTCCCCGAACCGGGCACGATCGCATTGCTGATAAGCGGATTGATCGGCGCGGCCTTCTACATCTGGCGAAGAAAGAGGTAGCGGAATCATTTTTTAGGGAGCAACGTTGGACGGAATTATCAAAAAGCGATACCAGACGGCCATAAGGCCACGGGAGAATGACAATGAATCGGTTTATCGGTTTTTTTGTAGCGGCGTTGATTTTGGCCGGGGTTGTCAGAGGGAACGCGGGCGATGTTCTCTGGGGTGTCACCAACGGCATCAATGACACCGGCTTTTGGACCGGCGGCGAAATCTTTACGGTTGACACGGGCACGGGGAACGTCGCCATCAAAGCCGCCTATGCGTATTCCGGCGCGGCCGGTGATGTCCGCGGTTTTGGCGACATCGCAATGAATGGCAACGGCGACATGTACGTTACATACTACAGCGATGGCGCTGGAAATTTTAAGACGCTAGCCAAAGTCAATACGTCCGACTGGTCGTTTGAATGGACGCAGACCATGCCGGAACAAATCAACGCCTTGACTTTCGTCGGCGACACTCTCTACGCCGCCGCCGGAGGCGGGGCAGTCGACAACCTTTATAAATTCAATTCACTCGACGGGACCACCGCCCCAACGCTCATCGGGGCATCTGGTTATCTTGGCTCGGACGGCGATCTATTCTACGACGCGCCTAACGACAAACTCTATAACGTTTACACGCCTAATTCCACAGGCAATCTTGTCGAACTGAACAGAACAACCGGGGTCGGCACTCTCATCGGAACACTTAACGGCACCGCCAAGTTCGGAACGACAACCGGTTCCGTCAATTATGGTTGGGCGGGCATGGAATTCGATTCGGCAGGAAAACTTTGGGCCGCCAATTGGAACGACCAGATTCTCTATAGCCGACCGAACCTGCTCCCGGGAAGTGATGTTGTACAAGAATTCGACCTCAGTACTTCGCTTGGCGGCAACATAACGGGCCTGTCCATTCCCGAGCCGGGCACAATCGCCATGCTGATCTTCGCCGGACTGACCGCTCTGGCGGCCGCCTGGTTCCGAGCGAAAAAGAAATAAGCGTAAGCCGGGATTGAATCCCTGCATATAACAACCCCATCGGCGCAGAGGATACTTTTTATCATCTCGACCACAAGGTTTTTTCGGTCAAAACCTCAAGGGAGTTTTACCATGAAAAAGTGCGCGATATTTTTTGCTGTGGCAGGACTATTTTGGAGTCTTGTCGCAACCGCTGTCGTGGCGGACCCGACCGACGGATCGCTGGTGGTACCGCCCGAGACTATCGGCCCGCAAACGCTGACCCACGATGGCAGCACCTACTTCAAGGTATATGAATTCTTTAGTTGGCCCAATTACCTGACGGGCATGGGCGCCGGCACGCCCTGGCGGATGGAAATATCCGGGATTGACGTCACCGGAGTAACCGGCCCGAGTGGAAGAACGGTGTATTTTCAATTGGTGAACATCAGCCCCGACGGCCAAGGCTGGTGGTACTGGCATTCCCTCATAGTGAACGCAAGGCTGGATGTATGGGGCGACAACCTCGACAAGGATTTGTTTCAGTGCCAAGAAACCTATGATCGCACGGGGTTGTGGGATAACCTGCGCAGCGCGGGATTTAACGCGGGTGATTTGACTCGCGATCACTTCGACCTGCGCATGGACTTCTATAAGGAAAACGACGCTGATCCTTGGACAGTCTCGCCTAGCTACCGGCTGGAAGGCGGCGAGTGGACCCCCTTCGACGGCGGCAGCGCCGCTACGACCAACAGTTGGCGGTTCGGCGCGCCCGAGGGCCAAATTTGGCCTGATGATGGCGGCGTGGTTCTCAACGTGACCTTCGACCACAATGCCGCGGGCACCGTCAGCTTCGATCAGATCCGGATTGTTCCCGAACCCGGCGCGATCGCGCTGCTGATCGGCGGATTGATCGGCGCGACCTTCTACACCTGGCGAAGAAGGAGGTAGCAGCACCATTTATTAAGGAGCAACGTTGAACGGAATCATTGTGATTATGCACTCAAACATTTGAGAACCTGTCGCAAACGGCTTGTTTGTTGGCGAAGGATCCCCGATCAATAGCGACGCAACAAGGTCGAAAGACCGAAGGAGTCTGAAAATGAATAAGTTGCCTATATTGCTTGCGGTTTCGGCGATGATTGTCGCTATTGGCGGGGCGACTCAAGCGGCCACGGTTTACGTCAATCCCGGCGACAGTATTCAGGCCGCGGTAAACGGCGCAATCAGCGGCGACATCATCAACGTGTCCGCCGGAACCTACTCCGAGCAGGTGACCTTGACAGCGGGCAAAAATCTGACGTTCGTCGGCGCCGGAAGAGATTTGGTGACCTGGATTGCTCCCGCCGGGGGACAATGCATCACCGGCAGCATGAGCGGATATACCGAAAGCATGTACTACGACATCTCCGGTTTTACATTCAATACGCGAAGCGCCGCGGATTCGACATGGGGCGCCGGCATCGAAATCAATCGCGCTTCCAGCGGCCCTCTTTCGTTGACGATTCACGATAACCGGTTCATTGAGGACCGCGCTTCGGGAGACGGCGACCACTGGGGCACCTCAATGCTCTTGTGCCATAACCGATACGCCGTCCGCGACGGTTCGGGAAACGCCGCGGTCAGCATCTACAACAACATCGACGAAACCTGGGGCGGGATGACGATCTCCAACAGCCAGGCTTACGACATATACGACAACGTCTTCGACGGCTGCAGCGACGCGATATACAACGGACACGGTTGTCCCGATGTGGCCGGGCAAACCTTCGGCGATCACCACATCTACGAAAACACCTTCAAGAACGCGATCGACGACCTCCATCCCAGCAATGGAACGCCGGCTATCTGGTGGCAGTACTACGGCGCCGGTGAAGGAACCCATTTAGCCAGCCTTATTGAAAAGAATTGTTTCTATAATAACGACACCGCGATTGAGTTCGTGTTTGACACGGACATGACGTATCCGGACCATGTGTTGACGGACAACAATTTCATCGCCAACGACATGGCCGTCAGCGTCGTTGGCGATTTCGCTTCCACGGTGAACGCGCAGGGTAACTGGTGGGGCGCGGCCGACGGTCCAGGCCCGGTGGGTCCCGGCAGCGGCAACCCGATTACAACCTATGTGGATTACGGCGGCTTTGCCACGGCGCCCATTGATGGTGTCGCCATTCCCGAGCCGGGCACAATCGCCATGCTGATCTTCGCCGGCCTGACCGCCCTGGCGGCCGCCTGGTTCCGAGCGAAAAAGAAATAAGCGTAAGCCGGGATTGAGTTCCGGCTCGATTGAAAAGCAACAAGTCGCGGCAGCGGTCGAATCGTCGCCGCGACTAAACAACAGCGAGTTTCGGGATGCGAACGATCCCGCTTCGCTTTCGGAGGCAGCGCTGAAATAATCAAATCGTTTGTATCGATCGTATTTTTCAACATCAACCACAGAAAGGCAGTCGCAATCAGTTTTTCCAAGGAAGGGAGGATTCATTGCCTGTAGTGGAACAATCAGATCGCAAGGTTGAAAGGGACATTAAGATGAAAAAGTTAGCAGCAATTACAGTCGTTTTAGCGTTTGCGGCAAGTGCGCTTCCGATGATCGCAATGGCGCAAACCCATCCGGATTTCAACGGCCATGTCGAGAACTCCACGACCGACTACGGTTGGTATGCTGTGATTACCGGCGGCATCGCGGAAAACGGCCAGACCCGGAACGGTACGCAGGGAACCATGTGGTACATAAATGATGATCCGAACTATACGCATTACCCCAACGGTTATCAACAATGGAAACGCGACGGCTGGTTCGAAGAGAACAAGGGGCTAGCTCTGACGATGCGCTACCAAAACTCCATCGTTTTTGACAACAACGGCATCGACACAAACTCGGCGCCGGCCGATTTCTACGGAATCGAAAGTAGTCCGAGCACCATTACGCCCGGACTTTATTGCGGTGAATCCATGAGCAACAACAACGATTGGATATACGCCGGCTACTTTTTAATTGACGAAACCACGACGGTCGATCAGATCAGCGGTTATTTCGCGGAAACGTATTACCACACTATCGCTCCATATCTCGATTCAGGGGTGTGGGATTTCCGAATGAACATTTTTTCCACCGAGGTGAACGGAGAGTACGTCGAACCGGTAGTGGATAGCTTCGTCGGCGATGTCTTTACGACCGACAGCGCCTCGGGAACCTTCGCGGTGGAAGACAGCGGAGTCGTACGCCATTATTCCGGCTTCTCCAACAACGACGACATTATCTACCGTCTCACGTTCACTTTGGATTCGCCGATTACGTTGGAGCCCGGTGAATACTTTTTCAGCCATGATGCATTGCTTGTTCCCGAACCCGGCACGATCGCATTGCTGATCTTCGGCGGACTGACCGCGCTGGCGGCCGCGTGGTTCCGACGGAAATAACAACTCAACAATCCCGTTGGGGCGGCGGCCCCCCGACTGCCGCTCCAACGGATATGCGTTTCATGGAATGATAAGTAGTTACTGTTGCGGAAAGCTCCAAATCCGTAGGGTGCGTGCTTGCACGCACCTTATTTCGCGGCAAAACCAAGCTGGTGCG